>NZ_NCJT01000503.1 GCF_002282565.1 Hyphomonas sp. 34-62-18
TGGACGCTTGCGCTGAAAGATTTGAACCGGATCGACCGTGTGCCGCGCTGGGGCCTGCTGACCCATTCGGACTCCACCTATCCGGAACTCGCCGGCGGCCTCGCCGCGCTTGTTGGCTCCCTGCTGACGATGCTGGTCACCGCCCTGGTGGCCATCCCGATCGGCATTCTGGCGGCGGTCTATCTGGAAGAATTCGCGCCGAAAAACCGGCTCACCGATTTCATCGAGGTCAACATCAACAACCTCGCTGCCGTTCCTTCCATCGTGTTCGGCCTGCTCGGGGCAGCGGTCTATCTCAATTTCCTGGGCATGCCGCGCTCAGCGCCGCTCGTCGGCGGCCTTGTGCTGGCGCTGATGACGTTCCCGGTGGTGATCATTGCCTCGCGCGCCGCGCTGAAGGCAGTGCCGCCTTCGGTCCGCTCCGGCGCGCTGGCGATTGGCGCCTCGCAGATGCAGACGGTGTTCCACCATGTCGTCCCGCTGGCGGCCCCTGGCATCCTGACGGGCGCCATTCTCGGCATGGCCCGCGCGCTGGGCGAAACAGCGCCACTGCTGCTGATCGGCATGGTCGCCTTTGTTGGTGATGTGCCGTCGAGCCCGACGGACGAGTCGACGGTTATGCCCGTTCTGATCTTTACCTGGGCCAACAATGCAGAGCGCGCCTGGGAGCCGATGACCTCGGCGATGATTGTCGTCCTTCTGGCGGTGCTTTTGCTGATGAACGGCTTGGTGGTATTCTTGAGACGTAAGTACGAGCGGAGATGGTAATGGATTCCGATCACACACAGCTGGCTGCCGGTTCTGTGCTGGCCCCCGCTGCCGAAGCGCCCCCGGCGGCGGCTCCGCGTATCGATTGCCGGGACATCAAGGTGTTCTACGGCGCCACCCAGGCCATTCATGGCGTGTCCATGTCCTTCCCGGACCGGGCCGTCACTGCGCTGATCGGGCCGTCAGGCTGTGGCAAGTCCACCTTCCTGCGCTGCCTCAACCGCATGAACGACACCATCGAGAGCTGCCGCGTCGAAGGCCAGATCCTGATGGACGGGCAGGA
>NZ_NCJT01000504.1 GCF_002282565.1 Hyphomonas sp. 34-62-18
AGGGCGACATCTTCCTCCAGCGCGGCGGCCGCATCGAGGAAAAGTTCCTCCTCACCCGGATGGGTGGAGGCGGCCAGCAGGCAGCGGCGCCCGGCGATGAAGTTGGCGGCGATGCGCGTCATCTCCACCTCATTGGCGCTGGGCGGCGGAAGGGCGGATTTGAGATTGCCGGCGGCGCGCACCGGTCGGCCGAGGAGACCTTCCAGACGCTGGCCAGTGTCGAGATCTGCGGCCAGAACAATGTCGAAGTTCCCGACGAGCTGGCGGAAAAGGCCGCGCACCTTGTGCCAGCCTTCGGCTGATTTCTGCGTCATGCGTGCATTGACGAGCGCCGTGCGCGCGCCGGATTTGCGGGCTTCATGGATCAGGTTTGGCCAGATCTCGCCTTCGGCAAAGACGCACAGGTCCGGTTTCCAGTGCTGGATGAAGCGGCGGGCGGCCTGGGGCGTGTCGAGCGGGGCCATCGCATGTATGGCATTGTCCGGAAGCAGCGGGCCCAGCACGCGGGCGGAGGTGACCGTCTGGCTGGTAAAGACCAGCATCAGGCCGGGGCGCTCGGCAATCATGCGGCGGCCAAGTTCCAGCAGCAGACCGCTTTCGCCGACGCTCGCCCCGTGCAGCCAGACCAGCGGGCCAGGCCGCCGGGGCGGCAGGCGCTTGGCGTAGCGCTCATGCAGGCGGAGATAGTCTTCCTTACCCTTGCGGGCCCGGTCGCTCAGCACGAGGCCGAGGAAGGGCGAGGCGGCATAGGTGGAGAGCCGGTAGGCGAATAACGCAGGCGTCATTCCGTCATAAGCTCCGGCTTTGCAGGTTGTACGGGATAGCCGGCCAGGGTTTCAGCCCGCCGGGTTGCCTCATCCATGCCGCGTTGCAGCGCTTCTTGCAACGCCTCTGGCGAGGCGTCCCGTGGGCAATCGATCAGGCTGCCAAAGACAATGGCACCCCGCGTGAACGGCAGGGGAATGATGAAGCGGTCCCAGCTGTTGAGGCGTGGCGCGGGACGGGTGGAGATAGCGTAGGGCATAACGGCGGCGCCGCTGCGCTGGGCGAG
>NZ_NCJT01000505.1 GCF_002282565.1 Hyphomonas sp. 34-62-18
CTGGACCAGGTATCAGCGCTGAACTGGGTGCGCGAGAATATTGCCGTATTCGGCGGCGACCCGAACAATGTGACCGTGTTTGGCGAAAGCGCAGGCGCCCAGTCCGTTACCGAGCTGATGGCGAGCCCGCTATCCGAAGGGCTGTTCCACAAGGCGATCCTGCAGAGCGGGGCGAGCACCTACAATGCGCTGCATCTGAAGCGGTCTGCCATTCCCGGTGTGAAAAGCGCCGAAGAAGCAGGGATCGAATTCCTCTCCACACTTGTTCCGCATACGGCGCGGGCGGCGGACCTGCGCAACATTCCCGCCGCCGCCATCATCGCCCGCAGCGAAGCGCGCGGGGATCTGGCGCCGTATTTCCTGCCGGTGGTGGATGGTAAGGTGCTGCCCCGCCCCATCGGCGCGGCTTTCCGGGACGGGGAGACGCCGCAGGTGCCGATGCTGGCGGGCTTCAATGCCGATGAAGGCACGCTGTTCTATAGCGAAATCCAGTCACCCACCGTGCTTCGGCCGCGATCACCGGTACGCTGGAGGAACGGGAAGAAGCCCTTGCTTCCGTATTCGGACTGAATCCGGCCAAGGCACTGCAGGCGCTTTATGGCATGAACACGCTGGAGAGCTGGGACAAGGGCGCGACCGACATGCTGGGCGACGACCTGTTTGGCGTTCACATGCGCTATGTGGGCCGCCGGAATGCCCAGACGGGGCAACCGACCTATCTTTATCATTTCACCCGCGTGCCCCCCTCCCCGCGCCAGACCATCGGCGCGTTTCACGCCTCGGAAATCTCGTTCGTGTTCAACAGCCACCTGCCCGGCCTGAAGGTTACCGATGGCGACCGGACGCTGACCGAAGCGATGATGACCTACTGGACCAACTTCGCCCGCACGGGAGACCCGAACGGCCCCGGCGTGCCGGAATGGCCGGCATATTCCGTGGACAGAGATGTGTGGCTGGACCTCAATCATTCGATCCGCGTGATTGAAGGCCTGCGGGCACGGCGGCTGGATATTCTCGAAGAGAACCTGCTGAAGCGGATTGAGCTGATGGCAGGGCCGCCCGTGACGCCGATCGTGCCTGAACCTGTGGATGCGGCTATTCCGCCGGCCAATCTGGAGGCATCGGAGGCGGCAGAACCTGCCACTCTCGAACGGGCGCCCGCTCTTCCCAAAACACAGCCAACCCGGCCGGAGATGGCGGCGCCGCCCCCTGCAGAAGCACGGCCTGTCCCTCAGCCTGCGGAGGAGTTGCCGGCACCTGTTCTGCGGCCGCTGAACCCGCCCGTGGAGCGCGCGCCTCAACCGGAGGTCGAGCCGGCATCTGAGCCGGTGGTCCCGCCGGCCCCTCAACCAGTGCCCGAGCCCGTATCAGGCGGTGAGCAGGCTCCCGCAGATGGCAACTAGGCCCGCCTGATCGACTTCATCGAAGGCATCATATTCGGTTGAGTCCACATCCAGCACGGC
>NZ_NCJT01000197.1 GCF_002282565.1 Hyphomonas sp. 34-62-18
ATCTGCATATCCATCTATTTGCCGACGACGCCACTGACCCAGAAGATCGGTGAAGCGCGGTTGAAGTTCCGCCATCTGATCAGCGAAGCGGCAGAACAAGCCCGCACAGGCGGACACAACAAGCGCGACGTTGGCCTTGCGGAAATTGGCCTGCTGGACCTTGCCGACGACGACAATTTCTGGCGCGTACAGGCCAACAGTCTTGCCGTGTTTGCAACCCCTGCCGGGCTGACGACATTCCGGCTGGCCAACAAGCTGGAAGCATCCGTGGAGGTGGCAGACCGGTTTCACCTTCTCCCGCTGATGCGGGCGGTGACTTTCCCGCATGAGGCGTTTGTTCTGGCGCTATCGGAGAATGGTGTGCGGCTGGTGCAAGTGTTCTCTGATATGCCCGCAAAGAAGGTGAAGGTTCCGGGATTGCCGAAGGATGCAGCAAGCCATGCGGGCAAGAGCACGATCAATGATAAATCTGCCTATACGCGCATTCATGGAGAAGAAGGCCAGCGCGTGCGCCACCTTTCTTATCTGCGCGCGATTGATGCGGCGCTGCGGCCTATCCTTGCAGGCCGCGACACGCCGCTGATCGTGGCGGCCGTTGATCCGTTGGCGCACCTTTACCCACATGTGAACACCTATCACCGGATGGCAAACGAACAGATCCGCATCAGTCCGGACAGCATCAAGGATCACGAACTGGCAAGGCTCTCCATTCCTGTTCTGGATAGTGTGTATGCAGAGGACCTGTTCAAAGCGGCGCAGATCTTCGAGCTCAGTTCCTCAAGCGGGCGCACGGCGACGGATCTGACCGATGTGGCCCGCGCCGCAACCTATGGCGCGGTCGACACTCTGTTTGCGGACATGAACGATAACCGCCCCGGCCTGATTGATGACAAGGGCCATGTGAGCTTTGCCAAGGAAGACACGGCCGGCAATTACCGGCTGGTGGACGAAGTGGCACGCCGGGTGATCGTCAATGGCGGCAAGGTGTTTGCGGTACGCGACGGTGAGGTTCCGGGCGGACGGTCTGTGGGCGCGATCCTGCGCTACCCGGCCTGAACCGGGTCAGCCTTCCAGAGCGGCGCGGCGGATGGGCAGGTGTTTCTTGCCCCATTCCTTCATGATGCTGAGGGCGGGGCGCAGTTCCTCACCCTTGCTGGTGAGCACGTAATCATAGCGTTTTGGCGAAGTGGAATAGGCCCGGCGTTCCAGAATGCCGAATTCGACGAGGCGTTTCAGCCGGTCTGCCAGGATATGGCGGGTCATGCCACCGGAGGCGGCAAACTCCTCAAACTTGGTCTTGCCGAGGAAACAATCCCGCAGGATCAGCAAAGTCCAACGATCTCCGACGACGGACAGGGTCCGCGCGACCGGGCACCAGTTATCGTTCAATTCTGACCATTTCATGCGGTGAGTGTACCGCAGATAAACGAAAGTTCCAGAAAGAAACGCGAGGCGACAGGAATATTCCGGGCCCTAGACGCGGATACCGGCCGCCTCTGCGAGTGCGGCATAGGACACCACCGGGCGCGGACCGATATGCCCGATCACTTCTGCGGCCGCGATATGGCCGAGGCGCGCGCAAGTGGCGAGCGGAAGGCCCCGAGCGAGGCCGAACAGGAAACCGGCGGCGTACTGATCGCCCGCCCCGGTTGTGTCGACCACAGCCTCTACCGGCTCCGCCGGGACGATGATAGGCTCGCCTTCCCCGAAAACGACCGAGCCTTTTTCGCTGCGGGTGACAGCGGCGACAGCGCAATCGGCATGCAAAGCCTTGAGGGCCGCGTCGAAATCATCGGTTTCGTAAAGTGAGAGAAGCTCAGCTTCGTTGGCGAACACGATATCGGCAAAGCCCTTCACCAGGTGGCGGAAGCTGGCGCGGTGACGGTCAACGCAGAACTTGTCGGACATGGTAATGGCGACCTTGCGGCCAGCCGCCTTGGCGATCTCGGCAGCGTGGACGAAGGCTTCCTTGGCTTCGTCGCGGTCAAACAGATAGCCTTCCAGGTAAAGGATCTGGCCGCTGCGGACGAGGTCTGCATCGACATCTTCCTTGGAGAAGAGGACCGAGGCGCCGAGGAAGGTGTTCATCGAGCGGTGACCATCATCGGTGACGAAGATGATGGAGCGGGCGGTGGCCGGGCCTTCTTCGAGCGGACGCGTGTGGAAGGGCACGCCCGCTTTCATCATCTCACGCATGAACTGGTGGCCAAGATCATCATTCGAGATCTTGCCGATATAGGCCGCCTTGCCGCCAAAGCTGGAGAGGCCGGCGATGGTGTTGGCGCCCGAACCGCCGGAGGTGATGACGGCATCTTTCGCCAGCGCCGTCAGTTCTTCGGCGCGCGGCTCCTCGATCAGCTGCATGACATCCTTGTGGATCCCCAGGCGCGCGAGGAAGGCGTCGTCTGCGCGGGCGAGAACATCCACGATGGCATTGCCGAGGCCGACGACGTCAAATTTTGCTGCGGTCATGGGGGGCGGCTCCTCGAAATTCTTGAAAACTCAGCTGGTGCGCGCCTTGCCAGACACAGCGCGTGGACACAAGACCTGCGGGCGGCTAGAGCGCAGCGCAGGCCGGGGCCTACCCCTTTTCTCCAGCGAAACGATCTGTGTCATCTCATGAAAAAAGTCGCCTATCTTGCCAGCCGCGTGACCATTCCGGGCTCTCTCATCCGCCGCACGGACGCTTTCGAACATGACTTCATGATGGATATGCTGCGCCCCCCGTTTGCCGCGCGCGGCCTGGAAGTGGTGGACGTATGCTGGGACGATCCAAAGGTGGACTGGACCCAGTTTGAGGCGGCCCTCATCGGCACGACCTGGGACTATTGGGACCGGCTGGACGATTTTCTCACAGCGCTGGACGCCATCGGGCAGCAGACGCGGCTTTACAATCCGGCTGAGCTTGTGCGCTGGAACTGCCGCAAGACCTATCTGCGCGACCTGGAAGCCAAGGGGGCAAAGCTGATCCCGACGCTGTGGCTGGATACGTGTGGCGAGGCAGAGGCGAAGGCTGCGTTCGACGCGTTGGGCGCCGATACGGTCGTGTTCAAGCGGCAGGTGGGCGCAGGCGCCAAAGACCAGCACAAGCTGAGCCGTGGGGAGGCCATTCCCGATATGCCGCATCCGATGATGGCGCAGCCTTTCCTGCCGATGATCCAGAAAGAAGGCGAACTTTCCTTCATCTTCATTGATGGAGATTTCTGCCACGCCCTGATCAAACGCGCGCAGCCGGGCGACTATCGCATCCAGTCCAGCTATGGCGGGCGCGAGGAAGTGCTCCATCCGTCAGCGGAAGATCTTGCTGCCGCCCGTGCAATCCTGGGCGCACTGGACGAGGCGCCGCTTTATGGCCGGGTGGACATGCTGCGCGGGGAAGATGGCGGGCTCTTGCTGATGGAACTCGAAGTTATCGAGCCTTACCTCTATCCCAAGGAAGGGCCGGAGCTGGGCGAGCGCATGGCGGCGGCCGTGGCGAAGCGGATCAGCGCCGCTTAAGGCGCTTCTGCAGGCGTGCAGGCAATGCCTGCCAGAAGGAACATGTCGCCGCTCTGACGCTCACGGACATAGCACTCTCCTTCCATCAGCACGATGTCGAAGACTGTGGGCATGGCCGGGCTGTTGCCTTCCAATGGGCCGGGCGCAGGCGGCAGGACGGAAATGACGGTTTCCGTGGCCGGATCTCCCGGGCCGAGCTCTATCTGGGCCCGGTCGACGGCGGCGGCGAGCACGCCTTTAACCGCTGAGAGGGTTTCGGGCGAAGCATCTGCCAGGGTGGCAGGCTGAGGCGAGGACTGGCAGGCCGCGGCGCCGGCCAGCAGGGAAACACTCAGTATATGGTGTTTCATGATGGGGTGCTCCTATCTGCGCTCGGGCATGGTCATGTCGCGGTTAGTCTCGAGCGTTGAGGGGCCCGGAGGGCGCAGCGGGATGCCGCCACCGCTGAAGCCTGCCTCTGCGCTACCCACCGCCGTGGTTGCCTGCGCAGAGACGGCGGGGCACGCCAGAGAGCCGCGATAGCTGAGCGCGGCAGCAAGCAGCGCTTCATTCTCGTCGCCGAGTTCACGGGTGAGATCATCCCTGACCTGACAGCCTGGCAGGCGCACGCCGAAGGAGGCCGGTGAGTTGTTCGGGATGAACCCATCGGCGTAATCGCCAAACCCCTGCCCGTTCACACCCTGGAACTGGATGGTGTAGTAGGTCTCGCCACAATTGTCGGTGGGATAAAAGCCAAAGGGCTTTCCGCAGGTGGTGTTCCCGATAAGGATCACCTCAACCCCAATGCCCCGCAGGCCGTTCACCACCGCTTCGCTGGCGCTGCAGGTGGAGCCGGTGGAGAGAACGAACACGCGCGGAAGATTGAGCGTTGGCAGCGGCGTGCCCTCCGGCACGGTGAAGCCCACACCAGTGGAATAGAACGGGATCGGGTTATTGGTCTCGCCGGTTACAGGATTGCGGTTGCCGGCGGCGGCATTGAAGCGGAGACGCTCAAACACCTGGTTGCGGGTGCGGGTCTCTCCAGCGATCATGTAGCTCAGCTGAGACGCCACGGCGAGCAACCCGCCGCCATTATAGCGCAGGTCGAGCACAAGATCGTTGACGCCCGCTGTCTGCATTTCCGTGATGGCGTCGACGATTTCCCGCTCACTGGCAAAGGGGCTGAACGTATTGAAGAGGATGTAGCCGACATCGCCACTGGGCGTATCGATGATCCGCGTACGGTTTACCGGCTTGGATGACAGATTGACGGAGGTGAGCGAGACTGTGCGCGTCATCCCGTCGGGATCCTCGACGGTGAAACTGTTGGTCAAGCCGGCCGTGGCGGGAAACAGGGCGGCGTTAAGCTGGTTGATCTCGGATTGCGAGTTTGTGTTGACCAGATCGATGCCGTTGATCTGCAGGATGCGGGAGCCGCGTTCGAAATTGGGCTGGCCGCCGGAAGCTGTCGAGGCGGGCGAATTGGGCTCTGTATAGCGGATGCGGAAGTCGCGTGGCGGCGTGGTGGAAAGGGCGACATAGCTTGCGCCATAGGTGGCGGT
>NZ_NCJT01000198.1 GCF_002282565.1 Hyphomonas sp. 34-62-18
GGCCTCGCCGTCGCCGTGATCGAAAACGGGGAGATCACCTTTGCGCGCGGCTATGGCGTCACGGCCTTTGGCGAAAGCCCCGTCACAAAGGATACAGTTTTCCGCTGGGCCTCCCTCTCCAAAGGCGTCGCCAGCAGCCTGGTGGCAAAACTCGCAGGCGAAGGCCGCTTTGCCCTCGATGACACCCTCGCCTCCTTCAAGACCACCCTGCGCCTGCCCGGAAAAGGCGAAGAGAAAGTCACCCTTGAGGACCTGCTGGCCCACCGGGTGGGCGTTGTCTCCAATGCCTATGACACATTGCTGGAGGACGGGCGCGACCCGGCCGAGATCCGCCGCCGCCTTGGCAGCCTCAAGGTCGTCTGCCCGGTGCGCGACTGCCACTCCTACCAGAACGTCGCCTTTGATGCGGTCACCGAGATCGTCGAGGCGGCAACCAGCGTCTCCTATGGCGCCGCCGTGGACTCCACACTGTTCAAGCCTCTGCAAATGACGACCGCCAGCACGGGCCGCGCCGGGCTGACCGGGTCTGCCTCCTGGGCCAAGCCCTATGAACGCAGACGCGGAGAGCCCCTGCCCGTGCGCCAGACCGTGAAGGAGCCCTACTACCGGGTTCCCGCCGCCGGCGGCGTCAATGGCTCGATCCTCGATCTTGCCCAGTTTGCCCGCGCCCAGATGGGCCTGGCGCCCGATGTGCTGCCGCCGGAAACCCTCGCCCAGCTCCACGCCCCCCGCGTCTACACCCCGCGCGAACAATCCCGCCTCAGCCGCCAGTTCGAAAGCCGGATGCGCGACGCCCGCTACGGCCTGGGCTGGCGCACCTACAAATACGACATCACCGGCGCCCGCGTGGTGGGCCATCGCGGCGCCGTGGAGGGGTATCGCTCCCTGATGCTGCTGGATCCCGAGCTCGATTCCGGCGTGGTGGCCCTCTGGAACTCCAACGCCCGCCGCCCGGTCGGGATCGAGCTGGAAGTGATGGACATGATCTACGGCCTTCCGCCGCAGGACTGGATGCAGATCGACATCCCAAACGACGCCCCTTAACCCCAAGCACTGGCAGCCCGTTTCCCTTCGGGCACTTTTGGCCTAAGTCTCCGCCCGTGAGCGAGCCTGACCTGCCCCCGGACAATGCCCCGCAGCGCCGCAGGCGGCGTCTGACGGAAAGCCTTGCCGCGCGCCTGTTCGCGCTCACCCTTGGCGCCATCCTGCTGACCGAAGCGCTGGTCTTCATCCCCACCGCCAGTAATGCGCGCACCCAATGGCTGAACGAACGCGCCCAGGCCGCCCGGATCGCCGCCCTTGCCCTGGAAGCAGCCCCCATGCGCGAGGTGTCCGAAGAGCTCTCCAGCAGCCTTCTGGAGAAGGCCGAGGTTCTCGCGGTCACCGAAGTGGAAGACGACATGCGCTTCCAGCTCCTCGCCCCGGCCATGGAAATAGAAGAAGCCCCCACCCGCTTCGTTGACCTGCGGGGCGGCGGCATGGTCGGCCGCAGCTTTGCCGCGCTGGGGGAATATTTCGCGCCCGAAGGCGAAATGCTGGTCATCCTGGCAGAAGGCTCCGAAAGCGGGCGGGTGATCGAAGTGGTGGTGCCTCAGGCGCCCCTCAAACAGGCGATGATCGACCTTGCCTGGCGCGTGGCCAGCCTCTCCCTGATCATCGCGCTGGTGGCGGCGGTGGTGATCTATCTTGTGCTGAACGCCCTCGTCGTCGGTCCGGTGCGCCGGGTCACCGTCAGCGTGGAACAGTTCAGCCGCGATCCCGGCAGCTGGACCCGGCGCCTCTCGCCCACCCGGCGCCGCGACGAGATCGGCCGTGCCCAGAATGCGCTTGCCGGTATGGAAGAGGTCGTCGCCGACTCCTTCCGCCAGCGCGCCCACCTGGCAGAGCTTGGCAGCGCGGTGGCCAAGATCAACCATGACCTGCGCAATTCCCTCGCCTCCGCCCAGCTGGTCTCAGACGGCCTGGCCCGGTCTGAAGACCCGCGGGTGCAGCGCGCTGCGCCGCGCCTCAAACGCGCCCTGGAACGGGCCATTGAGCTTGCCACCGCCACGCTCGACTATGGCAAGGCCGCCCCGCGCGCGCCCGTGATGCAGACCGTACGCCTCTTGAGCGTTCTGCAGGGCGCCGCCGAAGAAGCGCTGGTGGAAAACGGCGTGAAGATCGAGATCGCCGTGCCCGAAACCCTGGTCATCCGGTCGGACGCCGACCATCTCCACCGCATCGCCGCAAACCTCATCCGCAACGCCGCCGAGGCCATGCGCCAGGTGGAGACCCCATCTCCCCTCATCCGGATACGGATTGAAAACGGCGCGCTGCTGTTTGCCGATAATGGCCCCGGTCTTCCGGAGAAGACCCAGGAAAATCTCTTCCGCCCCTTCTCCGGCTCGGGCCGTGTGGGCGGCACGGGTCTCGGCCTCGTCATTGCCCACGAACTCGCTCAGGCCCTCGGCGGCAATCTCACCCTCGCCGCAACCGGCCCGGACGGCACCGTCTTCCGCCTCGCCCTGCCGGGCCTTGAGGCATGAGTGCCTATGCCCCGGCGCCCGCGCCGGTGTCCTATATCTACCGCGACGATCACCTCATCCTGATCGACAAGCCCTCCGGCCTTCTCTCCGTGCCCGGACGGGGTGAAGACAAGGCTGACTGCGCCATTGCCCGCGTACAGGCAGAGTTTCCCGATGCTCTGACCGTCCACCGGCTGGACATGGCCACCAGCGGCCTCCTCCTGATGGCGCGCAGCAAGGACATGCAGCGCGCCCTCTCCGGCCTTTTCGAGCGCGGTGAAGTGGAGAAAGCCTACCTCGCCGACGTCTGGGGCACGCCCGCCCCTGCCAGCGGCGAGATTAACTTTCCCCTGATCACCGACTGGCCAAACCGGCCCCTGCAAAAGGTGGATCATGAGATCGGGAAACCCAGCCGGACGCAGTATGAAACCCTCAGTATCCAGAACAGAAATGCGCGCCTGAAGCTGACCCCGCTCACGGGGCGTTCCCACCAGCTGCGCGTCCATCTCGCCGCCATCGGCCATCCTATTCTGGGGGATGAGTTCTATGCGGCGGGCGAGGCCCTCGCCGCCCGGCCCCGCCTGGCGCTGCATGCAACGCGGCTCGCCTTCACCCATCCGTCCACAGGTATACGGATGGAATTTGAAGCGCCCTGTCCCTTCTGACGCATCGAACGCCACCGGTAAGCGACTGCTATGGCATCAGGGCAATGGCGTCTATTTCGATCTTCCACCGTGGATCAACCAGCGCCCGCACGCAGACGGCAGTGGACGCGGGGCGATGCTCTCCGAGGTGTTTCGCACGCGCCTTGCGAACTGAGTCGTCCGGATCAGCCTCTTCGACAAAAAAAGTCGTCAGCTTGATAATGTTCTGTGGTGGAATGCCTTTTGCGGCCAGCACATCAATGATGTTGGCATACACCTGATCTGCTTGCTGAGCGAGCGTTGGCGGAACCGTTCCATCTGGCGCAACCGGAACCTGCCCGGACACGAAAACGAGCCCAGAACCTGCGGGCACTTCCACCGTATGCGTGTATCGGCCGAGCGGCGCTGCGACAGTTTCGGGATTTTCGAGTTTCAGCGGCATTGCGGTCCTCTATCTGGCTGCGTTGGGCGGGCAGAAAGCCCGAAGGCAAGCTGATCATGTTTCGGATATAGCGCCTAGCTGGCGCGGCTCGCCTTACGATCAGGCCATTGACGCCCCCAGATACATAATATATTGAAAAACGATAAGAACCTGAGGAGCCCGCCCATGCATGCTGAACTCGTCCGCGTCGCGCTGCACGAAGTCGATATCAAGATCGTCTCGGGGGATCGGATGCATGTGCTGCAATGGCGGCGCAACCTGCTCTGGGATGAAGTGCTGCTCGATGGCAAGCGCCAGGCGGCCAGCCACGGCCTCTGGGGCCGGGAGAAAGTCTATGGCCTCGTCTTCGGGCGCGATCTTGAAGGCAAGGGCGGCGAGCAGGTGATGCTGATCCTTGATCCGGCACAATCCTACGACTTCAGCCACATGGGCGAGCGCATTCGCGGCGTGCGCCTTGAAGGCAAGGATGGCGCGCTTGTCTCCTATGGCTCGCTGGAGGCCAATGCCCTGAAAAAGCCGGCGACCTTCTCCGAGTGGATGAAGAAATCCATGGGCATGGACTGGGGCGACGAAACGGGCCGCCGCCCGAATTGATCCTCCGCCTGCGGCCTAGTTTTCCTCTGCGATGCGCACAAGGTTTGCGTCCATCTCTCCGATGATGGAGGGCGCATCGGCCGGCCGGTCATTGGCATAGACGGCAAAGATCAGCGTCTGCCCGCTGCGCGCGGTCATATAACCTGACAGCGCATTGACACCGTGCAGGGAGCCTGTCTTCGCAAACACTTTCCCTTCCAGAGCCGTGCCCCGGAACCGGCGCGCGAGCGTGCCACTTTCCCCGCCCACCGGCATCAGGCCGCGCAACTCATCGCCCCAGTCCTGCTGCGCCGCCCAGCGGAGAAAGTCCGCCATGCCGCGCGGCGTCACCCGGTTATAGCTGGAAAGGCCGGAGCCATCGAAGAGTTCCGCCTCGACAGGCGTGAGTCCGGCCTCGCTGACCAGCGCGGCCAGCACTTCCGCCCCGCCTTCCGGCGAAAGCTCTCCCCGCGCCAGCGCCACGCGCCGAAGGAGCAGCTCGGCATGCAGGTTCTGGCTGTTCACCAGAATGCGCTGCACACTGTCGAGCAGTGGCGGCGGCGTCAGCTGCGCAATCAGCAACGGCGCGGCCATTGCGGCGTCTACCCCGGCAGGCTCATGGCGCGCCTGTGTGGTGCCCTCAACTGTCACGCCGCGTTCCGTCAGCAGGCGGAAGAGGCGCCGTGCTGCCGTCTCCGCCGGATCGCGCATCGCCACGGCATAGACGCGCGGCACGGCATCTGCCGGGATCGATCCGGTAAGCCGCAGAATGTCGAGGCCCGGCACACGCTGCATCCGCAGCGTCTGTTCGCTGCCCGGCAGGCCAGTGATCAGTTGATTGTCCACCGTCAGCAGGTCATCCCCCGGCGCC
>NZ_NCJT01000506.1 GCF_002282565.1 Hyphomonas sp. 34-62-18
GAAGGAACGCGGCATCTCGCAGTTCCTGCTCGCCCACGAAATACCCGGTGCCTTTAAGCATGGGCTCAATCCGGGGAAACCTTTCCTCAAAATGCTTCTCTGCCGTCGCCAGCGCTTCCTCCGCCGTCTGCGGTTGGGGCGTTGCGAAGGGCGTGCTGCCCTTGAGATCGTAAAGCGCGATGCCCTCCTTGATGATATCGGTGAAGAAGTACTGCCCTTCGCGCAGGGCAGTATTCACCTCCTCCATCGTGTGGACAATGAAATTGACCGGGGTCCGGATGCCTGTCTCCCGCATGATCCGGTCTTCGGCCCGGTACCAGTAAGTGGCGAAGTCGACCAGAGTCTGGTGGTTGACGACGATGAGCAGATCATAGTCGCTGAGGTAGCCCTTGGCCGTATGAGGCTCGTCCACCCAGGTTCCGCGCGCATAGGATCCGAACAGGATGATCTTGAGGATGCGGCCTTGCTTCTTCTTCGGGGAAGAGGCGCCCGCCATGGCGTCGGCGAACTCCTCGAACAAGATTTCCGTCACGCGGGCGAGTTCGCGCTGCTTGCCATGAGGAAGGTGGTCGAGGTCGGTTCGCATCATGGTTATCTTAAGGAGCGCCGCACCGCGTGCAAAGCGCCAATCCTTCCTTCAGTTGGACCTGCCGTAGCAGGGAAGGGCCAGCCGCGCGAAGTGCGCGGCTGGCCGGTTCTCACTCCCCGGGGTTCCAGAGGAGGGCGTAGCGGCCCTTCTTGCCTTTGACAGGGGCGAGGTTGGCGTAGATCCGGCGCGGCCCGATCTGGGGATCAGCGAGGGTCAGGGAGATGTACTCCTTGCCGCTGGACTTGGCCTTCATGATCCAGCCACCGCCGATCTCGGTTTCGGTATCGCCTGCGAAGATGCGGTAGTCGGGCTGGGCCGGAGCAGACTTCTCGGCGTTCTTCCGGATGATGAGAGGGGCTGAGAGGCTCATCATGGCGAGGGTGCCTTCAAAGCCGGTTTTGGTTTCGGTGACGTATCCGAGTGCGTTTGCCATGGGGATCTCCTTTGCGTTTCCT
>NZ_NCJT01000507.1 GCF_002282565.1 Hyphomonas sp. 34-62-18
TCGTCATTGAGCGGAGCAACCAGCGTGATCGGGTTACCGATAAGCTGGGGCTGCTCAGCCACTTTGCGAGCGGTCGGCAGGACAGCAAGACGCGTGAGGAATTCGGAGACTTCCGTACGTGTGGCGCGGTCCTTGTCTGCTTCCGGGAAGGTCGCGAGCAGGTTGTCGCGGGCGAGTTCCCAGAAACCGTCCACATTGCGGGCGATGTCTTCGGGCGTATCCTCGCCGGGCGGCGCGATCACGGCGCGGTCCAGCGTCACGTCATAGCGGACGACATGATAGGTGGCGGCGGAAATGGCCTGCGAGCCGATGGACAAGGCCAGCAGAACCAGCGCGCCGAGCGCCAGAAGGATGGCGCAGAGGCCGTAGAGCCGGAAGCGCACATCAGCGGCGCGGCGGCGCTTCAGACGCTTCAGGGCGGCGGGGGTGGAAAAGGTGGAGGCGGCCGGATCAGTCATACTTTTCCCGGTATTTCTGGACGACGCGCAGGGCGATCACGTTGAAGATCAGCGTCACGGCGAAGAGAACCAGGCCGAGCGCAAAGGCGGAGAGGGTCTTGGGATCGTCAAAGCCGGTTTCGCCGGTCATCAGGGAGACGATCTGGACGGTGATGGTGGTGAGGTCCGAGGTCGGGTCCATCGAGATGCGGGCGCTTTTGCCGGCAGCCATCACCACGATCATCGTTTCACCGATGGCGCGGGAGACGGCCAGCAGAAGCGCGGCGATGATGCCGGGCAGCGCCGCGGGGACGACCACATTGCGGACGGTTTCTGACTTGGTGGCACCGAGAGCATAGGCGCCGTCGCGCAGCGTTTGCGGCACGGCGTTGATCACGTCATCCGACAGAGACGAGACGAACGGGATCACCATGATGCCCATGACAAGGCCAGCGGCGAGCGCGCTCGTCGGCTGGGCGGCCAGCAGCGGCTCGCTGGCAAGGCCGACATTGATCAGCGTTTCGTTGATCCAGATGGCGAGGGAACGCACGGCGGGCGCGACGACCAGGAGCGCGAAGAAGCCATACACAACCGTCGGGATACCGGC
>NZ_NCJT01000508.1 GCF_002282565.1 Hyphomonas sp. 34-62-18
GCGCCGGAAGCGGCGCAGGAAGATGATGTTTTCGAAGGCCCCCGCATCACTTTCTGATGCATTTCGCACGCCATAGCAGCCTGCCGGATTGACGAGGCGGCCCTCGCGCGCATAAGCCCCGCCCAACAAGAGCCCTTTGCCGGCTGCGCGTTCGAACCGCCAGACTGGCCAGCCCGGAGAATACCAGTGTCCCGCCAACGTAAGCGCAAAGGCGAGCCCATCACGGGCTGGATCAATCTTTTCAAGCCCGTGGACATGACCTCCACCCAGGCAGTGGCCATCATCAAGCGGCTCTACAATGCCGACAAGGTGGGCCATGGCGGGACACTTGATCCGCTGGCGGACGGTATCCTTCCCATTGCACTGGGCCAGGCGACCAAGACGGTTCAATGGGCGATGGACGCGCACAAGGAATATGTCTTCACCATCCGCTGGGGCATTTCCACCGCCAGCCAGGACGCCGAAGCCGAAGTCATCGCGACTTCCGATATCCGCCCCGAGCGCGCAGCCATCGAGGCGGCGCTGAAGCGCTATATCGGAACCATCCAGCAGGTGCCGCCGAAATATTCGGCCATCAAGGTGGCCGGGGAGCGCGCCTATGATCTGGCGCGGGAAGGGGAGGCATTCGAGCTTGAAGCCCGCGAAGTCGATGTCCACGCTGCCAGCGTGATCGGTATGCCGGATGCGGATCATACGGTGATCCATGTTGTCTCCGGCAAGGGTTTCTACGTCCGCGCGCTGGCGCGGGATCTCGCCGCTGATCTTGGCGCGGAGGGCCATATCACCCAGCTGCGCCGGAACCGGGTGGGCGCCTTCGGCGCGCAAACGGCCGTTTCTGTCGCCGATCTTGAGGCGCTGAAGGACGACAAGCCCGCCCTGATGGCCAAACTGCAACCGCTCCACGCAGTGCTTTCCGGCATGCCACAGGTGCAGATCAGCCAGCATGATGCGGCCAATATCCGTCAGGGGCGTTCAATTGTCCTCCTGCCGCATGTGGTGGAAGGCTGGCGCGAAGGCCGCAGTGATGCGGACGACCGGGTCGC
>NZ_NCJT01000509.1 GCF_002282565.1 Hyphomonas sp. 34-62-18
GCGCTCAGTGGCAGCCTCTGCGTCATGGGCATGTCGCGCATTCTCAAATGGAAGCCTGCGCAGCGCAGCTGAGCTTTGTTCATCGGCGGTTCGGTCTTGGCCTGATAGGGAAGCCCGGAAACTCGGGAGGACCTGCGTTATGAGCAGAATCCGCACGGGCCTGATCGCCCTGATGATCGCGACAGCGGCCGCCACTTCCAGCCCTGCGCTCGCCCAGCGCGGCGATGACCGCTCGTTTGCAGGCTTTCAGGTCAGCCGCGCAACCGCCGTAGACATTGCGCGGGCCAAAGGAATGCGCGAGGTGCTGAAGGTGGAGGCCCGCCGGGGTGTCTGGCGGGTGGAAGGCCGGGACCGGGACGGTCAGAGGCTTGTGGTGGAAGTTGATGGCTTCACCGGGGCTGTCGTGAAAGTCGGCCGCTGACCGGCCCCTTATCCGGGCTGACGCGGGGAAGGGGCGGGGCTAGGATGGCCCCCAGAGAATCACCTCATGTCCAGAAAGGTCAGGCCATGTCCAAATCGCCCGTCGGCTCGAAGTCCAATCCCTCCCAGTTCGATGTGCTGGGCAAGCTGGCTGAGGATGAGCCCTATTTCGTGATCCGGGCAAATGATCCGCTCTCCTCTGCACTGGTGGAACTGCACGCCTATATCGGTGCCGGGCAATCAGGCGCGGCGCACAACAAGCTGGCAGAGATCATGGCGCTGACCGCCGCCAAGCCGCCGCGCCCGGCGTCCAGCCCGAAATACCGTGAAACCTTCGCCATTTCCCTGGCGATGGAACAATGGCGGGAAAGCCACAAGGAATGAGTCTGGGGCCTGCCCTGACGCTTGAAAACCGGTTCGTCCGTCTGCGGCCATTTTCGCCGGAGGCGGATGGTGGAGAATTATATACCCTGGCGGCGCGTGCGCCGGAAATTTTCCAGTTGTGGTCGCATCGCGGGCCGGGGGACTGGGTGGGCAGCTGGATCGATGTGATCCGTAAGCGCACAATTGACGGTTCTATGATCCCATTCGCCGTAACGCATCCGCAGGACGGCGC
>NZ_NCJT01000199.1 GCF_002282565.1 Hyphomonas sp. 34-62-18
GGCCGTTCGCTAACTCGCGGTCCTCAAAGACCAAGGGTGGGGACAGACCCCGCCTGTCACCCAATCCCTACACCAAAAACACAATACAAGGGTGGGGCTCCTCTCCGCAAAAACACCAACCTCGCCCCTTCACAACACAAAAAGTTCCCTATATGTTCCCATCGTGCCCTCCCCCCAGAAAATCCACCGTTCCAGAGAGTTACGCCGCCACATGCCCCCGGCGGAAAAGGCGGTCTGGTGGCACCTGCGCAGCCCTCTGTTCAAAGCCTACCATTTCCGCCGCCAGGCACCTTTGGGTCCATACTTCGCCGATTTCATCAGCCACCGGATGAACCTCGTCATCGAAATCGACGGCGACACGCACACCCCGGAAAAAGACGCCGCCCGCGATGCCTGGTTTGCCGCGCGCGGCTACGAAACCCTGCGCATCCCCAACTGTGATATGTACGACAATGTCGACGGCGTCATGGAAACGATTCTCGCAAGGCTGCACTTCATCGAACAGACACAACACCCGCCGCGCCCTGCCCCACCCCAACCCTCCCCATAGCCATGGGGGCTGCGAGGCAAAGCAATCGCACTGCGATTGCCCGAGCAGCGGGTGCGGCGCCTCTCCACAAAACACCAGCCTCACCCAGCCGACGCCTCCCCCACCCCACCCCTCCCCTCCCCGCCAGCGGGGAGGGAGCAAGTCCCACACTTGGAGAGTTCACCTCACCCCGAGCGCAACAGGTCCCCTCCCCACGGAAGTGGGGAGGGATAGGGTGGGGCACCTCTCCGAAAAAACGCTACACCGGCCGCGCCCGCGCCCGCTTTAGAACCACACCCCCAAACAAAAACCCCTCCGTCGCCGGAGGGGTTTGGAAATCTGGCTCAGTCGCCTTCGCCATGTTTTCGGGCCGCTTCCCTCAGGCGGGCAAAAATCGCCGCCGGGTCTTCAGGTGCGGAAACTTCGTCCGGCTCGGGATAATCATCCTCGTAAAACTCGCCCAGAACAGCGTCGGCCTCGTCGTCGGCCAGCTCCTCGGCAGACATGCCCATCGCGGCGGCCGTGGCGGTCGCGGTCGCGGCGGCGGCCGCTGCCACAGGCTCGCGCGGGCTGCCTGCGCCGGCGCCGGAAAACACCGCTTCGGCATCTTCATAATCGTCCACAACGGACGAGCGGAAATGCGCGATCACCGTCTCCCCGCCGGTCAGCGTCTGCCCGGCCCACACATGCGTGCGAATGTCGGCGGGCAGATACACATCACACCAGCCGCCCAGCCGCCGCGTGCCGAAACTCCGCCCCAGCCGCACCACGTCGCCATGGTCCACCGCCAGCTCGATCCGGGGGCCGAGCCCGCCGGTTGTCAGCACGATGCCGGCCTGCTCGCCCTGGCTTTCAAAGGTCACATAGGCCCGTGTCAGGCCCTCCTGGTCGGGCTTGGGCGAAATCGGCTGCCCCGGCTCGCCCTGCTGCAAGGACACGATTTCCACGCCCCCGGCCATCGGCGCATAGAGCTTGTTGGTAGACACCGGCGAAGACGCAATCCGCACCCGCACAAGGCTCTCGCCCTTCAGGCGCAGCGCGGCGGGCGCGTCGCCATAGCCGACCGAAACCACCACCCCGTCGCACGGCGCCACCACGCCATAGGCCAGGTCCGGCGGCGTGCGCTTGGCCCAGCGCCCGGCGGCCAGCGCGATCACCATCGCGGCAAAGCCCACCCAGAACAGCGGCGCCCAGATCCATCCCAGCAGCAGCGCGGCCAGGAATGCCCCGGCGGCGGCGGCCACCGCTTCCCAGTCGAACACGGTCTTCATCCAGGGCAGCGACTGGCGCTCGAAGTCATCGCTCATCGGCTCGCCTCCTCTACAGGTCTGTTTTCGCTGAGAACTTCAGCGGGCTCGGCGCGGTGCGCCTGACGATGCCACATATCAGCATATTTGCCGCCTTTTGCCAGCAGCCCCTCATGCGTTCCGCGCTCCACAATGCGGCCCGCCTCCAGCACGAGGATCTCATCGGCAGAGATCACGGTCGACAGGCGGTGGGCCACCACCAGCGTCGTCCGGCCGGCAGAAGCTTCTTCCAGCGCCTCCTGAACCGCCGCTTCCGTGGCACTGTCGAGGGCGCTGGTCGCCTCGTCCAGCACCAGGATCGCCGGGTTCGCCAGGATCACGCGGGCAATCCCCACACGCTGTTTCTCCCCGCCAGACAGCTTCAGCCCCCGCTCGCCCACGCGGGTGTTCCAGCCCTCGGGCAGGCTTTCGATGAAGGTCAAAAGCTGCGCCCGCCGGGCCGCTTCGCGCAGCTCCGCTTCGGTCGCTTCGGGGCGCGCATAGGCAATGTTGGCGCGCAGCGTGTCGTTGAACAGCACCACGTCCTGCGGCACCAGGCCCAGCGCCGCCCGCAGCGATTCCTGCGTCAGCCCGCGCACATCCTGCCCGTCCACCTTCACCGCGCCCGCGTCCACATCATAGAAGCGGAACAGGAGTTTCAGCAGGGTGGATTTGCCCGCGCCGGAGGTCCCCACAAAGGCCACCTTTTTCCCCGGCGCCACATCAAAGCTCACGCCCGAAACGCCCACCGCCCGGCCCTCATGGCTGAAGGCCACATTCTCGAAGGTCACATGGCCTTTCGGCGCCGTCAGCGCTTTGGCATCGGCGGCGTCCTGCACTTCCGGCACCATGCCCATCAGGCCGTGCAGCTTCTCCAGGTCCACCGCCCCCTGCTTGATCTCCCGCCAGGCCCAGCCAAGAATGTTCAGCGGCGCATAGAGGGACAGCAGCATCAGCATCACCGCCGTCAGGTCGCCAATCTGCATCGTCCCCTGGATCACGTTCCAGGCCGACAGCACCATCACCGCAAGCAGGCCCAGGTTCATCACCAGCGCCTGCACCGTGTTCAGCACATACATGCTGCGGTTGGTGTCCACATAATGCTTGTTGTAATTGGCCATCGCCTCGTCAAACCGGCGGGTTTCGCGGGTTTCGGCGGCGAAGGATTTCACGGTCTCGAAATTGGTCAGGATGTCCACCGACGTGGCGCGGAAATGGGTGTCGGCCTCATTCATCTTCCGGCGCTGGCGCACCCGCCATTCGGTGATGATCACCGTGCTGACAACGTAAAGCGCGATCGTCGCCACCGCGATCAGCGACAGGCGGATATCATAGGCAATCCCCAGCGCCACCGAGGCCAGCACCAGACGCACCAGCGTCGGCCCGATATTGAAGGCCAGGAAGCGGATCAGATAGTCAATGGCGCTGGCGCCCCGCTCGATGATGCGGTTCAGCGCCCCGGTCCGCCGTGTCTGGTGAAAGCCCAGCGACAGGGCAAGGGAATGGCCGAACGCGTCCACACTCGCCACCCTCTGCGCGTCCTGGCTCACCGGTGAGAACAGCCAGTCCCGCACCTGTGGCATGGCCGCAGCCGCAAAGCGCAAGGTCAGGCCATAAGTCAGCCACAGGGCCGCCGTTGCAAAGTTCGCCGCCACGCCCCCCTCCGGCACGGCCTGGTTGATGGCATGCCCCATCACCAGCGGCGAAACCACCTCCAGGATGGACGCTGCCAGGGTGATGACAACGGCCAGCGCCATCACCGGCCGCCATTTGGCAAGTTCCGGACGGGCGAGCAGTTTCAGGATGCGAAGGATCGATTTCCACAGGCCGCCATCGGCGCTGTCGATACGGTCATGGTTTTCGGGCGCCGTAACGGCAGCATTTGGCGGGCTCATGCCAGCCATATGGCGTTGTTTGCAACGAAGTGAAACCCGGTGGCCCTGCGAAACAGTCTGGCGAAGCGGCCCAAGGACCCCTATCACTTAAGGGAAAGAATGAGCCGAGAGACTGAAAAGAATGACAAAAATACGCTCGATCTGCGTCTATTGCGGCGCCTCAGACGCGGTGGACCCGCGCTATATCCAGCTGGCCGAATCCCTCGGCAAGGAACTCGCCAACCGCAAAATCCGCCTCGTCTATGGCGGCGGCGGCGTCGGCCTGATGGGCGCCTGCGCGCGCGCAACGCATGATGCCGGCGGCGATGTTCTGGGGATCATGCCGCGCTTCCTTCTGCAAAAAGAACGTATATACAAGGACGTGGAACACCGCATCGTCGATGACATGCACACCCGCAAGCAGATGATGTTCGACGAAGCCGAAGCCTTCATCGTGCTTCCCGGCGGCATAGGCACGCTGGAAGAGGCCGTCGAAATCCTCTCCTGGGCGCGCCTCGGTCTGCATGCAAAACCGATGGCTTTCCTCGACGAAGACGGCTTCTGGGCCCCCTTCTTTGAACTCCTTGAGCGGATCATCGAAGGCGGCTTCATCCCCGATGAATTCCGCCAGATGATGGTTCACAGCAAAACCCCCACCAGCGCCATCGAAGCCCTGCTCGACCGGGTTGTGGTACTGGATATCTGATCGTCAGCCGTGATGCCGCATGCCGGGGTCGAGCCGCTCAAGCTCGGCATGCAGCCACTGATGATGCTGCTCCAGCCGCGAGACCGCCTCAAGGTCAGTCTCATTGCGGCAGACGAGTTCTTCGCGCCAGGCCGATAGCACTTTCAGCTGGGACCGCAGCCAGCACAGCATCTGGCTGTCATCAATAGGCATACAGATCATGGGACACTCCTTTTACTGACCAAATTGCCAGGACAAAGCGATCTTGAAGTTCCGGCCAGGCTCTGACACGCCCGCGAACACGCGGTCATAGTCATGGTCCAGAATATTATCGATACCGGCATCGATGCGCAGGCTGGGCGCAAACTCAGGGCGCCAGGAACCATACAGATCAAGCACCACATAACCTGCGCGCCGCTCGGCAACGGCCAGGCTGCCGCCGGAAAGCGCGCGGCGCTCAAACTCATCGGCCACCTGAATGCGCGTTCCCACGCGGGCGTTCCAGCCGGTCAGCTTGAGGCCGGTATCCAGCGTCAGGCGGTCGGGCGTAAGCGTGCCGAGGTCTTCGCCCGTGGTGGTATCGGTGCCGTCGATCGTG
>NZ_NCJT01000510.1 GCF_002282565.1 Hyphomonas sp. 34-62-18
CACAACCTCAAGGCTGCCATCGCCAGCCTCGAAAAACAGATGCGCGAAGCCGCCGCGAACCTCGAGTTCGAAACGGCCGCCCGCCTCCGGGACGAGGTCACGCGGCTGCGGGAAGAGGATTTGGGGATATGACGGCGCGTACTCCGGCAGGGCGGGCTCCCGCGCCAGATGCGGAAGGGAGCGCGACGTCGCCTGCGTGTTCAAATGCTTCGTCCGCTTGGGCGGGGCTGAGGGGGCAGAAACATCAGTCATCCCCGCAACATAAATGGGCGGAAAACCCCGCCGGATAAGTCAGTGCTTATCCCTCCCCTCTTTCGTCACCCTCGACGGGCGTTCGCCCGTCTGAGCAAGGGCCCATCTCCCGCCCTCTCCGCCAAGGCCCTGCGGAAGCGGCTGGAGATGGGCGCTCAGATGGCCTTTGGCCATCGAGCGTGACGAAGGAATGGGCGTTGAAGACGATGCTCTCTCACCCTTCCTTTACCCCTCCCTGCTACCCCTAGCGCCAGCAGCGTAGAGGAGCCCCCAAGATGTGGATTCACCGCAAGGAACACTTCCGGAATGCCAATGCCAGCCCGGAGCGCTCCCGCGTGGCGGCCACCATCTATTATCGCATCGACAGCAAGGAGCGCCCGCCCCGCCAGGGCTGGGCCGAGACCTGCCCGGTCTGCGGCGCCCATATCCGCGTGTCAAAGCCCTCCCATGGCGGCACATTTGTCTCCGAAGTCCTCCCCTCGGGCCGCCACATCCCCCACCCCTGCTTCGACCGGATGAAAGGCAAACGCCCCAGCGACGAAACGCTGGACCTCTTCGAATGGCAGCCCTCGAACTAGTGGCGCGGTGCACTCTGACTCAGTTTCCTGTTCATAAGCGGCTCGGCTGACGGGAGGATTGGCGCTTTGCACGCCGTGCGTCGTTCCTTAAGATGACGATAATGCGAACCGACCTCGACCATCTGCCTCATGGCAAGCAGCGCGAACTCGCCCGCGTGACGGAGATCCTGTTCGAGGAGTTCGCCGACGCCATGGCGGGC
>NZ_NCJT01000511.1 GCF_002282565.1 Hyphomonas sp. 34-62-18
CGAAGCGGGGGAGGTGGCAGACAGCGTTAGCTGGCTGACGGAGGGGGCGCGACCCGCGCCGCAAAGACATGCGCCAGCGCAATCGCCGCCGCCGTCGCCACATTTACGCTGTCAAATCCTTCCGTCATCGGAATACGCACCGGCCGTGCGCGCGCGATCATCTCTGCCGGCAGGCCCGGCCCTTCGGCGCCCATCAGTAGCGCTACGCGCTCGGGCACTTTCAGCGTGGGCAGGGCGTCGGCGTCCCTGCGCGGTGTCAGCGCCCACACCTCATGGCCGGAGGCTTCTGCGGCTGCGATCAACTCAGCCCCCGTGCCGCCCTGGCTGAAGGGCAGCCACAGCGCCGCCCCGGAAGACACCCGGATGGCCTTGCGGTAGAGCGGATCACATGAGGCCCCGTCCAGCAGCACGGCATCGGCGCCAAACGCCGCCGCATTGCGGAAACACGCGCCCACATTGTCATGGTTGGACAACTCCGACAGAAGCAGCAGGGTCGATCGCCCATCCTGCCGCATGGAGCGCGAAAACTCCGCAGGCGGAACGCTTATCCTCTTGCGCCCACAGGCCAGCACGCCCCGGTGCATCGGAAACCCCGCCACGGCGTCCATCACGCCCTGCGCCGCCACATATACCGGCACGCCTTCCGGCACATGCTCCAGAATCCCCGCCAGCGGCGCCAGCCGCGTCTCGCACAGGAACAGGCTCTCCACCTCAAACCGGCCGCGCGTCAGCAGCGTTTCCAGTGTCACCTTGCCTTCCACGATAAAGCGCCCGGCATGTCCGCCCGTCAGGTCGCGCTCGCGAATGGAAACATAGGCTTCCACGCGCGGATCATCGGGGCGCTCGATGCGTATTGCCTGTGCTGGCGTCATCTGCTTGTCTCTTTGGCAGTCATTCGGAGCGGGAAAATGTCGGAGCCGGATGCGGCGCCCCCATATGAGCAAATGCCGGCTCCGCGCAAGCCGCTACCGCTCTGGTGGATTATCGGTGGCGGCGCGTTGCTGCTCTATTCCCTCGGCAGTTGCCTC
>NZ_NCJT01000028.1 GCF_002282565.1 Hyphomonas sp. 34-62-18
ACAGCGGCCCGCAGCCAGCCAATGCGGTGCATATAGTGATGTTCTTTGGGCAGATACGGATCAGGCATTGGGCGGTCCCACCGGAACAGGGGCTATGTTGGTCAAAAAAACGGTGCAAAAACGGGCGGGTAAGGTCAGGTTAACCCGCACTTGCGCACGTGGCCACACACCGTTACGCCTTTGAAGGCTGGTACATAGCAATAAGGGGACACCCGTATGAACGTCTTTCTAATCGTGCTCGCGATCGTGGTGGCCGTTATTGGCGCCATCATCCTGATCTATAACGGCCTCGTCATGAAGCG
Source organism: Hyphomonas sp. 34-62-18 (assembly GCF_002282565.1). GTDB lineage: Bacteria > Pseudomonadota > Alphaproteobacteria > Caulobacterales > Hyphomonadaceae > Hyphomonas. The sequence goes on from NZ_NCJT01000028.1 coordinate 303, forward strand.
GCAGCGGGTCAACCAGGCCTTCGCGGATGTGGATGTGCAGCTGAAGCAGCGCCAGAACCTCATCCCAAATCTGGTCGAAACCGTGAAGGGCTATGCGGCCCATGAGCAGGCCACCTTTCAGCAGGTGATCGCCGCGCGCAATGCCGCTCAGGCGGCGAACACTGCCGGCGAAATGGCCAAGGCCGAAGGCGTTCTGAGCCAGGCGCTGGGCAAGCTGTTTGCTCTCGCCGAAGCCTATCCGGACCTGAAGGCCAACACCAACTTCCTGCAGCTGCAACAACAGCTCTCCTCGATCGAGGACAAGCTGGCCGCCGCCCGCCGGTTCTACAACTCGGCCGTTCAGGACTATAACACCGCACGCGAACAGTTCCCCGGCTCGATCATTGCCGGCAGCTTCAATTTTGAACCGCGCGAATTCTTCGATGTGGGTGTTGAAGGCCGCGCCGCTCTGGACGAGCCGCCGAAGGTTGCCTTCTGAGGCGCTCGCCCGGCGAGGCCTCCTGCGCTATCCTCATTGGCTAGCCAGGGAGGGAGGCCCCATGTCCGTCATTCGTTATCTTCCGGTTGCGGCGGGCGTCATGCTCGCCGCATGCGCATCCACCACCGATACGCCCACGATGCGCTGGAGCGCGGCGGCTTGGAACGGCCTGGCCGCGCAAACCATCGGCACAAAGAATTACAGCTTCTTCGCTGCGCCGCTGGACGGGCAGGGCTTCAAGCTGAAGCTGACCCTGGCCACAGACGGCGCTTTCCGCATTCAGGAAGAAGGCGAAAGCACGCTGCCCGAAGAACTGCGCGCCGCCGCCGAGCAAGCCGCGCCTGAAGGCTGCCGCCTTGCCTCGCTTGAGGTGGCGCCCGATGGCAGCGCTGAAGCCGCCTATGATTGCCAAACTTAAATGTTACGGGGCATGGACAGCCGCGCAGCCTCAAGCTCAGAATGCGGATGGTGTTGTTTGAGGGGGGATGCTGCGTGATGCGCTTTATGATTGTTGCCGCTTCGGCCATGCTGGTGGCCTGTTCTCCGTCTGCCCCGGCTGAGAAAGCTGAAGAGGGCGAAACCCTTCAGGCGGAGCTGACCACGCCGGTTGAGGCGGCCGAAGACGCCGAAGCAGCTACCCCCTTACTGGATCCGACAGCGTTGGACTTCTCCCGCATTGCGCTGGCCATGCGTATCCCCACCGCCTTTCAGGCCCGCGAGGAAGGCGCCACGCTGCAGATCAATGTCACCAATGAGCGTCTTGGCGTGAACGTCGCCGAAGAGTTTCCGCTCGTTCAGACCAGCGAGGTCTCCAGCCCTTTTTTGGCGTCAGAGGCGCGGGAGGGTTACAGGATATGGACCTATGGGACGCGTCCGGAAGATGGGCCTCTGCTTCAGGCGATCAGCGCCGAACTTGCCCGCCTGAAGCGCGAAGCGCCTGGCGAGAATGAGCTGAGCTTTGGCGCCATCGCGCCCGGCTGTTGGAACGAGACCAGCCAGACGCCGGAAAGCCTGCGCCGGACGCTCTATATCCGCGTCAGTCCCGATGCGGACTTTGAGCTGTTTGTGCCGGAACAGGAAGTCGGCAAGGGCGAGTTGCCGGGGCTTGAAAGCTTCTGGGCCGCCTGCGAGGATTAGGGCTATCTTTCGACCAAAAACTTTTCCGCCAACCCTACCGCCTTGGAACAAAAGGTGAAAACAATATGTTGCGTGGATGAGGTCTCTGAAGTACTATATAGCTCTCATAACCCCAGATGGAGGGCTTGGAATTGCGAAATATATACGAAATTATTTTCGACATTGGTTCCAGCCAATCTGCGACCAAGGACGATGAGGCGCGCCGGCAATTCATGGATATCTTGGTGGCAAACATTATCGGTGGAGTGCGTGAGCAGTATTCCTTTCTGCGGGTTCAATCTCTTACTCCACACGAAGAGTTATTTCGCAAACTGGCTTCAGTGCTTGATGAGCGGTTTGATCGCCTTGAAGTGATGCATGGCACTCGCTCCCTGAAATTCGGTACGCCATTAGGGGCGCTGCAAGGGTCCCAACGTGAGTACTCAAATGCTATCGCTGATTTATTGTTGGCTTCTGGCTCTCCGAAGGTAGACACTCGTCCGTACTCAAACGCCTTCCTCCCGTTTCTCGCGCCACCGAAACGGAATCCTTTCTAATGTGGGCGACACGGAATAGCTGTTTCAAAGGGCTCTGCTAGCTCAGCGTGTCGGCTGCTTAGCAAACCACGGCTCGAGCCGTGCCAGCGCTTCCTCGATCTCCGGCGTTGAAAGCGCGAAGGAAAAGCGCATGAACCGCCCCCCATCGACGGGATCAAAGTCCACGCCCGGCGCTGTGGCCACACCGGTTTCTTCCAGCAGCTTCAGACAGAAGCTCAGGCTGTCATCGGTAAATCGGGAAACGTCCGCATAGATATAAAATGCGCCATCAGGCGGGGCGATCTTTTCAAGCCCCAAGCGCGGCAGCGCGTCCAGCATCAATTGCCGGTTTTTCCGGTAGACGGCGAGGTGTCCTTCAAGCTCGTCCCGGCTGTCCATGGCAATCAGCCCGGCATGCTGGGCCAGGGATGGCGCGGTGAGGAAGAGGTTGCCGATATAGGCGTTCGTGCGTGCCACCCCTTCTTCGGGCGATACCAGCCAGCCGAGCCGCCAGCCCGCCATCGAGAAGTATTTCGAGAAGCTGTTGACCACATAGGCGCCCGGCGCAAACTCCAGCATCGAATGGATCTTCGGTCCATAGCTGAGGCCGTGATATATCTCGTCTGAAATGATCCGTATGCTGCGCCGTTGGCAGACCTCGGCAATCGCGGCGAGTTCATCCTTCTGAATGATCGTGCCGGTCGGGTTGGCGGGGCTGGCGATGATGACACCCTGGGGCGCAGGCTCCAGCGCCTCCAGCGCAGCGGCGGACAGCTGGAAGCGCACCTCCGGCCCGCAGGCGATCTCAACGGGCTCCAGGTTCAGCGCGCGCACGGTGTTGCGATAGGCGACATAGCCTGGCCGCGCCATTGCGATCCGGTCACCGGGATTGAACGCGGTCGAGAGCGCCAGAACGAGCGCGGGTGAGGCGCCGCAGGTGATGACCATCCGGCGGGGGCTGAGCTCCACGCCAAAGCCTTCGCGATAATGCCGGCAGATACGCTCCTTGAGGGGAAGGCTTTCCCAATAGCCCATCGCCTCGCTGTCCAGCACGGTATGCGCAGCAGCAATGGCGGCCCTGGGCGCGCCCGTGGAAGGCTGGCCAAACTCCATATGCAGGATGCGCTGCCCGGCCGCCTTCAGCTCATGGGCGCGGCGGCTGATCGCGATAGCCTGAAACGGCGCAATATCCTGTCCCATCGGGAGCCTCTGTGTTGGTGATTATTTCGCCGCCAGCGCTGGCAGCCATGTGGCGAGCGCGGGCATCGAGGCCACCATTGCCAGCAGAATCAGCTGCAGTCCAATGAAGGGCAGGGCGCCGCGCCATATCTGCATCGTGGAGACTTCCGGCGGCGCCGCCCCGCGCAGATAGAAGAGGGCAAAGCCGAAGGGCGGCGTCAGAAAGCTCGTCTGAAGGTTCACTGCCATGAGGATGCCGAGCCAGACCGGATCGCAGCCCAGCAGGATCAGCGGCGGCGCAACCAGTGGCACCACCACGAACACGATCTCGATGAAGTCGAGGAAGAAGCCGAGAACGAACATCACCAGCATCGCGGCAGCCAGCGCACCCCATTTGCCGCCCGGCACCGTGTGCAGGAGGTCATGCACCAGATCGTCGCCATCAAAGCCGCGGAAGACGAGGCTGAACAGGGAGGCGCCGATCAGGATCAGGAACACCATGGAGGTGATGTGGACGGAGCTTTTCAGCGATGGCCCAAGCTGCTTGACCCGGCGGAGCACCAGCAGTCCGGCCGCCAGAGACGCGAGGATGGCCAGCGCCGCCAGCATGGTGATCGCCATGCCAATGAAATCAGCGCCGCTATGCCCGCCGGAGGCCGTGCGCAGGTCCAGCGTGTTGCGTAGCACGATGATCAGGAAAATTCCGGCGAGGCCCGCCAGCATCACAGGCATCAGCCGGCTTTGGGCCTCTTTGGCGAGGCGCATCCCCGCCAGAAGGATAGCGCCGCCAGCACCGATGGCGGCGGCCTCTGTCGGCGGGGCGATGCCACCCAGGATCGAGCCGAGCACCGCCACGATCAGCGCGAGCGGCGCGCCCAGGCCCAGCGCCACATCCCGGAAGGAGAGCGGCGCCGTACCTTCAATCACCTCGGCCGGCGGGCAGGAAGCGGGCCGGAAGATTGCCATGAGGGCGATCCAGAGGAGGTAAAGCGCAACGAGAATGAGACCGGGGATCAGCGCTCCGGCGAAGAGGTCGCCTACCGAAACCACCGCTGATCCGCCCCCGGAGCGAAGCGCTGCCTGGCTCGCGGCGTTGGAGATGGCGTCGGCCAGGAGGATCAGCACGATGGAAGGCGGAATGATCTGGCCGAGCGTACCCGAAGCGGCAATCGTGCCGGTGGCAAGGCGCGGATCATAGCCCTGCCGCAGCATGGAGGGCAGGGCGATCAGCGTCATGGTGATGACCGTAGCCCCGACAATGCCGGTCGACGCGGCCAGCAGCGTGCCCACCAGAACGACTGCAAAGCCAAGCCCACCGCGCACCTTGCCCAGCAGGCGGCTGGCGATGTTCAAGAGGTCTTCGGCCACACGCGAGCGTTCAAGGATCACGCCCATGATGACGAAGAGTGGCACCGCCACCAGCGTCTGGCTCTGCATGATCGAGCTGCCTTCAATGCGGCTCGGGAAGGCTTTGAGGAAGGTGTCGGGAAACACGCCGGTGGCAATGCCGATCAGGGCAAAGATCAGGGCGACGCCGCCAAGGGTGAGCGCGACGGGATAGCCCGCCAGCAGCGCGCCGATGGCCACCACGAACATGGACACAGCAAGGATCGCCTCAAGCTCCATGGCCGCCTCCTTCTGCTGCCAGTTGCTCTGGCGTTTCTGGCGGCAGGGCGCCGGTAATCCGCAGCGCGGCCTTGATCGCCTCGGAAAGCCCCTGCGCCATCAGCAGCGCGGCAAACACCGGCACCAGCGTCTTGAACAGGAAGAAGATCGGCAGGCCATCAGACTCGCGCGAGCCTTCCAGCAGCAGCCAGGCGCGGGCAAGGCCCGCCTCACTGGTCATCAGGATGCGCACGCAGATCGGGAAAAGGAAGAGGTAGATACCGGTCAGCTCGATCCAGTTGCGGCCCGTTTCGCCAAAGCGCGGGCGCAGGATGTCGACGCGCACATGCGCCCCATCGCGCAGGGCCGCAGCCGCGCCCAGCATGAACATGGCGGCAAAGCTGTAGGTCGTGATTTCGTTCAGCCAGCTGAAGGAGAGCGCAAAGGTATAGCGCAGGATAACCACAGCCAGCATCGAGAACACCAGCAGCAGGCCGGCGGCGATGGCCGCGCCGAGGGCTGCTCCGCTGATCCGGTCAATCAGACGGCTGAGCTTCAGCGCAAACCCGTCGACCAGGCGCGGCACGCTCAGCGCAATTAGGGGCACAAGGAACAGCGGCAGGCTGAGCAGGCCCAGCCATTTCAGCCCCGTGCCAATCTGCAGGAAGATGCTGGTATCCATGCCCGCCCCGGCGCCCTTACTTGCCGAGCGCGCGGGCGGCGTAGTAGGGGCCGTCCGACACACCGGCCCAGCCGCGCATCAGCTTCAGGGACTTCTCGAAGCTCTCATAGATCCGCTTCTCGATCCCGTCGCGCCCGGCAGCGGCGCGCACGTCATAGGCTGCTTCCGACATCCGCTTGACCACGTCTTCCGGGAAGGATCGCATCTGTACGTTGTGTTCTGAAACCAGAAGGTCGAGATGGACCGAGTTCTGATAGGTGAACTCGCCAAGGGTCTCATGGTTCACCGCTTCGCAGGCGGCCTTGAAAATGGCCTGCTCACTGACGGTGAGGCCGTCCCACACGCCGCGATTGATGCCCACGGCAAGGCTGGCGCCCGGCTCATGGAAACCGGGGCCATAGTAGAAAGGCGCCTCGCGGTGAAAGCCGAGGGAATAGTCGTTCCAGGGGCCGACCCATTCGGCCGCGTCGATCGCGCCGGTCTGGAGGGCCTGATAGATTTCCCCGCCCGCCAGCGCGATGGAGGCCCCGCCGAGGGCGCGCAACACTTCGCCGCCCTGGCCCGGAATGCGCATCCGCAGGCCAGCCATATCCTGCAGGGAACGGATTTCCTTGCGGAACCAGCCGCCCATCTGGTGGCCTGTATTGGCGCCCTGGATGGATTTGATGCCGAACTGGCCGGAGAGCTCGTCCCACAAAGCCTGGCCGCCGCCAAAGTCGATCCAGCCCATGATCTCCTGCGCCGTCATCCCGAAGGGGACAGCGGTGAAAAAGGGAAAGCCGGTGGATTTCGCCGTCCAGTAATACTCGGCGCCGTGATACATGTCGGCTGAGCCATTGGCGACCGCATCGAAGGATTCAAACGGGGGCACGAGCTCACCCGCCGCAAACACCTTCACCTCGATCAGGCCGTCGGTCATGTCGCTGATGCGCTGGGCCACGCGCTCAGCCGCCGTGCCAAGGCCGGGCAGGCCCTTGGGCCAGGTGGTGACCATGTTGAAGCGGCGGCGGTTGCGGCTGATGGCGGGCGTTGCCAGCACGGCGCCGGCTTTCGGCGTCGAGAAGGTAGCGGCCGCGCCGGCCACACCCAGTGCGCCTGCGCCGATCAGGTTACGGCGGTTGATCATCAATGCCCTCCCCACGCGGCACGGGGCTTTTTGGCGCGCGTGCGCCATCGCTCCGTTTGGCCGGCGAAAAACTAGTCGTCGTCTCTCAAGGGCCGCCAGCGGTCGCCGTCACGCACTTCCAGCGGTTTGTAGCGCCGTTTGTAGTCCATCTTCGGGCTGCCCTTCACCCAGTAGCCCAGATAGAGATGCGGCAGGCCGAGGTCATGCGCATGCAGGATATGGTCGAGGATCAGATAGTGCCCCAGGCTACGGCTGACCTGCGTGGGATCAAAGAAAGTGTAGACCATCGACAGGCCATCGCGCAGCACATCGGTGATGGCGGCGGCGACCAGAGGCGCGTCCGGCTCGGGCCCGTCGCGATACTCGAAAATCAGGCTCTGCACCGGGCTGCCGCCCACCATGGCGACATAATCCCGGTAGGTCATGTCGGACATGCCGCCATTGTCATGCCGCGTCGTTACATAGGATTTCAGCAGGCGGAACTGCTCGCGCGTGGCCTGCGCGGCGACCGGGCGGCGCACCAGCATCTCGTTCCGGGCAATCACGCGCCGGTCATTGCGGCTGAGCTCGAAGTCCCGCGTTGCAACGCGTACGCTCTTGCACGCATTGCAGCGGGCGCAGGCCGGGCGGTAAGCGATCGACTGGCTGCGGCGGAAACCGGACTGGCTGAGTACATTATGCACAGCGTCAGCTTCCGGAATGGCGAGATTGGTGAAAGCTTTCCGTTCCTTCCTGTCAGGCAGATAGGGGCAGGGGCTGGGGTTCGTGACGTAGAACCTCAGCGACCGCTCTAGGCCCGCCGGCAGAAGATGTGGATCGGTAAACTTCATTGGCCGTGACGATACACCGGCGCGCCGATACGCCAAGTGGCGTTTTCGGGGCAGAAGGTTAAGCGCGGCAAAAATGCCACGCCGCTGTGCCCTGATGGTGACAGTCTAGTCAGCCAGATGAACCTGCAGGCTGATCCGGCGGTTGGCAGCCAGGTGGGGCTGGCCGGCGCTCAAGGGACGGGTGTCGGCATAGCCGGTGACGCCAACGACGCGGTCTGTGGATAGCCCAGCCGCTTCCAGCGCCCGGCGGGCTTCATTGGCGCGGGCGGAGGAAAGTTCCCAGTTAGAGGTCGTCGCGCCAGCCATCGAAAATGCGTCGGTATGGCCCTCAATTGAAACAGTGTGGGGCAGGGTCGCCAGGCTGGCGCCGGCCGCGCGGATCAGGGCGGCGCCGGTTTCCGTCAGCGCCCCGCTGCCGGTTTCAAAGAGCGGCCGGTCGGCGGTATCCACAAGCTCTATCCGCACGCCACGTGCATCGGCCGACAGGCGCACGCTGTCGCCGGCGGCCTTCAGGCTTTCGGAAAGCTGCAGCGCTGCCAGCAGGCGGGCAGCTTCCGACGGGGCAGCGTCTGTCAGTGGGGATACAGCGGCAGGCTTGCCGGTAAATTCCGAGGCGATCACGGCGCGGTCTTCTTTCGAGACCCCGCTGATCAGCCACATGAGCAGAAAGAACGCGACCAGGGCTGTCAGGAAGTCGGCATAGGCCAGCTTCCAGGTGCCCGTTTTACGGGTAGGCATAACGGGCCTTCTGCCCGTCTGCCGCCGTGAGGTCGTGGCATATGCCATGGCTCTTTTGCGTCCAATCCTTCTGATGGATGACGCCGGTGTATCAGGTCGTGGTGAAAGCCACGCTTCTCCAAGGGGTGGGATTTCTTTGAAATTCGCTCTAATTAGCCGGTAATTCATCAGGAGAACGCCATGGCGCGCACCGCATTTCTGGGCCTCGGGGTCATGGGCTTTCACATGGCAGGCCATCTGGCGCGGGCCGGTCACCAGGTCACCGTGTGGAACCGCACGCCCGCCAAGGCCGCCGCCTGGACCGCAGCTCACAAGGGAAAAAGTGCGGCAGACCCGGCCTCTGCCGTGTTTGGCGCCGAATATGTGCTGATGTGCCTTGGGGATGATCCGGACGTGCGCACAGTCTTCGACGCCTTTGAGCCCAGCCTCGGTGCAGGCATGACCGTGATCGATCATACCACGGCCTCGGCCTCCCTTGCCCGGGAACTGGCCGAGCGCTGCCGCGCCAAGGGCGCGCATTTCATCGATGCGCCGGTTTCGGGCGGCGAGGCGGGCGCCATCAATGGCAAGCTCACCATCATGTGCGGCGGCGAAGAAGATGCCTTCGCGAAGGCAGAGCCGGTGATGGCTGCCTTTGCGCGCGCCACCACGCTGATTGGTCCTTCCGGCGCGGGCCAGCTTGCCAAATCGGTCAACCAGATCTGTATCGCTGGCATCGTTCAGGGCCTCGCCGAGGCGCTCCACTTTGCGGATAAGGCCGGCCTCGATGCGGAGAAGGTGATCGCCGCGATCTCTGGCGGCGCCGCGCAGAGCTGGCAGATGGAAAACCGCTGGAAGACGATGACCGAGGGCAAGTTTGATTTCGGCTTTGCTGTGGACTGGATGCGTAAGGACCTCCGTATCACGCTGGACACGGCCCGCGAGAATGGCGCAAGTCTTCCGCTCACGGCGCAAGTTGATCAGTACTATGCCGATGTCCAGGCCATGGGTGGCAACCGCTGGGATACGTCCAGCCTGATTGCCCGCCTGAACCGGAAGCCGGGCTGATGGGTATCTGCCGTGTTGATATTCACCTGCCCGCTGACAGCGACGCGTATGACACCGCGATACGGATCATCAAGGCAGCCGACCCGATTGACTATCTGGTGCTTCAGCCAGAGCAGAAAGACCGCCGCCTGATCCAGGTGATCATGCGCGATGGGCCTGTCCAGGCCATGCTCGACAATCTCCAGTCGCTTCTGGAGAACAGGTCCGGCTGGCGGGTAACCGTCGCCGATCTGGGGGTCACCATCCCCAAGCTGCCCGAGCCGAAGGACGAGAAGAAAAACGCCCGCCAGCAGCACACCCGCGAAGAACTCTACGTTCAGGTGTCGAGCGGCGCCAAGCTCAACCGGGACTTCATCGTCATGGTGGTGCTTTCCACCATAGTGGCCGCCATCGGGCTTGTGTCAGATGGTGTCGCCGCCGTCATCGGTGCCATGGTGATCGCGCCGCTGCTGGGGCCCATCCTCGGCTTCGCGATGGGCGCCGCATTGGGGGAACTCGCCTTGCTACGGCGGGGCATTCTCACGCTGCTGGCCGGCATCGGCATTGCGCTGGCCGTATCCTTGCTGCTGGCGATGGTGCTGCCGCCCAACTGGGAAAGCCGGGAACTGATGTCGCGCGCTGAGGTGCGCCTCGATGGGCTTGCCCTCGCCATGGCGGCGGGCGGGGCGGCGGCCTTGTCGGTGACGCGGGGGGCGTCCTCCGCGCTGGTGGGGGTGATGGTGGCCGCGGCGTTGCTTCCGCCGGGCGCTGCCTTCGGCCTGTTCCTGGGGTATGGCGAATGGGAGCTGGCCCTGCGCGCGGCGCTGCTGCTCTGCCTCAACGTGGCGGCGTTGATCCTCTCGGCGCTGATCGTGTTCCGCCTGCGAAAGATCCGTCCCCGGACATGGATCGAGCAGCAGCATGCGGACCGCGCTGTCTGGCTCAATGCGGGACTTTCTGGTATGTTCCTGCTTGTCTCCATTGCGCTAATCCTGCTGCTGGATCTCGGAAGCGCTGTCGAGCTTGGCAACTGATGGGGACTCAAAGTGGCCAAATACGAAGCCAAGACCACTCAAACGTCTCTCCGCCCGGCAGACTATATCGCCTCGCTGGAGGATGGCCCTCGCAAGCAGGACGCTGAAATTCTGCTGCCCTGGTTTGAAGGCGTCACCGGCCTTGAGGCGCGTATGTGGGGTCCCTCCATCATCGGCTTCGGCCGTTATGCCTACACCTATGACAGCGGCCATTCGGGCGAGTTCATGCTCACCGGTTTCAGCCCGCGCAAGGCCAATATGGTGATCTACATCCTGCCGGGCTATCGCGACCTCTCTGACAAGCTCGCCCACCTCGGCAAGCACAAGACGGGCAAGAGCTGCCTCTATCTTGGCCGGCTCTCCGCCATAGACATGACAGTTCTGGAAGAGATTGTGCGCGATGGCCTCGCCTATATGCGCAAATCCTACCAAACATGGGACAAATAGACCGGCTCCTGGCAATCGCGTCAGCCAGACGGGTTTACATACAGGCTGAGGCGCTTACTTTGGCGGTGAGCCTTTTTCTTCAGGCAATCAGAGCCCCTTAGCGTGCGGCGCTTGCGCATGCCCTCAAAACCAAACCTTAAAATAAGATTGGACACTCCATGACCCAGGTTAAAAACGGCGACACCGTACACATCCACTATACCGGCACACTGAGTGACGGATCGACTTTCGACAGCTCGCAAGGGCGCGAGCCGCTTGCTTTCCAGGTGGGCAGTGGGCAGATCATTCCGGGCCTTGATGCCGCCATTCCCGGCATGGCGGTGGGTGACAAGAAAACGGTGAACGTGCCGTGTGAAGATGCTTACGGCCCGGTCAACCCGTCCATGCGCCAGGATGTTCCGAGAACGGAATTTCCGCAGGACGTGCCATCAGAAGTCGGCACGCGTCTTCAGATGCAGACGCAGAATGGTCAGGTCATCCCGGTCGTCATCGTCGCCGCCGACGACAACGCCATCACCCTTGACGCCAATCACCCGCTGGCCGGCAAGGATCTGACGTTTGATATTGAGCTGGTGGCGATCAGCGCTGCGGCTTAACACGGGTGATCGAGCTGGGCTGTTTGTCAGCCCAGCTTCTCCGCCGCGCGCTCCGCAAAATAGGTGATCACGCCCGCCGCGCCCGCGCGTTTGAAGCACATCAGGCTTTCCATCATCACGCGGTCGCCGTCGATCCAGCCATTCTGCGCCGCCGCCATGATCTGTGCGTACTCGCCGGACACCTGATAGGCCAGCGTCGGCACGCCGAACGTGCTCGAAACGCGCTGCACAATGTCCAGATACGGAAGACCCGGCTTCACCATCACCATATCTGCGCCCTCGGCCAGGTCCAGCGCCACTTCGCGCAGCGCCTCATCCGAATTGGCCGGGTCCTGCTGATAGGTCTTCTTGTCGCCTTTCAGCGCCGCAGCCGAGCCGATGGCTTCCCGGTAAGGCCCGTAAAAGCCGCTGGCATATTTGGCGGCATAGGCGAGGATCATGGCGTTGGAAAAGCCTTCTTCCTCGAAGGCGTAACGGATGGCGCCAATGCGCCCGTCCATCATGTCCGACGGGGCCACAACATCTGCGCCCGCGCCCACATGCACCAGCGCCTGCTCGACCAGCCGCTCCACCGTCGCGTCGTTGGGGATCGTGCCGTCTTCGTCCAGCAGCCCGTCATGGCCATGCGACGTATACGCATCAAGCGCCACATCGGTGATGAGGCCCACTTCCGGCGCGGCATCCTTCATGGCCTTGAGCGCGCGGGGCACAAGGCCGCCCGGCGAAAGCGCGCCGGTGCCTTCTGCGTCTTTGCCCTCGGGGCCGATATAGGGAAACACAGCAATTGCCGGAATGCCGAGCGCCTTGGCGCGTTTGGCGGCCAGCGCCGCTTCGGCCACGCTGAGGCGGTCGACGCCGGGCAGGGAAGCGACCGGCACGCGCCCCTCGCCATCATGCACGAACACCGCCCAGACAAGGTCTGCCGGTGTGAGGACATTTTCTGCCACAAGGCTGCGCGCCCAGGGGGCCTGGCGCAGGCGGCGCATACGGGTGCCGGGAAAGGCTTGGGGAAACTGGGTCATAACTTCTCCTACCGCCGCAACCGGCGCCCTCACAACCAGCCCAATCGCCGCGCCATGAAACACCGGTCGCGCACATTGAGCCCATTATCATCCTGGATCGATTCAATCTCGATCATCCATTTTTCCATCTTCTTCCGGGGCAGCTCCCGGAAGCCGTTCTTCTGGTAGAACGGCCCGTTCCAGGGCGGGTCGCGGAAGGTGGACAGCGTCACGCGTTTCAGGCCCCGGTCCCTGGCTTCCAGCATCACGCGCCCGATGAGCGCGCTGCCGATGCCCTGGCGGCCATAGGCTGGGTCTACGCTGATCTGGTCGAGATAGAGCCAGCCCTCGCGCACGGAAGTCAGCGCAAAGCCGGCCAGCTTGCCTTTGCGGTCGCGTACTGTGTGCAGATGCCCGGTCTTCATCGCCGCGCGCAGCACGTCTGCGGGCACATGATCGCCCAGCTGGCTGTCGGGCAGCAGGCCGGTGCCCTCGAAGATCTTCCCCGCCGCCAGATCGATGGCGATCAGGGCGGGGATCTCCTCAGGCGCGGCGCCGGCGGTTTCATACCCGGCAGGAGGGCGTCGGATTGACATAAATCGGGGCTCACAGGACAAGCGGCCCAAAGACTTAAGCCAATCGGAGGGCTACGCCAATGAGCCTCATCTTCACAGACGAACAGCAGATGATCCGCGAAATGGCGGCGAAGTTTGCCGCTGACCAGCTTGCGCCCCATTCCGAAGCCTGGGACCGGGACAGCCATTTCCCCGTGGATGTGATCAAATCGGCCGCAGAACTCGGCTTTGCAGGCATCTATGTGAAGGAAGATGTGGGCGGCTCGGGCCTGACGCGCACCGACGCCGCGCTGATCTTCGAGCAGCTCTCCTATGGCGATGTCTCAACCGCCGCCTTCATCTCCATCCACAATATGGCGAGCTGGATGATCGACACATTCGGGTCGGCTGAGCAGCGCGCCGCCTGGGTGCCCCGCCTCACCTCGATGGAGCTGATCGCCTCCTACTGCCTCACGGAGCCCGGCTCAGGCTCAGATGCCGCCAGCCTCAAGACCAAGGCCGTGAAAGACGGCGACGATTACGTCATCACCGGCACGAAGCAGTTCATCTCCGGCGCGGGCACATCGGATGTGTACATTTTGATGGCGCGCACATCCGATGATGGCGCCAAGGGCGTCTCCGCCTTCATCATCGAGAAGGACACGCCGGGGCTTTCGTTTGGCGCCAATGAGCGCAAGATGGGCTGGAAATCCCAGCCCACGCGGCAGGTCATTCTTGATGGCGTTCGCGTGCCGGCGGCAAATCGCATCGGCGAAGAAGGCCACGGCTTCCGCTTCGCCATGGCGGGGCTTGATGGCGGCCGCCTCAATATCGCCGCCTGCGCGCTGGGCGGCGCGCAGCTCGCGCTCGACAAGGCCGTTACCTACGCCAAGGAGCGCCAGCAATTCGGCAAGGCCATCGCTGACTTCCAGAACACCCAGTTCAAACTCGCCGACATGGAAACCGAGCTTCAGGCCGCCCGCCTGATGCTGTATGAAGCCGCCGGGCGCCTCGATGGCAAGACGCCGGACGCCACTCGCTGGTGCGCCATGGCCAAACGCTTCGTCACCGACACGGCCTTCAAGGTCGCCAACGATGCCCTCCAGATCCATGGCGGCTATGGCTACCTCGCCGACTACCACGTCGAGCGCATCGTCCGTGACCTGAGGGTCCACCAGATCCTCGAAGGCACGAACGAAGTGATGCGGGTGATCATCAGCAGGGATATGCAGAAGGGCTAAAGCCGTGCGCAACCTCAGAACCCCTCTCCCTTGGGAGAGGGGCAGGGGTGAGGGAATGCAGCGCTGAGAATACGCGCTCCACCAAGGTGCAGAGCGTGTTCCCCCTCCGTCAGCCCGCTTCGCGGCCTGCCACCTACCCCGCTTCGCAGGGGAGGATTTCACTTCCAACTGAGGTGGCGTGGCAGTATCCTCCCCTGCGAAGCGGGGGAGGTGCCCGCAGGGCGGAGGGGGCTCTAGTGCCGCGGTACTCTATCCCTAATCCTGTCAAAACCCTCCTTGATCGCCGCAAACCGCGCATCGATGTAGGGTTCAAACTGCAGATCCGTGAAGATGTGCGGCCAGTCGCCTTCGATCGCCTCGCGCACCAGTTCGCCCACATAGAGCGGGTCAATCCCGGCGGCGATGGCCTCGGTCACGGCCTTCAAAACCTCCGTGCCCGGCCCTTCGACTGGCGCACTTTGAATCTGCCCGGCAAACCGGCTCGGGATGTTACGGCCTGAATCCACGATATTCGTGCGGATCACGCCGGGGCAGAGTACTGAGACGCCAATCCCCCGGGCCGCCAGCTTCGGCCGCAGGTCTTCCGACAGCGCCACCACACCAAACTTGGTCACGTCATAGGCCGGGTTCGTCAGCGCCACCATGCCCGCGATGGAGGCGGTCGAGACGATCTGCCCGCCCTCGCCATGGCTTTCGATCAACGGCCCGAAAATCTCTATCCCCCAGATCACGGACCAGAGATTCACCCCCATCACCCAGTTCCAGCCGGCATCATTCCAGCTGCCATAGTCGCCCCCGCCGCCAACGCCCGCATTGTTGACGAGGATGTGCACCTTGCCAAAGCGTGCGATGGTCTCGTCGGCGGCGCGCTGCAGATTGTCCTTCAGCGACACATCCGCCACAACGCCCTCAACATCGGCATTGGTCGCGCGCAGGGTGGCAACCGCCTTGTCCAGCGCGGCCTTCTCGATGTCGCACAGCATCACCTTCACGCCCGCCTGCGCCAGCGCCGTGGCAATGCCAAGGCCGATGCCGGACGCCGCGCCCGTCACGAAGGCGACCTTTCCCTCAAGATGTTTCATTGGCTTCCTCCCGATTTTTGAGGCCACCCTGCGCCAGCCATCAGGCGCGCGCAATCGGCGCAGCAGCCTCTCCCTGCGTCAGTTTGCTCGAAGGCGTTCCAGGCGATCACAACCCGTAACATCCCGCGATTGCCTCGGACGGCGAAAGCGGCTCTGCTGCCCGCAAAAAGAGGGACGGAAGCAATGCCAAACGCAGAGATCATCCACGCCACCTTCGAGCGGGCCGCCGAGGCGTGCGCCGATCCAGCGCCGCTGGTCTATGCGCGCCTTTTTGAGCTGCGCCCGGATTTCAAGCCGCTGTTCGACATGGATACAGATGGCGGCGTGCGCGGCTCGATGCTGGAAACCTGCTTCGAGGCGATCCTCGGCCTCGTCGAAGGCGCCGGCACACAGCGCGTCATCATTTCAGCGGCCCGTTTCTCTCATGGCGGCTACGGTGTGGAGGGCGCGGAGTTTGACGTGATGTTCGCCAGCATCCGCGATGTGTTCCGCGATCTGCTGCTGCCCGATTGGTCGGCAGAAGAGGAAGCGGCCTGGGACGATCTTCTAAGCGAGATTGCCGCCATCGCCTGATGCGCTAGTGTCTCTACTGGCCAACAGGGTGGAGACCAGATCATGACGGACAAGACAAACGCGGCATATGGCGGCCTCTCGCGGCTGAACCACTGGCTGGGCGCGCTTCTCTTTGGCGGCATGCTGATCGTTGGGTTCATCCTTTCTTACGACGTTCTCTCGCGGGAAGCGGCCGGGCCGGTGCGCGATCTGCACAAGGCGACGGGCACGCTGCTGCTTCTCTTCGCCTTCTGGCGGGTGGGCTGGCGCATGGTCCAGGGCTTTCCGCCACCGGTGCCGGGTGTGCCTGCCTGGCAGGACACCGCCTCGCGTCTTGTGCATTGGGGCATGCTCGCTGCTTTGATTGCCATGCCGCTGTCCGGGGTGCTGATGTCGCTGCTGGGCGGGCGCCCCATCAATTTCTTTGATCTCTTCCTTATCCCGCCGATCGCCGAAAACAAGGAGGCATGCCGCTGTCCGGGGTGCTGATGTCGCTGCTGGGCGGGCGCCCCATCAATTTCTTTGATCTCTTCCTTATCCCGCCGATCGCCGAAAACAAGGAGGCCGCCGGCCTTCTGCGTCAGGTTCATGGTTATGTCGCCTATGCGCTGGCCGGCCTCATCGGCCTGCACATCCTGGCGGCGCTGAAGCACGCTGTCATCGACAGGGACGGGACGCTTGCGCGAATGCTCAGCGGAAAACCAGCGGACATATAGCGCCGGTTTCGGCAGGGTAATTGCCAATACCTGCCCGCCGGGTTTAGTCTCCTCCCATCAGCCCGCCAGAAACGACAGAGCGGGCAAGGGAGGAACCATGCAGATCACATCCCTCGATGGCGCGGGCGCAGAGATAACCCGGGTCGACATCCGCCAGCTCTCTGAGGCTGAGTTAGACGCAATCCGCCAAACCTATGCTGATCACGGCGTCATCTTTTTCCGCGACCAGTCGCTGACGGAAGACGATCACATCGCCTTTGCCCGGCGCTTTGGCCCCATCAACATCAACCGCTTTTTCCTCGCGCATGAGCGCTATCCGGAAATTGCGCTGGTGCTGAAGGAGAAGGAACGGAAAACCAATATCGGCGGCGGTTGGCATACGGATCACTCCTATGATGCCGAGCCGGCCATGGGCTCTGTCCTCGTCGCGCGGCAATTGCCTGATGCTGGCGGGGATACCTGGTTTGCCTCCATGTACACCGCGTATGACACGTTGGATGAGGCCACGAAGGAAGAGATCGCCGGCCTGCGCGCGGTCCACTCGGCCAAGCATATCTTCGGCTCGGCGGAGAACAACTTCTATAAAGCGAATGAAGATACCGGCGGGCGCATCGGGAACACCAGCGCGGCAGACGCGCTGCAGGATGTAACCCACCCGGTGGTCATCACCCATCCGCTCAGCGGCAAGAAGGCCCTCTATGTAAATCCTGCCTTCACCACACGCATCGAAGGCTATGATGATGACGCGTCAAACGCCCTTCTGATGCGCCTCTATGCCCATGCGATGAAGCCCGATCATGCCCACCGGTTCAAATGGCGGCCCGGCTCGGTCGCCTTCTGGGACAACCGGTCAACCTGGCACTGGGCAATGAATGATTATCATGGAGAGCGGCGCCTGATGCACCGCATTACGATTGAAGGCTGCGCGCTCAACTAGCGCGCCCTGTCAGTCCATCCGGAACTCGACGCCGACATCCCGGCCGCTTTCCCAACGCTTCATGCAAGTGCGGGGATATTTGAATTGTGGCAGCGTCATCACGAACTGGTCTGGCAGCGCAATGCCTTCCGGCACGCAGATGCGCGCGCCGCCGGGGGATATGTCGCGCAGCTCGCACTCCACGCGCTTGAACAGGCCAACGCGCACATACGCCTTGCCCTCCACGCGGATCCGCTGGCCCCGCCGGTTATATTGCAGGAAGGGCGTGTGGTTGATTTGAGAACGCTGTTGGGTCATGGGGATGGCCAGGCGGTCATGGGCAAAGTGTTGGGCCATCAGGGGAATGGCATAGTCTTAGGATGACATTTCCAGGTAAAGCCTGATCCAAAGGCATTGATTTAATTGAACAGATTCCGGTCACCCGGACTTCATGATTGGGGAGAGCGAATTGAGCGCAGACGTAAACATCAGAGCCGCAGGCAATATTGGCCGTATCACCTTGACGCGGCCCGCCGCCCTTCATGCTCTCAACACGCGCATGTGCGCGGCCATCCTGAAGGCGCTCGCCGTGTGGCGGGATGACCCGACAATACATATCATATGGATTGACCATCAGGAAGGCACGCGCGGCTTCTGCTCGGGCGGTGACATCCGCATGCTCGCGGAAAGCGGCGCGGGAGATGCTGCCGAAGCGCGCGAGTTTTTCCGCACCGAATATCGCATGAATGCCGCGCTGAAGGCTTTCCCTAAACCGGTCATCTCCATTCTGGATGGCGTCACCATGGGCGGCGGTGTAGGGCTCTCCGTGCATGGCTCGCACCGGGTTGCGACGGAGCGCACGCTGTTCGCCATGCCGGAAACCGGTATCGGCCTCTTCCCCGATGTTGGAGGTGGCTGGTTCCTTCCGCGCCTGGAAGGACAGCTCGGCACATGGCTCGCCCTCACGGGCGCGCGCCTCAAGGGCGCGGATGTCGCCGCTGCCGGTGTTGCCACGCATTTCCTGCCGTCCGAGCTTGTGCCGGCCCTGGGCAAGCAGCTTGAGGCTGCGGATTTCTCGGTCGATGCGGCAGAGATGTTGGACGAGATCCTCCGCCGTCTGACGCATCCTGTCCCGGCGCTGTCTTATGCCGCGCATTCTGAAACCATCCATCGCTGCTTTGCCGGGCAGAGCGCTGAGGCGATCGTTTCCGCGCTGGAAGCCGATCCCAGCGACTGGGCGAAAGGCGAGGCCTTCACGATCCGCGCGAAGTCTCCCGAGACGGTGAAGGTTGCCCTACGCCAGCTGCGCGAAGGCGCACGCTGCGAAACTTTTGAAGACAACATGCGCATGGAGTTCCGCATCGGCTGGCGCAAGGTGCAGAGCCATGATTTCCAGGAAGGCGTTCGCGCGGTGATCATCGACAAGGATAACGCACCTGTATGGTCACCCGCGCGCCTTGAAGATGTCAGCCAGGCAGACGTGGACCGATACTTTGAGCCGCTGGGCGAGAATGAATTGAGTTTTGAAGACTAGAAGCACCCGCGACATCTATTCCGTCATTTGAATAGAAAAAGACCGCCCGGATACTTCCGTGGCGGTCTTTTTATGTCCCATATTTCAAAATGAAACGGAATCCAGCGCAAAAACACGTTACGGGGAAGTAACGGTTAATGAATTCTCTGATTTGTTTACCAACATCATTTGAAACCGCATTGTGCTTATCAATTTATTAGGCCTGATCCTGTAAATCTACTCAAACTACAACAAAAGTTGAGTAAAAGTTGAGTGGTGGTGAATATGATGATGATCGACATGCAGGACACTGCAGCAGGCACAATCGGCGAATCTTTCCTTAAGTCGCTGTCCCTTCTTGAGCAGGCGCATCGCCGTCTGCACGATGTGGTGAAGGATGATCTGGAACGCGCTGGCGAACGTTCGCTGACCGGCGTTCAAGCGCTCCTTCTTTATGAGATTGGCGAGGGCGAAGCGCCGGCTTCGGTACTCCGCGCCCGCGGCGCCTTTGCCGGCACCAGCCTTTCCTACAACGTGAAGAAGCTTCAGGAGGGCGGTTATCTCGTCCAGACGCGTTCGGAAGACGACAAGCGCACGGTCACCCTGCGCCTCACCGAGCGCGGCAAGAAAGTCCGTGCACGTGTGGAAAAGCTGTTCGAGAAACAGGCAACCGCTCTTGAGCCGACCGCCAGCGTCCGCGCCGACGACCTGTCGCAGCTGAACAAGACCATCTCGCGCCTCGAGCGCTTCTGGTCTGACCAGATCCGTTATCGTCTCTAAGGCTTTCCGGGGGGAAGAGAAGACGGGGGAGCCCCGGAGCGCGGACAAGGCGCTCCGGGGCTTTCTTGTTTGTAGGCGGAGCATTGATACGCGCCCGGAATCAGCCTTCCGGAACTTCGGAAGGGGAGCGGCAGGGGAGCGATAGGGGGCCTTGCCCTGCTGGCGGCAGCCTCTAATCTGCCACCTCTGTCACAGGCTGCCTGCATGAAACTCTTTGCCATCTTCGTCGGGGGTGACCATCCCCGCGCCACCATTGAAGTCCACGACCTGCGCTTCACCGTCGCCGAAAGCCTTGAAGCGGCCGTTCCGGCGCTACGGTCTGCCTGGTGGGGGAAGCCCTCTTCTCTGCACATTGATGGCTATGCCGAGCTGACAGAGGTTGATGGCTGGCAGGTGGACCTTGTGCCCGGCGCTGCGCCCGCCTCGACCGGCCGCCGCCTGTGGTTTGTCAATCTCGGCGGTTACACGCCCGGCCTCTTCGGCGAGCAGCACAACTACCTGTTCCTCGCCGGCGCGGACAAAGCCGAAGTCTGGAGCCGCGCCCGCGCGCTCTCTCCGGAATGGACCAGCCGCCACAAGGATAATTTCGTCTCCATCGATGAAGTGATTGATGTCGGCGGCCTGGTGGACGCTGATGGCTGGCAAATTCGCCTTGATCGACCCGCCACCGGAGAGACCCCTTCCCGGATCGTCTCGGACTATATCAAGCTTTGAGCTTGCAGGCGCCGGAACAAATTCCGGATTGCCTTTAAATCAAGGCTTCACCCTGTGGAATTTTCTCCCTAAGGTGGCCGCCATGCGGGGGATCATCTCAGTCATTCTAGCTGGCGCGAGTTCTGCCGGCGTCGCCGAAGCCGCCCCCTGGGTGCGCGAAGACGGCGGCTGGTATGCCCGCGCGCTGGGCGCCCATGACACGCTCAACGGCGCCGATGGCTGGCGCCTCGATTTTTACGGCGAATATGGCGTCACGGACAAAATCACCGTCACCGTGAAAAACGAAGCGGTCACCTATCCCGACTTCCGTGCCTTCGACCGCGATACCTGGCGCCTCACCGCACGTCGCACACTTGGCAGTTACAAGGGATGGACCGCCGGCGCAGAGCTTGGCGCTTTTCATGGCAGCACCTTGAGTGGCAGCAGCGGGCGAGGGCTCGTCTTCTGCGAGGGAACAGGTGTTGAGGCCCGCGTCGGCGGTGGCTGGTCGGGCCACTATCGCGACCGGCCGCTCTATGCCTTTGTCGATGCAGCCCACCTGGCGCAGGATGGTGGCTGCAACCGCAACCGCATCGAAGCTGGCTATGGCCAGGATCTCTCCCGGCACATCTTCATCGGCCAGCAGATCTGGTTCGAGGAGGGCGAGATAAGCGGCCGCTCCGTAAAGACAGAGACCCAGCTGGGCGTCCATTTCGGGCCCGCCGATGTCTCCCTCGGCTACCGCGAAGAGATCGGCGGCGCCTTCAACGAAAACGCCGTCCTCATCGCCGTCGTCATGCGGCGCTAACGGGTCAGGCTTATTCCGCCGGGGCGGCTTCGCCCTGATAGCCGGTCTCGACCATCAGATACGCAATGACGCCCAGACGGTCGGCTTCGCGGCGAACGCCGGAAAAGCTCATCCGGTTGCCCGGCACAAAAGTGCGCGGATTTTCCAGCCAGTGGTCCAGCTGTTCCGGCGTCCAGGTGAAGGTTTCCGCCTGCAGCGCCGGGGAATAGGCAAAGCCTTCAGCAGTGGCCACCTGGCGCCCGAACACGCCATACAGGTTCGGGCCAACCAGGTGCCCCGCCCCTTCTGCGGTGAGGTGGCAGGACTGGCAGAGCTTCCAGGTGCGCGCGCCCACGGCGTAGTTGGCGGTGTTGTAAGGGGCAGGCAGGTTCGCAAATTCCGGGCTGGGTTCATTGGGCGCAGCGGCGGGTGCTGCCGGGGCGGCCACTGGCGCAGCGGCTGGGGTGGTCGCAGCCGGCTCTGCAGGTGCGGCGGGCGCAGGATCAGAGCCGCCACACGCCGCAAGGGCAAGCGCAGCAATCAGGGCGAGTGGGGCAGCATTCGGAAAGCGCATGAGTTTTCAATACCTTGTAACGGCCTGTATCCATCTGCCGCCATCTTCGCGCCGCTGAGAACCAAACTCAACTGACAGCCTGCCGCAGCCGCAAAAATACTCAATCTCACGGGAAACGTCTTGAGGGTGGCAAAGGCGGGCAGCACGCAGCGAAGCGGACGACATCCCGCACCGGATCGGTTAAGATTTCCGGCTCATGGCTGATTCTGCTCCTCCCCGCCCCACGATCCGCAAACTACCTGCCGATGTGGTCAACCGCATTGCTGCGGGCGAGGTGGTTGAGCGACCGGCGGCGGCAGTGAAGGAGCTTGTGGAAAACTCCCTCGACGCTGGCGCGCGCACCGTGGCCATCTCCATTGAGGAAGGCGGCCTGAAGCGTATCACGATCGAGGACGACGGCTGCGGCCTCTCTGCTGAAGACCTGCTGATCGCGCTGGAGCGTCACGCCACCTCCAAGCTCGTACCGGATACGGACGGCCGGGTGGACCTCCTCAACATTTACACCATGGGCTTCCGGGGCGAGGCGTTGCCGTCGATTGCTTCGGTCAGCCGCATGCGCATTGTCTCGCGCGCCGCGGGAGAAGAGGCCGCCGAAATCTTCTCCGAAGCGGGCCGCCTGGATGGCCCCCGTCCCGCCGCCTTCACGGGGCGCGGCGCGACAGGCACCCGCATAGACGTGAACGATCTCTTCCATGCGACGCCTGCCCGCCTGAAGTTCATGCGCGGCGAACGCGCCGAAACCATGGCGGTGACAGACGCGGTTAAACGCCTAGCCATGGCCAATCCGGAAGTGGCCTTCAGCCTGGAAAGCAATGGGCGTAGCCTCTTCCGTTACGCAGCTGAAGGCCCCGGTGATGCGGGCCGGTTGAAACGCCTCGGCGCCATTATGGGACGGGAGTTTTCCGAGAATGCTGTCGCCGTGGATGCCACGCGCGAAGGCGTGCGCCTTTCGGGCTTTGCGGGCCTGCCTACGCTTAATCGCGGCAATGCCCAGCTGCAATTCCTGTTCGTCAATGGCCGTCCGGTGAAAGACCGTATGCTGACAGGTGTGGTCCGCGCCGCCTATCAGGATTTCCTCGCGCGCGACCGGCATCCCATGGTCGCCCTATTTGTTGATCTTGATCCGGAAGGCGTGGACGTGAATGTTCATCCGGCCAAGACAGAAGTACGTTTCCGCGATGCAGGCGGCGTGCGCGGCCTGATGGTATCGGCCCTGCGCCATGCCCTCGCCGCCGCCGGTCACCGTGCCTCTACGACTGTGGCGGGCTACACGCTCGGCAAGGTCCGTGCTGAACCAGCGCCGCAGGCAGGCTTTCTCTGGCAGGCGCCCCAAACGGGTGGTTATGTCCAGCGCCCCGCCATGCCGCCGCAATCCTATGCCCCGCGCCATGTCGAGGAAGACGCGCCGGAAGAAACCTACACTCCGCGCGGCTATGTGCCAGAGGCCGCCGCGCCGGAGGCTGCGCCCATGGCGCGGGTGGAGGCTGGCCCCATGCCTGTCCCTGGCGCACTCGCCGAATATCCCCTCGGCGCGGCCCGCGCGCAAGTTCACGAAACCTATATCATTGCTCAGACGGCGGACGGTATCGTCATCGTCGACCAGCATGCCGCCCATGAACGCCTCGTCTATGAGGCGATGAAACGCCAGATGGCCGAAGGCGGGGTGCGCCGCCAGGCGCTGCTCATCCCGGATATTGTTGAGCTGTCTGAAGACGAGGCAGACCGCGTCACCGCGCGCGCTGAAGAACTTGCCGCTCTGGGGCTTGAGATAGAGCCCTTTGGTCCCGGCGCAGTCGCCGTGCGTGCCACCCCCGCCCTCTTCGGGGAGATGGACGCTGCCGGTCTCATCCGCGATCTGGCAGACGACTTCGCCGAATATGAAGCCGGGCTCACCCTGTCGGAGCGTTTCGAGGAAGTGATGGGCAACATGGCCTGCCGCTCCTCCATCCGCGCCGGGCGCCGCCTGACGGGCGAAGAAATGAATGCCCTCCTGCGCCAGATGGAGGCGACGCCTCACTCTGGCCAGTGCAATCATGGCCGCCCGACCTATGTGGAGCTGAAGCTGGCCGACATCGAACGCCTGTTTGGGCGGCGGGGATAAGGCAACTATGAATTTCAGTGCCCTGATATTTGATTGCGATGGGGTTCTGGTGGATTCAGAGGCCATCGCCATTCAGGCCGAACGCGAGCTGTTGTCGAGTTGGGGCCTGGACTATGATTTCCAGACTTTCGTCTCCCGCTTTGTTGGCCTGCATAACCGGGATTTTTATTCGGCCCTTTCTGCGGATGCTGCGGCCCAGGGGCTGACGCTGCCCGAAGGCTTCGGCCCCGCGCTTCAGGCGAATAACTGGAAGCGATACGAAGCAGAGCTCACCGCCATTGATGGCGTGCCCAGCGTTGCGGCGGCCTTTGGTGGGCGTTTGGCTGTGGCATCGTCCTCTGAGGCTGAAAAACTTGTCCGCAAGCTGCAGATTGCCGGTCTGCACGATCTGTTCGATCCGCATATCTATTCCTCCGATCTCGTTACCAATGGCAAACCCGCGCCCGATCTGTTCCTGCTTACTGCGGAAAAGCTGCAAACACCTCCCGAAGGCTGCCTCGTGATCGAAGACAGCATCAATGGTATCCGGGCGGCCCGCGCGGCGGGGATGACGGCCTGGGGCTTTACCGGTGGCGGCCATGCTGATGCCGGGCTTGCCGCCCGCCTCGAAGGCGCCGGCGCCCATGCCGTCTTTGCCTCACACGCGGAAATTGCCAGCGCCTTGCGTGCGCGTTAGCCTGCCGCCGATGTTCACGCGACGCTCTGTCTTCACTGGCTTTTCCGCCTTTGCCCTTTCGGCCTGTGCCAATACGGCGGGCCCTTGGCATATCCCGTTTGCCTCTGCGCGCCGCCGGATTGAGGATCTGGTCTATTCAGCCATGGTGCCTGCCGCTGGCCTCGTGATCCGTCATCGCGGCGAGGTTATCTTCGCAGAGGCGCAGGGCCTCGCCCAGGGCGCGGCCGGAGAGGCAGACCGCGTCTCCTTCACGCCCGAAACGCCGATGCGCGTCGCCTCCGTCTCGAAGATGGCGGCCGCCCTCGCTGCCCATCGTCTTGCGGCCAGGGGCGCGCTTGATCTGGATGCAGACATTCGCGGCCAGTTCAATCCGGCGCTCGTCAATCCCTATTTTCCCGATACGCCTATCACGCTCGCCCATCTTCTCAGCCATACGGGGGGCCTGGAAGATCCGGAAGTCTATTGGCAGGCCCTGCCGGGGCGTACGGAAGACCTGTTCACCTCCTCCATGTGGCGCACGCCCGATTGGGGGCCGCCCGGCAAAGGCTTCCGCTATGCCAATTTCGGCTATGGCCTTGCTGGCGCGATCCTCGAAAAGCAGACGGGAGAGCGGTTTGACCGCCTCGTCGCCTGCGAAGTGCTCGCCCCTTTGGGGCTCGATACAGGCTTCAACTGGTCCGGCGTCTCTCTGGAGAGGCGCCGCAAAGGCGCGACGCTTTACGCCCGTGAAGATGAAGGCCGCTGGGAGGTGCAGACGGATGGGCCGGACCATCTTGCCGGTACAATGCCGGCAGTCCTGACCCGAGAGCGTGCCTGGCTGGAAGACTATGTTCCGGGAACGAACGGAACCCTCTTTAGCCCCCAGGGCGGTCTGCGCGCGAGCCTTCTTGACATAGCCGCGCTCGCCCGCGCCGCCGCCAAAACACCCGGCATGGCCACCCCCGTCTGGCGCTTTGATCCGGCCCGGCCCAATGGCGATGACGAGCAGGGCTATTTCGAGACCTTCAGTATTGGAGCGCAAATTCACGAGGCGAATGCCTCGCCCATTCCCGGCGTTGCGCTCATCGGCCATCATGGCGAAGCCTATGGCCTCTATTCGGGCGCCTTCCACGCGCCCGCGCTCGACACAGAAATCGCCTTCGCGGTCACCGGAACGTCCACTTCCGGCCGGGCACGGTCCAGCGATCATCCCGTTATGGTGCGTGCCACAGAGCCGCTCTGGGCAGCCGCCGCAACGCTCCTCGCCGGGCTCTAGCTTTTGCTCTTTGCCTTGCGGGGCTTTGGCGCTTTCTTTTCGGCTTCCTTGGCCTTGCGCGCCCGGTCTGCGCCACCGCTCGCCACCCACCAGAAAATCCGCCATCCTTCGGCAAAGGTCATCTTCGGCGTTGGCGCCAGCGTGCCCTGCTTTTCGGGCGGGGCCACCTTCGGCGGCTTGCGTTTCTTTTTCAGGGGGCGGACCGGTTCTGCCGGCTGCGGCGGTGCTTCCAGAGGTTCGGCGTCCTCTGAGTGTTCCAGTTGCGCGGGCACATCCCCGCTTTCAAACTCTGCCTGCAGATTATTGAGGAGGTGTGCATCGGAGAAGTCGATCGCCAGCTCCACCCAGAGCGGCAAATGGTCAGACATCTGCCAGGTCAGCCAGCGCTTGCTGTAATAGTCCTTGTCCTTGCCGGTGTCTCTTGGCGTGCCGTCGGGCTTTAGGTCGCGGTGGCGCGCAGGTAGCGCAGGCGCATAATGCTCATAATGATCGGGCCGGAACACGCTCTGGCTCCAGTCAAATGCCCCGGAAGACAGGAATGTCAGCTCATTCTTTCGCGTGCGAAAGGC
Source organism: Hyphomonas sp. 34-62-18 (assembly GCF_002282565.1). GTDB lineage: Bacteria > Pseudomonadota > Alphaproteobacteria > Caulobacterales > Hyphomonadaceae > Hyphomonas. Next base: position 26,706 of record NZ_NCJT01000028.1, read on the forward strand.
AATCTGGTCATAATAATGCGTTCCCAGAAGGTTTGATGGATACTGTTCCGGCGGCAGCTGGAAGCCCGCCTTGGTCAGTGCGCCCATCGTCTCGTCCACCGGGTTCTTGATGTTGAAATCGCCCAGCAGGATATAGTTCTCATTCTCCCGCTCGGCCCGGTCGGCCATCTCTTTGGCGATATACTCGATTTCGGACACGCGCCGGGCATAGCCATCACTCCCCTTCGCCGTTTCCCCGAAATAAATATGCACCGTACACAGCGAAAACTTGAACCATCCGGCCTGAAAGCTCACCATAAAGGGCGTGCGGGCAAATTGCTGCTCGCCCGGAAGCAGGGCGTGTTTGGGCAACACGATCTCGCCCACGATATTCCGGAAGCGGACTTTCCGGCTGTCATACACGAAACACATCCGCTCGCGGTTGCCGCTGGCGCCGGTGGTCACATCGGTCGCGATGAAATCCCAGCCCGGTCCCATCAGGCGGATAACATCCTTCAGCGGCCCCAGATCCTCGTTCACCTCCTGCAATGCGCACACATCAAACGCGGACAGCACTTCGGCAATGTAATGCAGGCTTTCGCGGCGGCGGGGGCCATGGCGGAACTTGTTGTTGTCGAAATCGCGGATGTTCCAAGTGCCGATGATGAGGCTCGCATCCTTCGTTCGCCGCGGCACGCCGCGCGGGGGCGGCGAGGCGAGCTGTGCGCGCAGCTCCAGCAGGCGGCGCGAGGTCCAGTCACTCTCGGCGGCGGAAAAAAGCTTGCGGTTCCGAAGCTCGGTGTACCAGACCATTATGTCCCCATCGCGTTCTGCGGCTGGCCTGCTTTGCGGAGGCCGTGGTTAACGAGGGGTTAGTATGCCGCCGATTCGCGGGTTGGGGCAGGGTGTCAGACAGTCACAACCCGGCCGGGGTTCATGATGCCCTGCGGGTCCAGCGCCCGCTTGATGGCGCGCATGGTGTCGGTGGCCGCGGGCGGGCGCAGGCGGGCAAGCTCGTCGCGCTTCAGCCGCCCGACGCCATGCTCGGCAGAGATGGAGCCGCCATACGCCATCACCGTGTCAAAGATCACCCGCGTGATCGCCGCTTCCTTGGCCTTCAAGAGCGGGGCATCCGCCCCGGCCGCCTCCACCACCGAATAGTGCAGGTTTCCGTCGCCCACATGCCCGAAGATGACAAAATCCGCCGTAGGCAGAACACCACGTACAGCTGCGTTGCAGGCTTCGATGAAGGCTGGAATGCGGCTTACGGGCACGGAAATATCCTGGTTCAGCGCTGCGCCATAGGCGCGCTTGGAGAGCGGGATTGTCTCGCGGATGTGCCAGAAAGCTTTGGCCTGAGTTTCGCTTTCCGCAATCACAGCGTCCTGGATGAGGCCCTCTTCCATGGCCGCTTCCAGCGCATTTTCCAGCAGGCTGCGCGCATAGGCCCCGTCGGTCTGCGAAATATCCATCAGCACACGCCA
>NZ_NCJT01000512.1 GCF_002282565.1 Hyphomonas sp. 34-62-18
CCGCGCTGCTCGTAATCCTTGAACTGATCAAAGCTGGCGCAGGCCGGCGACAGGAGGATAACGGCGCCCGGCTCTCCGGCAGCCTTTGCGTCGCGGTAGGCGGCTTCCACCGCCCGGTCCAGCGCGCCGCAGACCTGGCTCGGCACCTTGCCGTGCAGCGTGGCGGCGAACGCATCTTCGGCCTGGCCGATCAGATAGGCCTTGGTGATGTTGGGAAACAGAGGGGCGAGCGGGGCAATGCCCTCAGCTTTCGGCACGCCGCCGGCAATCCAGTAGATGTTCTTGAAAGAACGCAGCGCCTGTTCGGCGGCCTGGGCATTGGTGGCCTTGGAATCGTTGATGAAGCGGATGCCGTCGATCTCGCCGACCGCTTCCATCCGGTGGGCGAGGCCCGGGAAAGAGCGCAGCCCCGCCATGATCGTACCCGGATCAAGCCCAAGCGCGCGGCAGGCGGCATAGGCGGCGGCCGCATTCTGGTAGTTGTGGCGCCCCAGAAGGGCCGGGCATTCGTCCAGCTTGCCGACGAACTCTGCCTTGCCCGACTGGTTGTCATAAAGGCGGCCATCGACCGCGCTGATGCCCTTGCCGAGCGTGTAAGTGGAGGAAATCTGCACCACACGCTGAGGGCCCTTCGCCGTCAGGCCGATGGCGATCGACTGGGCATAGACATCGTCAAACCCGACAACGGCGACATCTTTTTCCGTCTGGTTCTGGAAGATGCGCATCTTCGCCGCCTGATAGCCATCCATGCCGCCATGCCGGTCGAGATGGTCCGGCGAGAGGTTCAGGAAGACGGCCACATCGCAGCGCAGGCTTTTGACGAGGTCGAGCTGGTAAGACGACATCTCCAGCACATAGGTGGCGTTGGAGTGGAGGGCTGCCAGATCGAGCACGCCCGTGCCGATATTGCCGCCGACGCGGGCGTCGCGCCCGGCCTGTTTCAGGATATGGCCGATCAGGGCCGTGGTGGTGGATTTTCCGTTGGTGCCGGTAATCGCCACGATCTTGGGCCGCGCCCGCTC
>NZ_NCJT01000513.1 GCF_002282565.1 Hyphomonas sp. 34-62-18
GGCTGCGCCATCCGCACGAGGGCGTCATACACCGCCGAGTCGCCGTGAGGGTGATACTTGCCGATCACGTCGCCAACGATCCGCGCCGATTTCGAATAGGGCTTGTCGGGCGTGTTGCCGCCTTCGTTCATCGCAAACAGGATGCGGCGGTGAACCGGTTTCAACCCGTCGCGCACATCCGGCAGCGCCCGGCTGACAATCACGCTCATCGCATAGTCGAGATAGGAGGATTTCAGCTCCGTCTCGATCGAGATGGCTTCGATACCGTCCTCAGGCGGGGGTTTGCCCGCGCCATTTTCCGGGGTTTCCGGCTCGTCCGGAGGGGTGGTCGGATCGCTCATGGAAAGGCCTTCTGCATTGGTCCGGCAAAGTTCGGGACGGGGCGTCCGAATCGCCATTTTTGCTGGATTCAAGACTAGCAGCCGCGCCCGCCGGGGGCTACCGTCCAGATGCCTTTATTTGCAGTGAAATCCGGGCTTTCGGGGCTTTTTCCAGCCCCCATCGAAAGGAGCCTAACATGCCAGAATCATTGAAGTTTCGCCTCTCGCGGCGTGAAGCCTGCCTGGGCCTGGGCGCCGCCCTTGCGGCAACCGCCTGCACTGGCCCCGGCGATCTGGCGGCCGAGCGCCCCGAACCCCTACCCCAAGGCTGGTCGACGGGCGAGCCGCTGCCCTTTCCTGTTCAGGAGATCTACCCCTGCCTGCACAGTGGGGCGATCCATCTGGCAGGCGGCTTCATCGCGGAAAATGGCCAGATTACAGGGCCTACGGCGAAACATCATTCCTGGCGGCCAGACGGCCGGGGATGGCGCCCGGAACCACCCCTGCCCGTGGCGCGGCATCACCCTCACCTCATCAGCTATGCGGGGGCGCTCTACGCCCTTGGCGGCTTCCAGTCTTCCTCGCCCGCCGCGATGTGGGAGATGCAGGGCACCGGCTGGCGCCTCAACGCCGCCAACGGGCGCTGGGAAACAGCGCCCGCCCTGCCCCGGCCCTGCGCCGAGGCGGTGGTTCTGGCCGATCGCCAACGGGCGCTGGGAAACAGCGCCCGCCCTGCCCCGGCCCTGCGCCGAGGCGGTGGTTCTGGCCGATGCGGCCGGCGCCATGCACCTGATGGGCGGGCGCTCGCCCTCCGGCCAGCAGAACGCCGCCTGGACCGATCAGGCCGACCAGACCCACCATTTCGTGCTGACCGGCCCGGACGGACGCTGGCAGAAAGCGGCGCCCTGCCTCACCGCGCGCAACAGCGCGGCGGGCGCAGAGATCCGCGGCAACCTGCATGTGGTTGGCGGACGCAGCGTGGCGGGGGGCAACACCGCCCGGCACGAAGTCTATGACCTGCGCGAAGACCGGTGGCGCAAGGCCGCGCCCATGCCCCAGGCTCAGGGCGGGCTGGCCGCGGCCGCTGTGGGCGGAAAGCTCTACGCCTTTGGCGGGGAGTATTTCGACAATGGCGGCGGGGTCTATCCGGAAGCCTGGATGTATGATCCGGCTGGCGACGCC
>NZ_NCJT01000514.1 GCF_002282565.1 Hyphomonas sp. 34-62-18
CGCCGCTGGGACGCCGTCTCGAACATCGCCCAGACCACCCAGCCCACGAGGGAAGCCACCAGGATCAGCGGCACCAGCCTGCCGAAGCCGCCGAACAGGGCGGCAAACACATCGGCCGGCATGGGGTTGGGGTCGTTCTCCAGCTCCTGCAAAGCCAGGAACCATTCTGCGAGCGCCTGCCACCCCAAAAGGCCGATGACCAGGAAGAGGGCAACATAGATCGCGGCATAGGCCAGACCGTAGATCCAGGGGAAAGATTTGAAATGCGGCGCCTTGAAGGGATAAGTCAGCGCGCGATCAAATGAAAATCCGGGGGTCATTTCGGTCTCCCAATCAGCCGGTACACCCGCACCTAAACCTGAATGGGACGCGGCATCAACCGCCCGAAGAGGGGGGCGTTTCCGGCGCCGGGGCGGGCTTCAGCGTGTCCCACGCGGCTGCAGCCATAGCGTGACCGGCCAGCAGGAAGGGCGCAAACACGATGACGCCCGCTGCCCCGCCGATGAAATGACCAAGGCCGGTATCCGGCAGCGCGCGATGCAGCGCGCCATTGATCGCCACGCCAAGCGCAAAGGGCAAAATGTGCGTCGCAAGGCTCGCCGGGCCCAGCGTCCTCAGCTGCGCCTTGGTCTGCCCCCAGGTGCGAAACACCTGCGCCTCGCCAAGCGCGCTGGTCGCCGCGCCATAGACTGTCAACCGCAGGGCAATCCACCCGAGCAGCCCCGCCCCCACCGCGCAGCAGACGAGGAACACCGCGCCATAAGGCGTCCCCAGCAGCGCCACGAACGCTTCGCGCACCAGGTCAGGATCAGACTCGTCATTCAGCTGGTATTGCCCTGCTTCATTGATGAGGATGCCGGGCAGCATCATCAGGAAGAAAACGACAAAGAAGCCGATGAACAGGAAGGCGGCATAGGCCGCCAGGTTCGCATGGGCCAGCGGCAGGAACTTCGCCGCCGCCCCGGGGATCATCCGCTGATAGAGGCGCCGCGACAGCTCTGTCCCCGCCAGGAAAGCCAGGGCAGGCCAAAGCTATAGAGCCCGGCGGCCAGCGCAAACAGCGCGATCCAGGGGGCGGCGGGCACCAGCGCACGTATCGCCCCGCCCCAGGCGGCGGAAATCAGCGGAAAAATGGCAAGGCGCGTCGTCATCTCGTCTCGTCTCATCTCCGGGGCACACCTAGTGCCTCCCGCCCTGCCCGGCAAACGCTATCTTGACGCGCCGGAGCGGCGGCCTCATGTCCGCCACATGACCCTGAAACCCATCCATGTAATCGGCGGCGGCATGGCCGGCTCCGAAGCGGCCTGGCAGATCGCCTCTGCCGGCGTTCCCGTCATCCTGCACGAAATGCGCGGCGTGCGCGGCACCGATGCCCACCAGACCGACAAGCTGGCCGAGCTTGTCTGCTCCAATTCCTTCCGTTCGGACGATCACACGACCAACGCGGTCGGCGTGATCCATGAAGAGATGCGCCGCGCCGGCGGCATCATCATCACCACCGCCAAGGATCATCAGGTGCCCGCCGGCAGCGCGCTGGCAGTGGACCGGGAAGGCTTCTCGCAGGCCGTGACGGCCAAGCTGGAGGCCCACCCTCTGGTGACGATTGTGCGCGAGGAAATCGATGGGCTCCCGCCCGAAGACTGGGACAGCGTAATCGTCGCCACCGGCCCGCTGACCTCCATCGCCCTCGCCGAAGCCATCCGCGCCCATACCGGCGAAACGGATCTCGCCTTCTTCGATGCCATCGCGCCAATCGTCTATTTCGACTCGATCGACATGACCAAAGCCTGGCGCCAGAGCCGCTATGACAAGGCCGGCCCCTC
>NZ_NCJT01000515.1 GCF_002282565.1 Hyphomonas sp. 34-62-18
AGCGCAGAATCCAGACAAGTTTCAATGCCCTGCGGAGAAGGCGTACGCGGCGTACCGTTCAGATGGGCCGCCAATTGACGGATACCCCGCCGGGCAAGCGCCGTATTCTGCGCCATGACTTCGAGCACATCGGTCACCGTGACGGCCTCGGTATCGGCGCGCCAGCAGTCATAGTCGGTCACCATCGCGAGGGTCGCGTAGGGCAGCTCGGCTTCCCGTGCCAGTTTGGCCTCGGGCAGGTTCGTCATGCCGATCACATCGCAGCCCCATTGCCGGTAAAGATGGCTTTCGGCGCGGGAAGAGAATTGCGGGCCTTCCATGGCAAGATAGGTGCCGCCGCGATGCACTCTGCCGCCCGCCGCTTCCAGGGCATCCGCCGCCAGCCCTGACAGCCGGGCACAGACAGGGTCCGCCATGGAGACATGCGCCACGAGCCCTGCGCCGAAAAAGCTCGAGACGCGGGAAACGGTCCGGTCGATGAACTGGTCGATGGCCACCACATGGCCCGGGGCATACTGCTCCTGCAGGGAGCCGCAGGCGGAAACGGAAAGGATGTCGGTAACGCCGGCCATCTTCAGCGCAGCGATATTCGCGCGGTAGGGCACCTCGCTGGGAGACAACCGGTGGCCGCGGCCATGGCGCGGCAGGAAAACCAGCTCCACCCCGCCGATCCGGCCGGAAACCAGACTGTCGGACGGCGCGCCCCAGGGCGTCTCGACAACCGTCTCGCGCCGGTCTTCGAGCCCCTCAAGCGCATAGAGGCCCGAGCCGCCAATGATCCCAAGTTTCCAGCTGCTCATGCTGCGCTCCCCTGCCCTCAGAACCACTTCCGCATGCCGATGGGCGGGGGGCGAGCGCGGGTTGGGCGTTGTAAGCTCAACGTCTTCTGCGAGGACATAACCAAGCCCGGCATAGAAGTCGATCAGGCGAGACTGGTCGGCGCGAATGGCAAGCTGGGCGCCGGTCACGCCTTGCTCCAGGCCCATCGCCTCCAGCGCCTCCAGGATCTGCGCCCCAAG
>NZ_NCJT01000516.1 GCF_002282565.1 Hyphomonas sp. 34-62-18
CGGGTGCGCAAGCTCGCCGATGGCTATGGCGACATTTATACTGTGGCTGAAATTCCGGGGCCGGACCCCATTCCTGAAATGCGCGCTTTTACGGCTGAGGGCAGGCTCAGCTCGGCCTACAGCTTCGATTTTCTATATGCCAAGAGACTTTCGGCGCGGCGTGTGAAAGACGCTCAGTTAAACTGGGCGGGGCCTTTCAGCGAAGGTTGGGCCGCCTGGGCCTTCTCCAATCACGACGCGCCCCGGTGCATCAGCCGCTGGTGCCCGCCAGGCGGCGACCTTGTGGCCTATGCCAAGCTGACGAATGCGCTGCTGCTTTGCCTGCGCGGTAACCCTATCCTCTATCAGGGGGAGGAACTGGGCCTGACGCAAGCCGACATTGCCTTTGAAGATTTGCAGGATCCCGAAGCCATTGCCAACTGGCCCCTGACCCTGGGGAGGGACGGGGCACGGACACCGATGCCCTGGCTCAACGACAACAGCTATGCTGGGTTCTCAGAGGTGAAGCCCTGGCTGCCGATTGGCGAAGGGCATGCCCTTCAAGCGGCTGCGGCGCAGTACGGCCAGCCTTTTTCTGTGCTTGAGTTCACGCGCGCGATGATTGCCCTGCGCAACAGCATGGATGTGTTCCGGTTGGGAGAGGTCAGCTTCCCGGATGTCCCTGCAGATATGCTGGCGATCGAGCGCAGTTTTGGGGAAGAGCGGGTGTTGTGCCTGTTCAATCTGGCAAGCGAGTCACAGGAAGCGAGCGCTGCGCTGGCAGGCGAGGCGAAGACACTTCTGTCCTCAGATGGCAGCCTGAATGTTCCCCAAAGATTGGCGCCTTTTGGTGTATGGATAGGAAAACTGGCCAAAAAGCTGAAATGACTAACGTTGTCATTTTGGTCGGAAGCGTCCTATAAGGCTGTAATTGTATCAGCCGCGAATGGCGGCCGACCCGAGAGAGGAAGCGCCCCGGTGGCAAAATTTGTTCCTGTTGATCCCTTTGACATCGTTATTTTTGGCGGTACCGGCGAC
>NZ_NCJT01000200.1 GCF_002282565.1 Hyphomonas sp. 34-62-18
TCGCGCATCGTTGCGCATTGGGCCGCTCAACAGCCGGACAGGGCCATTCTCAGCCATGAGGGCAGAGAGGTCAGCTGGGCCGAGTTTGAAGCACGCACCAATCGCCTTGCCCGCGCCTATCAGGAACTCGGCGTGAGGCAGGATGATTTCGTCACCATCTCGCTGCCGAACGGGATCGAATTTTTCGAGGCATGTTTCGCGGTCTGGAAAGCGGGGGCAACGCCCCAGCCGATCTCGGCGCGCCTGCCGAAACTGGAGCGCGACCAGATCGTGGAGATTGGCGCGCCAAGCCTGGTTGTGGGGGTAGCTGCAGGAGAATATCCGCAGTCGGCCTGCGTGCCCCAGGGTTACGAGCCCGGCAGCGGTCTTTCAGATGCTCCGTTGCCTGAGGTAACTGCCGCGAGCTTCAAGGCAATGACATCGGGCGGCTCGACCGGGCGCCCCAAGCTGATCGTGTCCAAACAACCTGCTGCGTCCGATCCGGATGTGCCTCTGCTGGAGATCCCCCAGCAGGGCTGCATGCTGATCCCTGGACCGCTTTATCACAATGGCCCGTTCCTGTGGGCGATGACGGCCCTGTTCAAGGGCTGCACGATTGTCGTCACCACACGGTTTGACGCCGAAGAGACGTTGAAGCTGATCGAGAAGCATAAGGTCGATGTGGTCTACACCGTGCCGACGATGATGCGGCGTATCTGGGCCCTGCCGGAGGAGGTCCGTAACCGGTATGATCTCTCCAGCCTGAAGGCGCTCTGGCACCTCGCCGCGCCATGCCCCGCCTGGCTGAAAGAATGTTTCATTGAGTGGCTTGGCCCGGAAGTGATCTGGGAACTTTATGGCGGCACGGAAGGGCAGGGCTCCACTACCATTCAGGGCACGGAATGGCTGAAGCACAAGGGCTCCGTCGGCAAGCCGGTTGAAACCTGCGAGATGAAGATCGTCGGCGAGGATGGTCAGACCCTGCCGCCGCGCGAAGTGGGGGAGGTGTTCATCCGGCCACTGGCGGGGGCAGGAACGACCTACCGGTATATCGGGGCGGACGCCAAAGCCATTGACGGCGGCTGGGAAAGCCTTGGCGATCTCGGCTGGATGGATGAGGACGGGTACCTTTACCTCTCTGACCGCCTGTCTGACATGGTGATCGTAGGCGGCGCGAACATCTATCCGGCAGAGGTTGAGGCAGCGATTGAGGCCTATCCGGGCGTGCGGTCCTCCGCCGTTATCGGTCTGCCGGACGAAGACATGGGCGCGCGGCTGCACGCGGTCATTGACCGTCCTGACGGGCCAGTGGATGAGGCCGCGATGCTGGCGCACCTTGCGGAACGTCTGGTGCGCTACAAGATCCCCAAAAGCTTCGAATACACTGCGGAAGCTGTGCGGGATGATGCCGGCAAGGTCCGCCGTAAAGCTTTACGCGAGGCAAGGCTCGCTGCTTCCTCTTGACTTCCCCAAGGGCGCTATACGTCCCGTCCATTCACACCCAGGGAGGACAAGACAATGAAAGTAGCAGCCGTAAAGAAGCCCGGTGGGCTCCAGAACCTCGTGATCGAGACGCGCGACGATCCGAAGCCAAAAGCCGGAGAAGTTCTGGTTCGCGTGCGGGCGAGCTCACTCAACTACCATGACTTCGTCGTCGTGCTCGGCGGTATCCCGACGCCTGATGGCCGTATCCCGATGTCGGACGGCGCCGGCGAGGTCGTTGCCGTCGGTGAGGGCGTCACCAAATGGAAGGTGGGCGACAAGGTCATTTCGCTTTTCTTCCCCAGCTGGCAGTCCGGTCAGATTGAGGCCGCTGGTTTCGCCAGCGTGCCGGGCGACGGCGCAGACGGCTTCGGCGCCGAACTCGTTGCCGCGCCCGAGACCGCTTTCACGCGCATGCCGACCGGCTGGAGCTTCGAGGAAGCCGCAACGCTCCCCTGCGCGGCGCTGACGGCGTGGCGCGGGATGTTTGTCGAAACGAAGACCAAGCCGGGTGACTGGGTTCTGGTTCAGGGCACCGGCGGGGTGTCTATCTTTGCGCTGCAGTTTGCCAAAATGGCCGGCGCCCGCGTGATCGCTACGTCTTCATCGGACGAGAAGATGGCCAAGCTCAAGCAGCTCGGCGCCGACCATGTGATCAACTACAAGGACACGCCGGAATGGGGCAAGAAAGCGTTCGAGCTGACCGGCGGCCGCGGCGTGGATGAGGTCGTCGAGATCGGCGGCCCGGGCACGATGGCTCAATCCATCAATGCATGCCGTCCCGGTGGCCATATCTCGCTGATTGGCGTTCTGACCGGAGTTTCCGGCGAAGTCCCAACGGCGGCGCTGTTCTCCCGCAACATTACCGTGTCCGGCATCACGGTCGGTTCACGCCGCCACCAGGAAGATATGGTTGACGCTATCGAAGCGTCGAACATGCGCCCGATTATCGACAGCAAGTTCCCGCTGGATCAGATCGCCGCCGCCTTTGCCCATCAGGCAAGCCAGAAGCATTTCGGCAAGATCGTTCTGACGATCTGATCCTTTCGGAGAAATTCACCCCAGAAACGCCCGCCTATTCGGCGGGCGTTTTTTCACGCAGGTCATCCAGCAGGCTGTTGCCATCGGCCGTATCCGGATCACCGTTGGCCTTGTGAATACGGTAAACCACGCCTGACAGCAGAAGGATGGCCAGAAGGTTCGGAAGCGCCATCGAGGCGTTGGCAATGTCACCGAAGCGCCAGACGAAATGCACCTGGGCCACCGAGCCGATGAAGATCACAACCACCCAGATATAGCGGAAGGGTTTGGTGGCCCATTCACCGATCAGGAAGGTGACGGCCTGTTCGGCATAGTAAGACCAGCCAATGATGGTGGTGAATGCAAACAGTGTCAGGCAAAGCGTGACGACCCATCCGCCGACCGGCCCAGGCACGGCATCCGTGAAGGCCTGGTTGGTGAGCGTTGCCGCACTATGGCCTTCGGCCATCCAGATATGGCTCGTCGTTTCGCCGGCCCATTCCTTGAACTGCGCTGCCGTGGCCCAGCTGCCCTCGGCCGTCAGGATAACCAGAGCTGTCATGGTGCAGAGAACCATGGTGTCGATAAACACACCGATCATGGCAATTTCGCCCTGGCTGGCAGGGTTTTTCATCTGCGAGGCGGCATGCGCGATGGGCGCTGACCCCTGACCGGCTTCGTTGGAGAAGAGGCCGCGGGCCACGCCTTCCCGGACAGCCAGCAGCACAGCATATCCCGCAAGCCCGCCGACAGCCTGGTTGAGGCCGAAAGCAGAAGCGAAGATCATCGCAAAGGCGCCGGGAATATGTTGGATGTTCAGTACAAGGATGATAACGCAAGCCAGTACATAGAGCGCAGCCATGGAGGGCACGAGGCTGCCGGCCACCTTGCCGATGGATTTGATGCCGCCAATGATCACGGCAAACACCAGGCCGCAGATGATCAGCCCGATGACCGCTTTCAGCGGATCAATGCTGACGCCGAGAACCGAGATGGAATTTGCTACCTCAAGTCCGAAATCTGCTCTGAAGACATCAGAGATGTTGGCTGTAATGCCGTTGGCCTGGATCATGCCACCTGTGGCTGTGGCGGAGAACATGGTGCCCAGACAGAAGATGGCCGCGAGCCATGTCCATTTCTTCCCGAGGCCCTTCCGGATGTAATACATTGGGCCGCCATTGATCCGGCCATTCTCGTCAATCTCGCGATACTTGATTGCCAGCGAGCTTTCCGCAAAGGCGAGCGCCATGCCGAGGATGGCAGTGACCCACATCCAGAAGACGGCGCCGGGCCCGCCGATCGTGATCGCGGTGGCCACGCCGACGATGTTGCCTGTGCCTACCTGGCCCGAAAGCGCTGTCGCAAGCGCCTGAAACGGCGTGATTGCATTCGGGTCGCCATTTCCTTTCCGGCCCTGCCAGACTTCGGCAACAGCAGGTACAAAACGGCGAAGCGGGCGGGCGCCCAGGCGGATCATGTAGAAAGCGCCGATCCCGAGAAGGATCAGGGCCATCGGGCCGAAAGGCAGGACCCGTGTTTCACCCCAGGTCCCCCCCCAGATGAAGTCGCTGAAGGTGAGCACGGCATTTTCGACCGCCCCGAAAATTGTGGCTAGCATGGTATGAGGGCCTCCCCGGCGCCAAACGTGTCAATTTGGTGGCACACTAGCCCGCTTCGGTCCTCTGTGAAGTCCAAAGCTGCTATAGATACTCCCCTGTTGAGGAAGGTTCTTTCAGCTTGCCCGCTTTTGAGGCATAAGCCGCCAGATGACCGGCACCCCCGAAGAAAAGAGCCTCAAGGGCCTGTTTATCAGGACCTATGGCTGCCAGATGAATGTGTATGATTCCGAGCGCATCCGCGATGTGTTGCGGCCCCTCGGCTATACGCCCGTAGACGCGCCGGAAGCGGCCGACCTTGTTGTCGTCAATACCTGCCATATCCGCGAGAAGGCGACCGAAAAGGTCTATTCCGAGCTTGGCCAGCTCAAGCGCATGAAGGAAGCCTCCGGCGGGCGGATGACGATTGCGGTTGCCGGCTGCGTGGCCCAGGCCGAGGGAGAGGAACTGATCCGCCGCCAGCCAGCTGTGGACCTGGTGCTTGGCCCACAGGCCTACCACAAACTCCCGGAAATGATCGCCCGCGCCAGCCGCGCCATCGGCGACCGCCTGGAAACCGAATTCGACACGATCGAAAAGTTCGACGCCCTCCCCAAGACGCGGGAGGCGGATGGGCCAACAGCCTTTGTCTCCGTGCAGGAAGGCTGTGACAAGTTCTGCACCTTCTGTGTGGTGCCCTATACGCGCGGGGCCGAAATTTCCCGCCGGGTGGATGATATTGTCATCGAGACGCGCAGCCTGGCGTCCCAGGGCGTGCGCGAGATCACCCTCCTGGGCCAGAACGTCAATGC
>NZ_NCJT01000517.1 GCF_002282565.1 Hyphomonas sp. 34-62-18
TCTGCGCAGCATTGATCCTTGCGGTGCGCCGGACTGCCCCGGCCGAAGCCATCCCAGGCTTCATGCGCGCGCCGTTTCAGCCGAAAGCGGGCGTGCCCTATGGGGTCGCCATCGCCGCAGGCGCCCTCCTGGCAGGCGCGGCTTCGCCCCTCCTCGCCGGGCTTTACACTGCAGCCGGGATTTCCGGTTAACGATCCTTTAGGCGGCGCATGCAATTTTCCGAACAGTATGAACTGGCTGGCCGTGTGTGTTTACCTTTGCACACGGTTTTCGGAGGGAGTGGCGCCGCATGTCGCCTATACGCATCATCATCCTGTTGCTGGCGCTTGTGGCGGCCGGCGGGGCAGCCCTGCTTGTAAGCCGGATGAGCCAGCCGCAGGTCGTCACGGAAACGCTGACCCGCGACAAAACCATCGTCCAGACCGAGCAGGTCTCCGAGATCAAGGTTCTGACCGCCAAGCGCGACTTTGCCATCGGTGAACAGATCAAGGCCGACGATCTGCAATGGTCCGTCTGGCCGGAGAAGGGCGTTGCCGAAGGACAGTTTACGGAAACAGCGGCCCCGAATGCGATCGAGGAGATCACCGGCGCCGTCGTGAAAATGCCGATCTACAAGCTGGAACCGGTCATGCCCCAGCGTATCGTGAAGCGCGGCGAGGCGGGCCTGCTGCCCGTGCTGATGGGCGCGGACATGCGCGCTGTATCGGTAGGCATATCGCCGGAATCGGCCTCGGGCGGTTTCATCCTCCCGAATGACCGGGTGGACCTGATCCTGACCTATGAACATCAGCCATCGGCAGACAACGGCCTTTCCGAGGCCCGCACGCTGTCCAAGACCATCCTTCAGAATGTTCGCGTTCTGGCGATTGACCAGGCCTATGCGCCCGGCGCGCCAGAGGAATCCACGCGGATCGGGCGCACGGCAACGCTCGAAGTCACCCCTGAAGAAGCCGAACTTGTGGCCCTGTCTCAAAGCAAGGGGCAGCTGTCCCTCGCGCTGCGTCCACTT
>NZ_NCJT01000201.1 GCF_002282565.1 Hyphomonas sp. 34-62-18
CTGTTCAGATTGAACAGACCGGACACTGAGAATCTTTCCGCAAGCGGGCCGTTCGCATTTCGGCTCGCATCCCGTCGATGAGAAGGATGCGCCCGATGAGCGGGTCGCCTGCACCGGTGATCAGCTTCACCGCTTCGAGCGCCATGGCAGAGCCTGTCATGCCGGTAATCGCGCCAACCACGCCCACCTCATCGCAGCCCTCGGCGGTGGGCGGCATTTCCGGCACCCAGCAGGCATAGCAGGGCGCTTCGGCAATGCGGCCGGAGGCAAACACGCTGACCTGACCGGTCCATCCGCTTGCTGCGCCGGAGACCAGATAGCGCCCGCTGGCATGGGCGAGCCGGTTGAGCAGGAAGCGTGTTTCGAAGTTGTCCGTCGCATCAATCAGGAGGTTTCCGGCCGGCGCCGCGCCTTCTGCAAAACGTTCGTTTTGTATGTCAACGCGGATGGCCGGATCGAGGGCGTGGATGCGAGAGGCGAGCTGGACGGCTTTCGCCGCGCCGGTATCGGCCTCTGTAAACTGTATCTGCCGCTGCAGGTTGGAGCGCTCTACCCGGTCGTCATCCCAAAGCTCGATATGGCCAACACCGGCGGCGGCAAGGTAAAGCGCCGCCGGGCCGCCAAGGGCGCCTGCGCCGATGATGGAAACTGATGCGGCCCGCAGCTTTGCAACACCGGGCCCGCCGATTTCCTTCAGCAGGATATGCCGGCGGTGCCGGTCGAGATCTTCCGGAGAGAGGCTCATGAACGAGCCCTCAGCGCGGTAGAGGACAGAGGGTTTTCCCGTACACGGATATAAACCCAGGCGGGAGGCGCAGTGTACGGCAGGCTGGCTGCCGCCGCCTCGGGCAGACGGTCACGGGCAAATTTGCGGGCAAAAGCGGTGGCGCGGGTGATGCGCGCGCCTGGCCGGGCGATCACCGCAATCGGCACGCTGCGGGCAATTTCCTGCCAGTTCTTCCAGCGGGCGAAGCTGGCGAGGTTATCCGCCCCCATGAGCCAGACAAAACGCGTTTCCGGCGCGGCCTTGCGAAGCGCGCGCAGGGTGTCGATGGAATAGGTGAGGCCAAGCTGGGCCTCAATGTCGCTCACGCGCATTCCAGCGCCTCGAGCCATAGTGCGGGCCGAGGCGAGGCGGGCGGCATACGCTCCGTGATCGGATTTCAACGGATTGCCCCGCGCCACGACCCACCAGACCTGGTCCAGCTTCAGCCTTTTCATGGCCGTCTCTGCCACCAGCAGGTGACCTTCATGGGCGGGATTGAAGCTGCCGCCAAGAAGGCCGATGGCAAGCCCCTTTGCGGGGCCGGGCAGCCGCGCGCGTTTCAAGGGCGAACCTGTCCTGTTCCGCGCACGGCATATTTGTAGGTGGTGAGCTGCTCTGCGCCCACTGGCCCGCGCGCATGGATGCGGCCTGTGGCAATGCCGATCTCAGCGCCGAAACCGAACTCTCCGCCGTCAGCAAACTGGGTGGAGGCGTTGTGAACCACGATGGCCGAATCGACATTCGCGATGAAGGCTTCGGCAGCGGCAGCATCTTCGGTGATGATCGCGTCCGTATGGCCCGAAGACCAGCGAGCGAGATGGGCCAACGCGCCGGGCAGGCCATCGACCACAGCTATCGAGAGGATGGCATCAAGATATTCGGTAGCCCAGTCTTCTTCCGTGGCCGGTGTAATGTCGCCCAGGATGGCGCGCGTACGCCCGTCCCCGCGTAGCTCGCAGCCGGCGTCTGTTAGCGCCTTGGCGATCTTCGGCAGCAGGGTAGCCGCAATGCCCACATCGATCAGCAGCGTTTCGGTCGAGCCGCAGACGCCGGTGCGGCGCATCTTGGCGTTGAGCACGATGTTGACTGCCTTCTGCGGGTCGGCAGCGGCGTGAACATAGGTATGGCAAAGGCCTTCGAGGTGACCGATGACCGGCACGCGGGCTTCGGCCTGAACACGTTCGACAAGGCTGCGCCCGCCGCGCGGCACGATCACGTCCAGCGCGCCCTCAAGACCAGAGAGCATATGGCCGACGGCTTCGCGGTCGGTTGTGGCGACCAGCTGGATCGCGTCAACCGGCATTTCTTCCGATTTCAGCGCGCCGCGCATCGCGTCTGCCAGGGCGTGAGAGGTCTTGGCGCTTTCCGAGCCGCCGCGCAGGATGGCTGCATTGCCCGAGCGCAGGCAGAGGACGCCGGCGTCGACTGTCACATTCGGGCGGCTTTCATAGATGATGCCGATCACGCCGAGCGGTACGGAGATGCGCGCGATGTCGAGCCCGTTCGGCCGGGTCCAGCGGGCAAGCTCGCGGCCAAGCGGATCGGGCAGGGCGGCGACGGTTTCAACGCCGGCGGCGATGCCTTCAAGACGTTTCTCATCCAGGGCGAGCCTGTCCAGCATCGAGGAGGCGAGCCCCTTGGCGCGTGCGGCGGCCATGTCTTCCTCATTGGCGCGCAGGATTTGCGGCGCCGCAGCCCGGATGGCGGCGGCGATGGCTTTCAGCGCGCGGGTGCGGTCCTGGGCGGTCAACAGCCCAAGCTCCCGCGAGGCGGCGCGGGCGCGGCGGCCCATCTCGAGCATCGTTTCGGCAAGCGTTGCGCTGGGCGGAGGGGTCTGAACGGTCATGCGCCTCCAAGTGCCGCAAATGAGCCTCTGCTGCAAGGTTTGGCTCAGGGCAGGGAGTTCAGAAGGGCGAAAGCGCCGCGGGCCACCGGCTCGTAAGTCGCCTCATTGCTGGCTTTGGCGCTGACATACACAGCCTGGGCAAAGGCCCGCAGGTTATGCAGCTTTGTAAGCGACGCCTCCGAGCCATGGGCGTTTTCCCGCAAGGGATCGCCGCCGGGCCAGAGGCCTTCAAACCATAGGGTCCATTCTTCTTCGGTGAAGAGCCCCCGCCGGGCGAGATACATGACCGGCGCGGCCAGCCGCTCGCTCTCCCCGAAAACATAAGCATGATCGGTGGGGCCTGCCTTCAGCGCGATGGCGGAAAGGATCGCTTCGGCCTGCGGCTTAGTCAGCTGCGGGTTCAGCGACAGTTGCATCAGTAGGTCCGCTGTGTGCGCCACGCCATGGCGCCAGCCTTCGGTGTCGCTGAAACCGCGATAATCAGTGAGGCCGGCCAGATAGGCATGGGCGGCCGCGATCAGACGGTCGCGCGCTTCCGGGCTCATCCAGGGGGTGATCCGGTCAGTGCGGGCCACTTCGGCCAGGGTGAGCATGGCGAAGGGGCGGGCAAAGCCTGCGGCGTCTTCCGGCGCGCCGGCCATGTCCAGGGTTTCCTGCATCACGCCCTTCACCGTCTCCAGCCCGACCAGCTGACTGCGCATCATCTGGGAGAGAGCCGCATAGGCTGTGCCATCGCGCAGCACCGGGTCCGGGTCACCGAGGCAGGGTAGCAGAGCCAGCGCCAGATCTTCGCGCTCCGCCGGGTCCATATCCAGCACCGCCTCTCCCCGGGCGTGTTCGTCGCCCTTCGCCGCGAGGGTTGCGGCAGGCTCGCAAGGGGTGTGTGGCCCGGTGGGCGGTTCAAGCCCTGCGGGCGCGGGAACACTGGCGCAGGCCGCGAGCAGCAGAGGGGCAATCAGGGTCCGCAGCATATCAGGGCCTCCAGGCACTCATTTGCCACCGTTGCGCGCTCCAAACCGGGCTGACAAGCCAGCGGAAGGCATTAAGGTTCCCGGCAAGAAACCATCCCGCCGGAGGAACCCCATGATCGACATCGAAGCGATGCCCTATATTGCGGATATTCCGCCTGTGCAGGCCCGGCTGCGCCCGAACGAGACAGCGCTGTGGTTTGAAGGGCGCGCGACCAGCTTTGCAGAGCTCGACACCCGCACCAATCAGATCGCCAATGGCCTGATCCGTCTTGGCATCCAGCCGGGGGACCGGGTGGGGTATTTGGCAAAGAATACCGACGTCTATTACGAGATCCTCTTCGGCTGCGCCAAGGCGCGCGCGGTGATGACGGGCGTAAACACGCGCCTTGCGCCGCCGGAGGTGAAGTTCATCCTGTCCGACGCGAAGGCAAAGGTGCTGTTCGTCGGCAGGGAGTTCTACGCCATGATCGACCAGATCAAGGACGAGCTGCCCGACCTGACCCGCATTATCACGCTGGATGGCGACCGCGAGGACTGGGACTATTTTCCCTCTTGGCGTGACGCCAAATCCAGCGCGGCGCCGGGGCTGACGGTGGAGGGCGAGGATGACGTGATCCAGCTCTACACCTCCGGCACAACGGGTCTGCCCAAGGGTGTTCAGCTTACGAACGACAATTACCGTGCCTTCTTCACCCAGGCCGGCATGCTGGAATGGTCAAGCTATGATGCCGGTGAGGCGGTCATGAACGCCATGCCGCAATTCCATGTGGCGGGCGTCAATGTGGGCGTCCTCGCCAGCCTTCAGGGCGCCAAAACGGTGATCCTGCGGGAGATTGATCCGCAGCTGATCCTGCGCCTCATTCCGGAGCACAAGATCGCCCATGCCTTCTGGGTGCCGGCGGTGATCCTGATGCTGACGCAGCAGCCGAATATCCGGGAAACGGATTTCTCAAGCCTGAAGCAGGTTTTCTACGGCGCTTCGCCGATTTCCGAAGCGCTGTTGCGCACGGCGGTGGAAATCATGGGCGCGCGCTTCACCCAGCTTTACGGTCTGACCGAAACCGTCGGTGCCGGGACATTCCTGCCGCCTGAAGCGCATGATCCGAGCTGGGGCAAGCTGCGCTCCTGCGGCGTGCCATGGCCGGGCGCCGTCGTGCGCGTGGTGGACGGGGAAGGAAAGCCTGTGCCGATCGGC
>NZ_NCJT01000202.1 GCF_002282565.1 Hyphomonas sp. 34-62-18
CGCTCTGCAGGGTCTGCCGGAACGGTGTGGGTCTGCTCGTCCTGCCGCATCTGGATACGGTGCTCGACATTGCGCAGCGCCCGGTAAGCGGTTGTCAGCTCAGCCGCTGTCTTGTCTGACACAACGCCCGCAGCTCTCAACGCCTCCATCGCGCCCAGCGTGGAATTGTCCCTCAGCGCCGGCTCCCGCCCGCCGAGGATCAATTGCTGGGTTTGCACGAAGAACTCGATCTCGCGGATACCGCCCGGCGACAGTTTCACATCCGGCGAGACGGAGGCAAACCCGTCATCGCCAACCTTTGTGTTGATCATCCGCTTGATAGCCTGGATATCGCCAATGGCCCAATAATCCATATTGCGCCGCCAGACATAGGGCTCCAGCCGCTTCTGGAAACGCTCCGCTGCCGGAATATCTCCGGCGGTAGGCCGTCCCTTGATCCAGACCATCCGCTCCCAATTCTGGCCCTGGCTTTCATAATAGACGTCGGCCATGTCGGTAGAGACGGCGACCGGGGTTGAGCTTGGATCCGGCCGCAGGCGCAGATCTGTGCGGAACACATAACCGGCGGCGGTTGTCTCCTCCATGATCCGCACCATTTCGCGGATCACGCGCTGGGCCGCGTCGCCAGGATCGCGGTCGCCGCCATCAAACCGGCTGCGCTCATAGAAGGCGCAGACATCGATATCGCTGGAATAGTTGAGTTCAAACGCGCCCATCTTGCCGAGCGCAACGACGAAGATGCCGTCAGATTTCAGACCCCGCGCCGCCAAAGCTGACTGCAGCGCCGTCTCAAGGCTTCCTCCAGCGAACTCGGTCAGGTGCCGGGTCACCTCCATCACATCCATGGTTCCGGCAAGGTCTGCAGCCGCCAGTGACAGGTGGGCGGAAGCTTTCGCCTTGCGCAGCGCCGTCATCACCTCGGCCACCGGCATATCCCTCGGCAGGGTTGTGGCCGCAGTAAGCGCTGCGCCGAAGTCCAGCCCTGCCCCGCGATCGGCCAGACGGCGGAGGTAAGGCGCATGATCTGCAGCCGCAGCGAGGGCCGCTTCCGGGGTAGATTGAATCGCACGGATAGTGAGCATACCCAATGACTTAGCCGAGCCGCCGGGCGCCGACAAATCCGTTCGCAACCTTTCTCGGGGTCATGCGTCTTGGACTTATCACATCCCGGACGCAGAACCGTAGCAATCCCCTGCTATGGCGCCCCCTGAAAATACGGAGAGCCTTCGATGGCCGAAACTCGCGAAGAGACGCTTCGACGCTTCTTTCAGGAGTATGCCAAGGCGTCCCTGGAGGGCGATACGGATACAATCGCTGCTGCCTATGCGCCCACCTATATCGAAACCTCGCCGGAAACTTTTGCGGCCTGGAAGGTGGATGAGCATTATCGCAAGGCCCTGATTGAGCGGCATGCCGTGATGCAGCAACAGCTGGGGCTGGACCGGCTGGATGTCGACGTGTTGACCGTGGAAGAAGTCGCGCCGCTTCATTACATGGTGAAAGCCCGCTGGAAGATGACATTCACCAAAGCCAGGACAGGCCCGGCCACATCCATATTCGACATTACCTATATGGTGAAAATGGCCGGAGCCCCGCAAATCCTCGCCTATATCTCACATGAGTCCGAAGAGGCGGTATTGCGCCGCGATGGGGTGATCTGAAACTGTGCGGAGACGGCAGCGGCTTCAACCCGGCGATTGACAGCAAGCGCTTTCAGGTTTTCGTTCTGTGGTGTGTAAGGGGACGTACACCATGCTCAGATTGCTGCGCCTGATCGCTGTTCTGACGGTCATTCCATTGCTCGGCATTGCCGTGACCATTGCGCGATATTGGGAAACCGGGGGCGGCCTGGAAGGGGCGGTGTCCGGTTCACTTTCCTGCGCCGGCGCGATCCTGGCTGACCCACGCGGCAATGTCTGTGGCGAGGCCACGCCCTTTGGATGGCTATCCATCGTCTCAACAGCGGTGCTGGCCCTCTCTTTCATCATCGCGCCGATTACGCGCATTGTGGCAACCGTTCTCGGATCCCACAGGACCGTTCTGTCGCTTGGCTTCTGGCCCTATGCGCTGGCAATCACGCTGGTGGTCGGGATCATTTCGCTGGTGCATTTCGGCATCTTTGCCACCGGTGCCTATCTCAGCCTGGGCTACTGGCTGGGCTTTGAGAGTGACATTCTGATCGGCGTTTTCGTTATGATGGGGCTGGGCGCGGCGTATGCGGTGATCCGTGGGCTGGGCGTCTTCTTCACCCGGCCGAAAAGCTATGTCGCCGCCCGGCCGATCAGCTTTTACGAGTATCCGCGCCTCGGCCTGATGGTGCGGGACGTGTCGAAGACGCTGCAGGCGCGCATGCCGGACAATGTCATCATCGGCCTGGAGCCGACCTTCTTTGCCACGTCGGCCCCCGTACACACGCCTTATGGCAAGGCGCCCCTGATGGGCCAAACCCTGCATCTCTCCCTGCCGCTGATGAGCCATTTCACCGAAGGCGAGCTACGCGCGGTCATCGGCCATGAACTGGGTCACTTCTCTGGAGGAGACACGGCCTACACCATCCGGTTTGCGCCAGTTTACATGGGGCTGGCGAAGGCAAGCGAAGTGTTCTCGGCAAAAGGGCGTCCACTCACGCGGCTGCTCTCAATGCCCTCGAAACTGCTGATCGATGATCTGATCTACGCCTTCTCGGTGGTCGAACGCCGCATTGGGCGTCAGCGTGAACACCGCGCCGATCAATCCGGCGCGCAGGTCTCCTCACCGGAAGACATTGCCTATTCCCTTTTGAAGTCTTCCCTGCTGGGCTCGATGTGGGGCAGCCAGATGGAAATGGTAGTCGCGCGCGGCATGCAGGGGCGTTTCTCGCGCAACATCGTGCGCAGCTTTGCCGAAAGCGTTCGCCTGGATGTGGACCGCGCGCGGATCGCCCCCCTGCTTCAGTTTGCCCTGGGCGACAGCGTGCGCCATCCCATCGACACCCATCCGCCAACGGAAGACCGTTTGTCTGCCTTCGGACTGAACCTTGGCCAGATCTGCGCGGAAGACGCGGTTCTGCACAGGTTTTACGGAGCGCCAAAGGTGACCGACGGGCTCGACAACATGCTCGCGCTGGAAGAGGATCTCACCGCGCTTCAGTACCATCTGATGAGCCAGATGTGGCCGAAGGATCAACCGGGCGAGCAGAGCATCGAGGAGATTTTCGGCTTCCTGCTGACCGATTTCCTGGCCTTGATGGTCACCATCGACGGCACTGTCGATGACCGCGAAATCCTGATCGCCGAGACGCGCGCCGTGGAGCTCTTCGGCGGGCTGGACCGGGAAGGCTTCCGCGAACGATGCCGCCACCCCGGCGACATCCCCTCGCTCGACCGGATGGTGTCCTTCGCCAACAAGCTGCTCAACGACAATGGCATTGCCAACCTCAAGGCTATCCTGCGCCAGATTGCCGAGGCCGATGGGGAGATTGCGGAAAAGGAAGCCCAGCTGCTGGATATTCTGGAGGCGACACTCCATCCGGAAGCCCCTGCCGAAGCCGAGGGCTGAGACATCGCTGCGCCTTTCCCCCGCCTGCCTGGATCTGCTAGGCTACCCCTCGCATGAAAGCCTTGCTTGCCTCCGTTCTGATCGCCTTTGCCGCCAGCGCCCCGCTGGAAGATCCGGCTGAGGAAATGCGCGCGCAGGCACTGATGCGGGAAGTGCGCTGTGTAGCGTGCGAGAATGAGCCGGTCTCACAGTCCTCTGCCCCCATCGCAGAGGATATGCGCACCCGTATCCGGGAGATGGTGGCTGAAGGGGCCACTGACGCGGAGATTCGGGACTGGTTCGTCAGCCGTTATGGCGAATTCGTTCTGTTCCGCCCTCCGGCGCGCGACCCGGCCAGCTGGCTGCTGTGGGCCTTTCCGTTCATCCTGCTGGGCGCGGGGGCCGGCATCGGCATCGTTCTCGCCATGAATGCGAAGCGGAAAACCGGTGAAGTAGAAGCCGAAGACGTCTGAAAAGCGTTCGCCTCACCGCCATTTTATCCGGCGCATAGCCTTCAAGCTGCCGTGATTACACCTAACTGTCTTTTAATGCCCACTCTGGGTGTGGCATGTTTATGTTTTGGTTCTGCGCTGATACTGGCGCAAAAACAGCGATCTGGAGAGATAGATGCGCAAAATCGGGATTTCGGCTCAGGCACTCGTAGCTGCTGCCTTCGGAGCTGCAATCATGGGCGGCGCGATCTCGGTACCGAAACTTATCGCGCCCGAAGCCGGCGCTCAGCCTATTGCCATTCAGGCCCCGCCTGGTGCGCCGCTGAGCTTCGCGGACCTGATTGAGAAAGTCGAACCGGCGGTCGTCAGCGTTAACGTGATTTCGACTCAGGATGTCTCCCCCCTGACGGGGGCGGAAGGATTTCTGGAACAGTTCCGGGGTGTTCCGGGTCTTGAAGAGTTCTTTCAGCAGCGCCCCGCCCCGCAGGACACGCCGCGCCAGCGCGAAGCGCGCTCCCTTGGCTCGGGCTTCTTCATTTCCGAAGATGGCCTGGTCGTCACCAATCACCACGTCATTGACCGGGCGACGCAGATACAGATTGTTACGGCTGACGGCCGAGAACTGGACGCTGAACTCGTCGGCACGGATCGCCAGACCGACCTTGCCGTTCTGCGCGTGAAGGAAAAAGGCAAGTTCCCGTTCGTGAAGTTCGGCAGCTCCAAGGAAGTTCGCAAGGGCGACTGGGTCGTGGCGCTGGGTAACCCCTTCGGTCTTGGCGGCACGGCGACCGGCGGCACGGCGACCGCTGGTATCCTCTCTGCAGACGGCCGCGAGCTTGGCGCTGGCAGCCCGTACACGGACTTTATCCAGATCGACGCCCCCATCAACCGGGGCAACTCCGGTGGCCCGACCTTTGACCTTCAGGGCAATGTGATCGGCGTGAACTCGCAAATTCTCTCCCCCACCGGCGGTTCGGTCGGTATCGGTTTTGCCATCCCGGCGGAACTGGCCAAGGAAGTGACTGACACGCTGATCAAGGATGGCCGCGTCTCCCGCGGCTGGCTGGGCGTGCAGATCGGTGACCTGACGCCTGAGTTTGCCGAAGCCCTCGGCATTGAAGATACCAAAGGCGCACTGATTGCGGATGTAACGGCTGGAAGCCCGGCTGAGAAAGCGGGCCTGCTGCGCAATGACATCATTCTGTCCGTCAACGGCCAGAAGGTGACGGATGCGACCTCCACCACCCGCATCGTTGGCCGGTTGATCGCAAACACCTCGAACAAGTTTGAGATCATCCGCAATGGCAAGCGCCAGACGATCAATGTCACTGTCGGCGAACGACCGGATGATCCGTATGCCGCGCCTGGTAGCCAGTCCTCGCCGGATGCCAATCGCCCCGGACAATCCTCGGGCGTTCCAGGAGCCTTCCTCGAAGAGTTTGGTGTTCGGCTCGATCCGATGACGACTGAAATGCGTCAGCGGCTCGGCCTTCGCCCCAGCGACACCGGCCTCGTGATTACCGAACTGACACCTGGCGGTATCTTCGCCGAGGCGGGCTTCGTGAAGGATCTGGTCATTCTGGAAGCCAATGGCCAACCGGTGCCGACGGTCGAAGCATTCGAACAGGTGGTCAACGAAGCACGCGCGGCCAATCGCTCGAAGATACTGCTGGCCGTAAGAGCGGGACAGGCAACAACTTATAGCACTGTAGATTTGCCGGCAGGCTGAAGGAGCCAACATGACGTTGATGGAGACCAGCATGGTCGAGACTGAATCCACAGCATCGCTGAAAGTCCTCGTCATCGAGGACGACAATGAAATGGCGAGCTTCATCGAAAAGGTGCTCGCCGATGCCGGGCACAAGGTGGAGCGCGTCGCCGATGGAGCCTCTGGGCTTGCACGGGCAAGAGCGTCAGAGTTCGACGCCCTGATCGTCGACCGGATGCTTCCGGAGAAGGACGGGCTTACCCTGCTGCAGGAATTCCGCGCAGCGGGCGGCACCACGCCGGCCCTCTTCCTCTCCGCGCTGGGCGACGTTCAGAACAAGGTGCAGGGCCTGCGGGCCGGCGCTGAGGACTATCTCGCCAAGCCGTTTGCCCCGGCAGAACTTGCCGCCCGCGTGGAGGCCCTCGGCCGCCGCCAGACAAGCGCCGAACCTCCGGTGACCGTTCTGAAGGCGGGCGACCTCGAAATGAACCTGCTGACCCGCAAGGTCACTCGCGCAGGCAAGAAGATCGATCTCCAGCCGCGCGAGTTCCGCCTGCTGGAATATCTGATGCGCCATGCGGGTCAGGTCGTGA
Source organism: Hyphomonas sp. 34-62-18 (assembly GCF_002282565.1). GTDB lineage: Bacteria > Pseudomonadota > Alphaproteobacteria > Caulobacterales > Hyphomonadaceae > Hyphomonas. The sequence goes on from NZ_NCJT01000202.1 coordinate 6,270, forward strand.
CGCGGACCATGCTGCTCGAGAAGGTTTGGGACTATAACTTCGACCCGCAAACCAACGTCATTGATGTTCACATCTCCCGCCTGCGCGCGAAGATCGACAAGGAGTTTGCCGAACCGCTGCTCCAGACCGTTCGCGGCGCCGGTTACCGGCTGCAGAGCCAGGGCTAGACCTTTTGGAGCGGCGCTGGCACCTAACGCGCCATGAAGACGCCGCTCCAACTCCCCGCATGGCTTGCCCCGAGGGTGCCTGACAAGGCACTGCTACTGCGGCCTGTGCGGGTTGTTGGCAAGGGGATCGGCGCTGCCTGGCGCGCTATGGGCAAGGCATGGGCCAGCCTGCCCTTCATGGCGCAGATCAAGAAGGCAATGCCTGCCTTCGTGCGCACCACGACTTTCAAGCTGACCATTCTCTATTCTGCGATGATCGCTGCCTTCTCCGGCGCGCTGCTTGTTTATCTATATTATTCAACGGTTTACTACATCCGCGCCGAGTCTGAAAACCGGATCACGGTGGAGTTCGAACAGCTCGCCAATGCCTACTACACAGGCGGGATGGAGCGCCTCAGCCAGTCGGTCTTCGAGCGGATGACCCTCTCCGGCTCGCAGTTTTTTTACTATCTGGAAGACTCTTCGGGGCGCAAAATCGCCGGGCATTTCCCCCGCCTGCCCGCTGATCCACCCGCCGTGGGCATGAAGACCGTCTACTTCGATTTCGAGCTGCCCCAGGCCGACGGTACCACCTCGCTGCGCCCGGCAGCGGGCCGCATCGTGCGCCTGCGCGACAATGGCGGGGCGCTGATGGTGGCCTTCGACACGGCGCAGCAGACCGTCATCGTGGGCCGCATCCGCAACGCCGTTTATGTTGCCCTGCCCATCGCCCTGATCCTGTCGCTGGCGGGCGGCCTGCTCATTTCCCGCGGCGCGGCCAAACGCGCCGATGAACTTGCCAAGACCACCGAGGCCGTGATGGGCGGCGAGCTGGGGCGGCGCATGCCCGTGCGCGGCACAGGCGATGAGTTTGACCGCCTGGCCCAGCGTCTCAACGCCATGCTGGATCAGATCCAGAAACTGGTGGAATCCTCCCGCCACACCGGCAACGCGATTGCCCACGACCTGCGCTCACCGCTCACACGCCTGCGCAACCGGCTGGAAATGTCTCTCAGCCAGCCCCTGTCTGAGGAAGCGGCCAACGAAACGCTTGGCACCACACTTCAGGAAGTCGACCGGGTGCTTGATACGTTCAACGCCATCCTCCGGCTTGCCCGTCTGGATGCAGGCTCAGAAGGCACGCTGGCGCGCATGGATCTCAGCGCCCTGGCTGAAGAACTTGCCGAGCTTTTCGATCCTGCCTGTGAAGAAGCGAGCCTTTCCTTCAAGAGTCAGATCGCGAAGAATCTCGTTATCCTGGGAGACAAGGACCTGATCGGCCAAGCCCTCGCCAACCTGCTCGATAATGCAGTAAAATACACGCCGGGGGGCGGCAGCATAAGTTTCACCGCCAGCCGGACGCCCGAGGGCATGATTGACCTGACCGTGATCGATTCCGGGCCCGGCATTCCACCGGAAGAACGCGACAAGGTTACCCAGCGTTTCCACCGCCTCGATTCGGCGCGCACGCAACCCGGCTCCGGCCTTGGTCTCGCGCTTGTGGAATCCGTTGCCGAGCTTCACCGCGGCGAACTTATCCTCGGCACCGGGACTGGCCCGCCGGAACAGCCC
>NZ_NCJT01000203.1 GCF_002282565.1 Hyphomonas sp. 34-62-18
GCGAAGGAAGATGGCCTGTCCGACAAGGCCCTCAAGATCAAGCGCGACATCGCGAAGAAAGCTGTCGCCTAACAGGCGCCTTTCTCCGGCATCCGCCGCAGACAAAAGTTCACGCCGGGCCTCCTCGCAGGTCCGGCGTTTTCGTTTGGGCGGGGCTGGCGCGCCCCCTCTCTCGGGGCTGGCCATACCGGCGGAACCGGTTCAAGACAGGGCGCAACACAGGGAAGGGGAACTCCATGCGTCTCATCGCCATCGCCGCGTTTGCCATTGCCGCCCTCACGGCCTGCACAGACCCTGCGCTTGCTGCGCCGCCCGCGCCGGAAGGCAAGATCCGCGTCTTCACGGGTGGCACCATCTATACCGGTCTGGCTGACCCCGCCACGGTAGAGGCGGTGATCGTCGGCCCCGATGGCCGCATCATCGGCACCGCGCCGCCGCTTTCCAGGGACTGGAGCGAGGACGAGGTGGAGATCATCGATCTTGCCGGCGCCGTGATGTTCCCCGGCTTCACCGACGCCCACGCCCACCTTCAGGGCATTGGCGAGCGGGAACTGACGCTCAACCTTGAGGGCACAGCCTCCATTGATGAACTCGTCACCCGGATCGAGGCGGAGCTCCAAGCGCTTGCCCCCGGCGCGATCCTGTTTGGCCGGGGCTGGATCGAAACCGGCTGGCCGGAAGGGCGCATGCCGTCTGCAGCCGATCTTGATGCTGTCAGCCCGGACAATCCCGTGATCCTGGTGCGCTCGGATGGCCATGCGCTGGTGGCGAATACGGCAGCCCTGAAAGCGGCGGAAATTTACGACGTGGCGGCTGACCCGCCGGGCGGGCGCACGGAGCGGGACGAGAATTTCAAGGCAACCGGCATCGTCATCGACGAGGCGATGTATCCGGTGCTCTCCCTGGTCCAGGACCCGTCCTACGAGCAGATCCAGCAGGCGCTCGAAACCGGCGCGAACACCTATGTCGCGCGCGGCTGGACCGGCATTCACAATATGAGCGCCCTGCGCGACCATGCCCGCCTCCTGAAGGCGCTTGATGATGAAGGCCGTCTGCGTCTGCGCGTCTACAACGCGTTCGACACCCGCGGTTTCGACATCGCCAAACGCCGCGAATTTGAAACGGCCAGGATCACCAACCGCGCCGTAAAGATCTATATTGACGGCGCCCTCGGCAGCCGCGGCGCGCTCCTGATCGAGCCCTATTCGGACCGCCCGGAAACCAGCGGCCTTGAAATCCTCGATTCCGGCAACCTGCACAACCTGATGATGGACGCTGAAGAAGACGGCGTGCAACTCGCTATCCATGCCATCGGCGATCTTGCCAACCGTCGGGTCATCGAGAAGTTCGAGGAGCTGGACTATTCGGCAGACCTGCGCTGGCGCATCGAGCATGCCCAGCTGCTGCACCCGGACGACATTGCCCGCCTCGCCACCAGCGGCCTCATCCCGTCGATGCAGCCAAGCCATGCCATCGGTGACCTGCATTTTGCCCCGGCCCGTGTCGGCATCGACCGGCTGCGCGGCGCGTATGCCTGGGCAAGCCTCCTGAAGGCGGGGGCCATGATCGCCGGGGGCTCTGACGCGCCGGTGGAAGTCGGCTCGCCGACGATAGAGTTCTACGCCGCCGTTGCCCGGAAGGATCTGACGGGCTTCTCAGGCGAAGGCTGGCATCCGGAAGAAGCGCTCACGCGCCAGCAGGCCCTCGCCCTCTTCACCACAGGCCCCGCCTATGCTGCCTTCCAGGAAAACGATCTTGGCACAATCGAAGCCGGTAAAATCGCCGATTTCACCGTGTTTGACGCCGATCTGATGACCATTCCGGAACAGCAGATCCTGAAGGCCCGGCCGTTGATGACCGTTGTGGGCGGAGAAGTCGTCTGGCAGGCGGAGTGGTAGCGCCCGCCCGCCTCGCCGCATTGTGACAGCGGGGAGGGTGGACCTTCCGCCCCGCGTCCATACCTTCCGGGGAAGAAAACACCGGAAGGAAGTTCGCATGCGCCTTGCTCTGACAGCCGTTCTTGCCTTTGGTCTCGCCGCCTGCAGCAACGCAGCCCTGCCAGCCAGCGCCAAGGCTGCCCCCATCGAGCGGCCTGAAGCGGCCGCCCATGAAGAGATCGCCATCTTCGCCGGCGGCTGCTTCTGGTGCATCGAGGCAGAACTGGAGGAAGTGCCCGGCGTGCGCACCGTGCTCTCCGGCTATACCGGCGGCACCACGCCCGACCCCACCTACCGCAATATGGGCGACCATGCCGAAGCGGTCGAAGTGATCTATGATCCGGCAAAGGTGAGTTACGATCAGCTGCTGGAAGTCTTCTGGTCGAACATCGACCCTACCGATGAAGGCGGCCAGTTCTTTGACCGGGGCAGCCAGTATCGCACGGCGATCTTCGTTCTGGATGAGGCTCAGGAAGCGGCTGCCAAACAGTCGCTGGAGGCCAATGCCAAACGCCTGAAACAGCCCATCGTCACCGCAGTTCTGCCCGCCACCGCTTTCTATCCGGCAGAGGAGTATCATCAGGATTATTACCTGAAGGAGCCCGAGCGGTACGAAGCCTACAAGAAGGGCAGCCGGCGTGAGGAGACGCTGAAGAAGGTCTGGCAGGAATAGGCCGGCCCAGGCCGCGACAAGCGTGCCGGTTTCACCTATACTTTCGCCTTCAGCAGCTCACACAAGCAAGAGGGGGGCGTGATCATGATCCACGCGAAGTATGGGTTCAGCATCAGCGTTCTGGCGCTCGGTCTCCTTCTGGCGGCCTGCTCGGCGCCTGCGGACACTCCGCCCACCGAAGCCCCGGTTGCTGAGACCGCCGCGCCGGTGGCTGCTGATTACGCCGCTGTGGTCGCCAGCGCCGACCGCCCCGAGGCGGACCGAGAAAACGACATCAACCGCCAGCCCACCGCCGTGCTGGCGCTGGTGGCGCCAAAGGCGGGCGACACGGTTCTCGAGATCGAGGCAGGCGGGGGCTATTACACCGAGCTTCTTTCCCGCGCTGTCGGGCCTGAAGGCAAAGTCTATATGCAGAACCCGGCCGCCTTTGACGCGTTCCTCGGCGATTCCGTTCCCAAACGCCTCGACGGCCGCCTCACCAACGTCACCTATGTGAAATCCGATTTCGACAGTTTCGGCCTGCCGGACGCGTCCGCCGATATCGTCACCTGGTTCCAGGGCCCGCACGAGCTCTGGTATCGCCCCGAAGGCGCCCCGGAAGGCTTTGGCGATCCAGAAGCGAGCTTTGCCGAGATTGCCCGCGTGCTGAAGCCGGGCGGGGTCTTTGTCGCCATCGATCACGTTGCCCCGGAAGGCGCCCCGCCCACCACGGGCGGCGATACCCACCGCATCGACCCGGCGATCATCCGCCAGCTGGCAGAAGGCGCCGGTCTCACTTTCCGCGAAAGCGCTGATCTCCTGCGCAATCCGGAGGATGACGGCCTCACCAACGTCTTCGACCCTGCGATCCGTGGCAAGACCGACCAGGCCATCCTGATCTTCACCCGGCCCTGAGGCCGCAGGGCTTCCGCCCTGGGCAGGGGAGGGCTGCAGACTTTACGTTGCGTCGCACTAGGCGCGCGGCCATCCCGTGCTAGAACCCAGAGTCTGACCTGATTTCTCCCGCTGGCGAGCTGATACCCCATGACCGTTATGTCCGACACCGATGCCCTCGATGGCCTGAAGCCAACCGAAAAAGTGAATGTCAAAAAGGTGTTCGGCCTCGACACCAACATGGTCGTCCACGGCTTCAAGACGCGCACCGAATATGTGCCGGAGATTGACCCCTCCTACCGGTTCGATCCGCAGACGACGCTCGCCATTCTCGCCGGCTTCGAGCACAATCGCCGCGTCATGGTCCAGGGCTATCACGGCACGGGCAAGTCCACCCATATCGAGCAGGTCGCCGCTCGCCTCAACTGGCCGATGATCCGGGTCAACCTCGACAGCCATGTCAGCCGGATCGACATGGTCGGCAAGGATGCTATCGTCCTGAAGGATGGCGTGCAGGTCACCGAATTCCGCGAAGGCATTCTCCCCTGGGCGCTGCAACGCCCCGTCGCCATCGTGTTCGACGAATATGACGCCGGCCGCCCGGACGTGATGTTCGTCATCCAGCGCGTGCTGGAAGCCTCCGGCAAGCTCACCCTGCTTGACCAGAATCGCGTGATTGCGCCCAACCCGTATTTCCGCCTCTTCGCGACGACCAACACCGTCGGCCTTGGTGACACGACCGGCCTCTATCACGGCACCCAGCAGCTCAACCAGGGCCAGATGGACCGCTGGTCGATCGTCACGACACTGAACTATCTCACCCATGACGCCGAAGTCGAAATCATCAAGGCGAAGGCCACCGGCGTGGACGAAGCCACCATCGCCAAGATGGTCACCCTGGCAGACCTGACGCGGAACGCCTTCATGGCCGGCGATCTCTCCACTGTGATGAGCCCGCGGACCGTCATCACCTGGGCGGAAAACTTCGCCATCTTCGGCGATCTCGGCCATGCTTTCCGCATGACCTTCCTCAACAAGTGCGACGAACTCGAACGCCCTCTGGTCGCGGAAATGTATCAGCGCTGCTTCGGCGTCGAACTGCCCGAAAGTCCGCTGATGGTGAAGGTCGCATAGGAAAGGCGCGGCCCGCGCAGCCGACGGATGCCCAAGGACACGACCCCTCAGGAACTCTTCAAGGCCGCGCTTGCCGCGACCACCAAGGCGATGAGCGGTGAGCGCGAGATCGAGGTCGG
>NZ_NCJT01000029.1:0-15856 GCF_002282565.1 Hyphomonas sp. 34-62-18
TCGAAAGTTGTCGTCATGCCTTCTCTTAGTCTTGCCCTGCCGCTACGCAACCTCGGTTTAACCTCATTGTGTGACGGAGTGACCCGGCTTGCAGTGCTTGCACGCTGCGTTACAAGTGCTTACAACCGAGCAAAAGTTGACGCTAGCGTCATTATAGGAAACAGGGGGCGTCGTGGACCTTTCAGGCGCAAGTAAGATCGTCATAGCCGGCGCCGGACAGGCGGCTGCTCAGGCTGTGCAGTCCCTGCGCCAGGGCGGTTATGCGGGCGCGCTCACGATTGTCGGTGAAGAAACCGCGCTGCCCTATCAGCGCCCGCCACTCTCCAAGGCCTATATGAAGGGCGAGATGGACGAGGAGCGGCTCTATTTCAAACCCGCCGCCTGGTATCAGGACAACAATATCGAGGTGATCCTCGGCGCCCATGCGACCGCGATCGACCGCGCCGCCCGCCAGCTGCATATCGAGCATGGCGGCGTGCTGGATTATGACGCGCTGATCCTCGCCACCGGTTCCCGCCCGCGCAAGCTTCCTTGCCAGGGCGCAGATCTCGCAAATGTCCACGACCTTAGGACGCTGTCCGATGTGGAGCGCATCCGCCCGCAGATGGTGGAAGGCCGCCGCATGGTCATCATCGGCGCAGGCTATATCGGCCTTGAGGCAGCCGCTGTGGCCCGCACGATGGGCCTGGATGTCACCGTGCTGGAAATGGCGCCACGCGTGCTGGCCCGCGTCACCAGCCCGGTGATGAGTGACTTCTACGCCCAGGAGCACACCGCTAGGGGCGTAAAGATCCTCACGAACACGGCCCTGTCTCATCTGGAGGGCAAGGATGGCCATGTCAGCGCCGCTGTGCTGGCCGATGGCACCCAGCTGCCGGCAGACATTGTCCTGGCCGGTATCGGCATCCTTCCCAATGAGGAGCTGGCGAAAGAGGCCGGCATCGCCTGCGCCAACGGCATCCTGACTGACCGAGATGGCCGCACCTCCGACCCGCACATCTTCGCGGCCGGTGACTGCGCCAGCCGCCCGCTGGTTCACTATGGCCGCACCGGCCGCCTCGAAAGCGTCCACAACGCCATCGAACAGGGCAAGCTGGTGGCCGCGGCCATTCTTGGCCTTCCCCGGCCGGCTGAAGACTGCCCCTGGTTCTGGTCTGACCAGTATGACCTCAAACTGCAGATCGCAGGCCTCAGCACGGACTATGACCAGATTGTCCTGCGCGGCGATCCGAAGGCCCGGAAGTTTGCCGCCTTCTATCTGCGCAATGGCACGCTCATTGCCGTTGACGCGGTCAACAGTGCCCCTGAATTTCTGGCATCAAAGAAACTCATCATGACAGGCGCAAAAATTGCTCCTGAAATGCTCAGCGACACCACCATCCCAATGAAAGACATCGCCGCAACTGCCGCGGCCTGAAGGAGACGGAAACCCACATGGCAAAGATCACCTATGTTTCGCATGACGGCACCGAACGCACGGTGGAAGCGAAGAACGGCGAATCTGTAATGGAAGCGGCGATCAAGAACTCCATTCCCGGAATTGACGCTGATTGCGGCGGCGCCTGCGCCTGCGCAACCTGCCATGTCTATGTCGACGAGGCATTCCTCGCCAAAACCGGCACGCAGGAAGAGATGGAAAGGTCGATGCTCGACTTTGCAGAGAATGTGAAACCGAACTCACGCCTCTCCTGCCAGATCAAGGTGACTGACGCGCTGGATGGTCTGCGGGTCACGACGCCGGAAAGCCAGCACTAAGCCTGCCAACCGGCATTGAATTCCCGCCCCGGCCCGCCAGCCGGGGCGTTTTCTTATGACCCTGCGTCACGGGTTGGTTCTTTTTCAGAACTATGCTGCCTTCACCGCAGCCCTTCCTCCCAGGAGCCGAGCTTATGAACTATACCGACCTTCTGTCATCCATCTCCAAACCCGCTGACGGGGTGCATCAAGTCTTGATCCCTGAAACCTGGATGCAGGGGCGTACGGCGTATGGTGGCCTCTCCGCAGCCCTCTGCCTGGAAACCGCCAGGTCACTTGCCCCCGGATTGCCGCCGCGCGCTGCCCAAGTGGCATTCGTGGGCCCTGTCTACGGCGAAGTGACATGCAAAGCCGAAGTGCTTCGCCAAGGGAAGAATACCGTTTTCGTTTCTGTACGGATGTCTGGAACAGATGGCGTTTTGGCTGAAGCAATCCTGACATTTGGCGCAGCCCGCCAGTCCTCAATTGACCTGATTGATCTGCCGGCACCGGACCTCCCGGATCCGGAGAATGTTCCGCCATACTTCCGCAATCATCAGGGCCCGGCCTTTGCTCAGAATTTCGACATGCTCATCGCCGGCGGCACGCCGCCCATGTCCGGCGCCGACAAAGCCGATGTTTCCCTGTGGATGCGGCACAAGGATCCCGCTACGCCTATGGACGCTGTTTCCCTGCTGGCACTCGCCGATGCGCCGCCACCGGCCGCCATGGCCATGTTCCGGGAGCCGGGCCGGATCAGCTCCATGACCTGGATGGCCGAATTCCTGACCGAAGATATCGAGACGGATGACCGCTGGTTTCTGGCCAGGCACGTCGCACAGACGGCGCGCAACGGCTATTCCAGCCAGGAAATGTTGCTCTGGAACAAGAAACGCCAGCCGATCATGGTTGGCAGGCAGACGATCGCTCTGTTCATCTGAACCGATTTATGAGTTTTCTTGCTAAGTTGTTCACGGTCCTCGCCGTCAATGGACGCCCTCTGCCCCAGCTTGGAAGCACGGGCAGCGTGTCTACCCACGGCGGCTGAAAGCTGTTGCCACCATTTTCAAACAGGCCCACGGGCCGGCCAAAAATATCATGATTGCGCATCCAATCCGGCGCAGCCCATTCAGCGGTATAATGGCTAACGTAGCTTTTGCGCGTCCGCGAGGGATCTTTGACCCGGGTTCCCTCATGGGGCATGTTTCCATGCCAGATCAGGACGTCGCCCTTCTTCGGGCAGAACTCCTGGCGTGAAATGCCTTCCGCCGCCATCCTGGCCCATAAATGCTGGGCAAACTCCATGGGGGTGCGCTGCGAGTGTTCATCATGGATGATGGACCCCTCGCCCCAATCGAAAAACCCGGATCTCTCTATATTGTGCGCACCCGGATGATACCCCAACGGACCTGCATCCGGATGCACATCCTCCAGAGGCACCCACGAAGCTGCCAGAAAGCTTAAGGGGTTTTGTTCGCGCACATAGGGATAGTCGATGTGAATTGGCTGCTCACTGCCCCGCCAGAAAGTCAATGACTGGCAGACCGTCGGCGGCGCACGGAAAACATGTTTCAAGAAGTCAGTTACCTGCGGCGTCAGACTGAGGCGCGCGGCTGTCTTTGAAAACCAATGCATCTGATTGAGCTTTACGCCGGTCAGATCATCGGGAAATGCGTCCATCTCACGGCTGGATAACTGTTTTCCCTTAACTTCAACAGGGATTTCATAGTCTCTGAAATTCCGTATCAACAGGTCGATATCTGCAAGATAGGCATCAATGGCCTTATGCGAGACAGCGCCTTCGAAGATAACGATGCCGTCTCGCTTCCAGGCATGCAGCTTCGCTTGGAGATCATAGTCTGGCAGTTTTCCGAGAGACGCCACATAGGCGTCGATATCCGCCTCTGGATGGTCCAACCACGGCCTTTGCTGAGACCATGCTTCCGGCAGAATGATCTGGCGAGTTTTTTCCATGGTCTCCCTCGCGCCGGCATAGCGTTCCGAACCACCGTAGTCATAGCTGAGTTTGCCACAAATGAAAAAGCCCCAACCGTGAGGTTGGGGCTTTGGGATCATTTGTGTGTCGGTATCAGTTCGCCAGCGCCCCGCGCAGGCCTTCAAGATACGAAATCTGATGTTCGTATACGGCGCGCTTCGTATCACCGGCATCCAGCTCGAGCAGCTTGATCTTCGCTGCCTCGATCTCGACATCGATGTCCTGCGCGTTCGCGTCAGAAAGATTGCGAGCTTCCTCAGCAAGGATCGTGAGGCCAGCGGGTGTCACGTCCGCGAAACCGCCGCGCACATAGAAGCGATAGCGCACGGCATCGCCTTCAAGAACACGCACGACACCATTCTTCAGCGTCGTCATGAACGGCGCATGGTTCACCAGCACGCCGAACTCGCCTTCCGTGCCCGGAGCGATCACGTGATCGACCTCGCCCGAGAAAAGCTCCCGGGCAGGCGATACGAGCGAGAAGTGCAGCTTGTCAGCCATCAACTAATTCCTCAGGCAGCTTCCGCCATCATCTTCGCGGCTTTGGCTTTCGCTTCCTCGATGTTGCCAACCATGTAGAAGGCCGGTTCCGGCAGATGGTCGAACTCGCCGCTGATCAGGCCTTTGAAACCCTTGATCGTGTCTTCGAGTTTCACCTGAACGCCCGGCGAACCGGTGAAGACCTGGGCAACGTCGAACGGCTGGGACAGGAAGCGTTCAACTTTACGGGCGCGGGCCACGGTCAGTTTGTCGTCTTCCGAGAGTTCGTCCATGCCGAGGATGGCGATGATGTCCTGCAGCTCTTTGTATTTCTGCAGGATCTGCTGAACGCCGCGCGCCACTTCGTAATGCTCTTCGCCGACAACCATCGGGTCGAGAATACGCGAAGTGGAGTCGAGCGGGTCCACAGCCGGGTAAATACCCTTCTCTGCGATGGAGCGCGAAAGAACCGTGGTCGCATCAAGGTGAGCGAACGAGGTTGCCGGTGCAGGGTCGGTAAGGTCGTCAGCCGGAACGTAGACGGCCTGAACCGAGGTGATCGAACCCTTGTTGGTCGACGTGATGCGCTCTTGCAGGGCGCCCATGTCGGTGGCCAGCGTCGGCTGGTAACCCACGGCCGAAGGAATACGGCCGAGCAGAGCGGACACTTCCGAACCTGCCTGGGTGAAGCGGAAGATGTTGTCGACGAAGAACAGAACGTCCTTGCCTTCCACATCGCGGAAGTATTCTGCCTGCGTCAGACCAGTCAGCGCGACACGGGCACGGGCGCCCGGCGGTTCGTTCATCTGGCCATAGACCAGCGACATGCGGCTTTCGCCTTCGAGGTTGATAACGTTCGACTCGATCATCTCGTGATAGAGGTCGTTGCCCTCACGCGTCCGCTCGCCGACGCCTGCGAACACCGAGTAACCGCCAAACAGTTTGGCGATGTTGTTCACGAGTTCCATGATGAGAACGGTCTTGCCCACACCGGCGCCGCCGAACAGGCCGATCTTGCCGCCTTTTGCGTAGGGGCAGAGAAGGTCGATAACCTTGATACCGGTCACGAGCACTTCGGCTTCGGTCGACTGATCGACAAACTCCGGAGCCGGAGCGTGGATCGGCTTGTAGCTGTCAGCGTTCACAGGGCCGCGTTCGTCAATCGGCTCGCCGATGACGTTCATGATGCGGCCAAGCGTGGCCGGGCCGACCGGAACCATGATCGCCTTGCCGGTATCGGCAACAGGCTGGCCACGAACCAGACCTTCGGTCGAGTCCATGGCGATGGTGCGAACGGTGTTCTCGCCGAGGTGCTGCGCAACTTCCAGAACCAGGCGGTTGCCGTTGTTGTCAGTCTCGAGTGCGTTCAGGATCGACGGCAGGACGCCATCAAATTCTACGTCAACGACGGCGCCGATGACCTGGGAAACTCGGCCTTTGGCGTTTGCGGGGGTGCTCATCTGATCGTCTCCTCGGGAGATGAAGTAGTCTGGTCTGGTTAGCGTCTAGAGGGCTTCGGCCCCGGAGATGATCTCGATCAGCTCCTTGGTAATCTGTGCCTGACGGGCGCGGTTGTATTTCAGGTTCAGCGCCTTGATCAGGTCTTTGGCGTTGCGGGTCGCGTTGTCCATAGCGGTCATGCGGCTCGCCTGCTCGCCCGCAGAGCTTTCCAGCATCGCGGAAAGGATCTGCGTATTGATATAGCGCGGCAGAAGCGTTTCGAGGATGGCTTCCTCGGAAGGCTCATAGATGTATTGCGCGCCGCCAAGATCAATCGCTGGAGCGCCTTCAGGCGCCTTGGCCGGAATCAGCTGCTGCGCCGTCGGAACCTGCGACAGCACGTTCTTGAATTGCGAATAGATCAGCGTGGCAACGTCAAACTCGCCATTCTCGAAGCCCTTGGTCAGCATCTGACCAACCGACAGCGCAGCCTCGGTGAAGTCGTTACCCTTCACGTCCGCAAGGCTCACATGGGCGCCCGTGAACAGGGAGCTGTACTCACGCACCAAAACTTCCCGGCCCTTCTTGCCGATGGTCATGACCTTGACGGTCTTCCCTTCGGACTGAAGCTGCTGGATCTTCTGGCGGGCGAGTTTGGCCACATAGGCGTTGAAGCCGCCGGCGAGGCCACGTTCTGCCGTCATGACCACGATCAGATGCGTCTGATCACTGCCATTTCCGGTCAGCAGCTTGGGGCCGCCCTGGCCAGTGGTCGCGGCAAGGTTTGCGAGAACCGCAGCCAGGCGCTCCGCATAAGGGCGCGCAGCCGTCGCGGCGTCTTGCGCGCGCTTCAGCTTCGCTGCAGCAACGAGCTGCATCGCCTTGGTGATCTTCTGCGTGGATTTCACGCTTCCGATCCGGTTCTTAAGGTCCTTCAGGCTGGGCATGTCAGGCCTTTACCGTCCTTGGTCTACTCAACAGATCAGGCGAATTTCGAAGTAAAATCGTCCAGCGCTTTCTTGATCTCGTCTTCGATCTCGCTGGTGAGTTCTTTCTTCTCGCGGAGTTTCGCCAGAAGGTCTTTCTTCGCGCTGCGCAGGTGAACGAGCAGCTCTTTCTCGTAGCGGGTCACATCCTTGAGGGCGACCTTGTCGAGATAGCCGCGCGTACCGGCGTAAATCACGATGACCTGCTCTTCCATCAGCAGCGGCGAGTATTGCGGCTGTTTCAGGAGTTCCGTCAGGCGCGCGCCGCGGTTCAGGAGGCGCTGGGTTGCCGCGTCGAGGTCAGAACCGAACTTCGCGAAGGCAGCCATCTCGCGGTACTGCGCGAGTTCACCCTTCATCGAGCCGGCAACTTTCTTCATCGCCTTCGTCTGAGCGGCAGAACCCACGCGGGATACCGACAGACCAACGTTCACGGCCGGGCGGATACCCGAGTTGAAGAGGTCGGTTTCAAGGAAGATCTGACCGTCGGTGATCGAGATCACGTTGGTCGGGATGTAGGCCGACACGTCGTTTGCCTGGGTTTCGATGACCGGCAGCGCGGTCAGCGAACCATTGCCGTTGTCGTCGTTCAGCTTCGCAGCGCGCTCAAGCAGGCGCGAGTGAAGATAGAACACGTCGCCCGGATAGGCTTCGCGGCCGGGCGGGCGGCGCAGCAGCAGCGACATCTGACGGTATGCAACGGCCTGCTTGGACAGATCGTCGTAGATGATCAGGGCGTGCATGCCGTTGTCACGGAACCACTCACCCATGGCGCAGCCCGTGAACGGCGCGAGATATTGAAGAGGTGCCGCTTCCGAGGCCGTTGCCGAAACAACGATCGTGTAGTCGAGCGCGCCGCGCTCTTCGAGCGCCTTCACAACCTGGGCAACCGTCGAACGCTTCTGGCCGATGGCGACATAGACGCAGAACAGCTTGTCCTTGTCGGACTTGGCCGCATCATTGATCGGCTTCTGGTTCAGGATGGTGTCGATACAGATTGCGGTCTTGCCGGTCTGGCGGTCACCGATGATCAGCTCGCGCTGGCCGCGGCCGACCGGGATCATCCCGTCGATGGCCTTGATGCCGGTCATCATCGGCTCGTGAACCGATTTACGCGGAATGATACCAGGGGCCTTCACGTCCACGCGGGCACGGCTGGCAACATCTTTCAGCGGGCCTTTGCCATCGATCGGCTCACCCAGCGCGTTCACAACGCGGCCGAGGAGGCCTTTGCCAACGGGAGCAGCAACGATCTCGGACGTCCGCTTGACGGTATCGCCCTCTTTGATGTTGCGGTCTTCGCCGAAGATCACGACGCCGACGTTGTCTTTCTCGAGGTTGAGGGCCATGCCCTTGATGCCGCCATCGAACTCGACGAGTTCGCCGGCCTGCACGCTGTCGAGACCATAAATACGGGCGATACCGTCACCGACGGAAAGCACCTGGCCAACGTCCGAGACTTCAGCTTCGACGCCGAAATTCTCGATCTGAGACTTCAGGATGCCCGAAATTTCTGCAGGTGAAATGTCCATCGAGCTTCTTATGCTCCCTTCATCACGGTGTTCATGCGTTCAAGTTTCTTGGCGACGCTGGCGTCCACGAGCTTTGAGCCCAGGCGGAGCTGGATGCCACCAATCAGCGAAGCATCCACTTCGCTGGTGAGTTCAACTTCGCCGCCAACCACTTTGGCAAGCAGCGATTCGATCCGGGCTTTTTCGGCCCCGGTCATTTCTTTAGCAGTGCGCACAACAGCGCGCTGAACGCCGCGCTGTTTCGCATAGAATTGGTCAAAGGCGAACTCTGCGCCGAGAATATCCCCTGCGCGGCCGTTGCTGGCCATCGTTCCGAGAAATTTGCCGAACAGCGCTGAATAGCCAGCTTTTTTGGCGATCTCCGCCAGTGCCGAAACTTTCACATCACGGCCAAAGGCCGGAGAGTCGAGCAGCTTGCGCAGGTCAGAGGACGATTTGATAAGCGCAGCGAAAGCCCGGAAATCCTTGTGGACGGAGGCCAGGTCGCCCTTCTCCTGCGCCAGGTCAAAGAGCGCGCGGGCGTAGCGCTGGGCCGTTTCGCTTGTCTGGATCACGTTCGAGGCAGGCAAGGTCTTGAAATCCGTCTCAGTTAGGGGGCGGAAATGCCCTAATAAAAGTCAGGCGGGCGGCGCTCACGAAACAGGCACCCCCCCAAGGTTGTGCGGCGCTTATCATTAGAAATTAGCGCTGACAACAGCCCCGCCGCTGACCCGTGATGCGGCGAAATGGCCGCAAACCGTGGCGCCCTCGAGTAAAGCGCCGCTAAAGGAATGAATAAGGGTCGATATCGACCGAAATCCGCACCTGAGCCGGGAGTTTCAGGCGGGCTGTCCAGGCGGTCATATAGGCCGATAGATCCACGATTCTGGGACTTTTGATCAGGAACCGCCTTCTGTGCCGCCCGCGCAGTACCGTAATCGGGGCCGGCGCCGGGCCAAAAACCTCTATCCCTTCGCCATTCGGCGCCGCAGCGGCGATTTCGAGCGCGGTTTTATCCACAAGTTCTGCCGAAGGTGCCGACAGGATCATTGCGGCGAGGCGTCCGAACGGCGGCAGCACCAGTTCGGCGCGCACATCCCGCTCGATCTGGAGGAAACCGTCGCGGTCATTGGCGGCAAGGGCCTCCATGGCAGGGTTATCCGGCGCATAGGTCTGCACCAGCGCCCGGCCCGGACGCTCGGCCCGCCCTGCCCGGCCGGCTACCTGGCTGAGCAGCTGGTAGGTTCGTTCCCCCGCCCTCAGATCCCCGCCTTTGAGGCCGCTATCGGCGTCTACCACTCCAACCAGCGTCAGATTCGGGAAGTTGTGGCCCTTGGCGACGATCTGAGTGCCGATCATGACATCGATCTCGCCCTGCTCCATCCGCTCTACCAGGCTGCGGACAGCATCGCCGCCCTGCGCTGTATCCGAAGAGAAAATTTCGATTCGGGCGTTGGGCAGCAGGACGCGCACCTCTTCGGCCACCCGCTCCACACCGGGGCCGACTCCCATCAGCGAATCAGCCGCCCCGCAATGCGGGCATTTGGCGGGTTTGGGAATGGAATAGCCCGTGACGTGGCAAACCAGCCGGCCGGAATAGCGGTGCTCGGTCAGCCAATTTTCGGTGCCGGGTGTCTTCAGCCGTTCCCCGCAGGCTTTGCAGATGACGAGGGGGGCATAGCCGCGCCGGTTGAGGAACAGGAGAGATTGCTCGCCATTGGCAAGGGTCTGGATCAGTGCCCTTTCTAGAACAGGGGAAAGCCATTTGCCCTTTTCAGGGGGAGCCTTGCGCAGGTCGACGAGCTCGATATCCGGCAGGCGGGACGCGCCGGGCCTGGCGGACAGGCGTAGCCGCATATACCGCCCAGCCTCAGCATTTACTGCAGTTTCCAAGGCGGGGGTGGCGGAAGCAAGGATGACTTGTCCGCCTTCTGTTTTGGCGCGCATCACCGCCAGATCGCGGGCGTGGTATGTGACGCCGTCTTCCTGCTTGAAGGAGGTGTCGTGCTCTTCATCCACGATGATGAGGCGCAGCTTGCGGTAAGGCAGAAAAAGAGCTGAGCGGGCGCCGATGACGATGCGGGCGCGGCCGTGGACAGCCTCGCGCCAGGTGCGGCGCCGTTCCTTGGGGTTGAGGCCCGAATGCCAAGGCGCAGGCGCGGCGCCGAAGCGGGCCTGAAAGCGGGCAAGGATGGCCTGCGTCAGCGCAATTTCTGGCAAGAGAACAAGGACTTGCGCCTCCGGATCAGACCGGAGTGCTTCGGCAATCGCCTCGAAATACACCTCCGTCTTGCCTGAGCCGGTGACCCCGTCGAGCAGGAAGGCGGAGAAGCCGCCCTGTTGGATAGAGGCGCGCAACTGGCCGGCAGCGTCGGCCTGTTCTTCAGTGAGATGGGCGCCGGGCAAGTCGGGATCGGGGATGGCGAAGGGGGGATCAGTGTCGATTTCCACAGGCTCCAGCGCGCCGGCCTCGGCCATTCCCTTGACGACGCCTGAGGAAACATTGGCCGCCAAAGCGATGTCAGCCGCCGTCAAAAGCGTTTCATTCCGTTTCACTTCGTTGCAAACCGGCGCGCTCCGGAACACATCCAGCACCTTCTGGCGCGCAGGCGTCATCCGTTCCGGCAAGTTTCCGGTCAGCCGGTAGCAGATCTCCACCGGTGACGGCAAAAGCCCGTCCCGCGCCCGGAGGGCCATTGCCAGAACCTGGCCAGGATGGGTGACGGTGTAGCGCGCGACCCAAGCCAGGAACTCGCGCATGGGCGCGCCCATGGGAGGCGCGTCATAGACTGCCGAGACGGGTTTGAGCTTGCGGCCGGTGGCCACCTCGTCGCCCAGCACCTCGACCACCATGCCCAGCCGGTCATACGGGCCGACGGGGGCGGCGACATAGGCGCCGGGTTCCAGCACCATGCCTTCCGGAACCGTGTAATCGAACGGCTCGGGCAGCGGCAGGGTGAAGAGGATTCGGGCAACGGCCATGGCCCCGGCTTATCGCTTTGGCCGGGAGGCGTCATCCCGTCTGCGCACCGGAACGCTGGATCAGACGGCGCAGGAGGTCTAAGGCGCGCGGATGATCGAGCTTGCCCCCGAACTGATTGCCTTTCTTGTGGTCGCGGCAGTAGCGGCCGGCTTCATTGACGCCATCGCCGGGGGCGGCGGACTGATTACCCTGCCCGCGCTGCTGGCAGCCGGCATCAACCCGTTTTCGGCGCTGGCGACCAACAAGGTGCAGAGCAGCTTCGGCACAGCCATGGCCACCTGGAGCTATTGGAAAGCCGGGCGGATCAACTTTGCCCTGATCCTGTGGCCGCTGATCGCCACCTTCATCGGCGCGGGGCTCGGCACGGCTGCCGTGATGGTGGTGGACAGCAGCTGGCTGATGGTGGTGCTGCCGGGCCTGCTTGTGGCGATCGCGCTCTATTTCCTGTTCGGGCCGAAAGCGAGCGATGAGGATGCGCACGCCCGGATGACACCGCTGGCTTACAGCAGCGTTGCCGGCGGGATCGGATTCTATGACGGCTTCTTCGGACCTGGAACGGGCTCGTTCTTTGCGCTCAGCCTGGTGACGCTGCTGGGGATGGGCCTGACGCGGGCAACGGCACATACCAAGGCGCTGAACCTGGCCAGCAACGTTGTCTCGGTTGCCGTGTTCGCCCTGGGCGGCCAAGTGCTCTGGGCGCTTGGCCTGACGATGGCGGCAGGCCAGGTGCTGGGCGGGTGGCTTGGCTCGAAAGCGGCGATGCGGTTTGGCCCACGCCTGATCCGGCCGCTGCTGGTGATCATCTGTCTGGCAATGGTCGCGCGGCTGCTATCCGATCCGGAAAACCCGTTGCGGGTGTGGGCAACGTCGCTAATCGGATAGCGGCGGTAAGCACTGTTTATGGAAGCAGGCCAAAAACAAGGTCTATCGAAATCAAAGCGAGCCACATGATCGCAACCACCCCGCAAATCAGATAAGGTGGAAGCCGCCCAATCATTGAGATCTCTTTGCGGGAGAAAGGCCGTGGATGGCCTGTTTCATCAAGACCGCTCTCGTTCCAGAAAACTTTGAGATCGGAAGACTGCATGCGCGAAGCATGGACACCAAGCAGTGTCGCCAAGGATACTATGATCCCCGCAGCGATGATTATGGCGTGAACCCAATCCCGGTTAGGATCGGATGTCTCTGCCGTGGCAACCAGAGCATAGCTGGCGAGCATAAACCCCTGAAATGTGAGGTTCCAATTGAGCCGGTTCGCAGTGAGCCCCTGTTCCGTTTCGATCTGTTTCGCAACGGCTTGCGCAATCGCAAACTTTCTCTCGTCCATTTCTTTCCCCAGATGTGGCCACTTCCGTGCATAAGCGACATACACGTCGCCCCCAGCCCATTGGGCATATCAAACGGTGCAAATGGGCTCAATCAAGTATAACGCATTAAACTCGGTGCCCAGTTCGGCAGTGGCCAATTACCCTAGCGTGAGCGCTTGCCAGCCTTCGCCCTGCCCCCTACCCCTTGAGCATGGCAAAAGACATGACTTCCGGCTACGAGCCGCTGACCTCGATTGAGGCGATTACCGCAGGGCTCGGCGAAGTGGGCTATATCTCCACAGCGCAGATTTCCACGGCTGTTTTCCTGGCCCATGGCCTGCGCAAGCCGATCCTTATCGAAGGCCCGGCAGGCGTGGGCAAGACCGACCTTGCCGCCTCACTCGGCCGCTGGCTGGACCTGCCGATCATCCGCCTGCAGTGCTATGAGGGCCTCGATGAGGGCAAGGCGCTGTATGAGTGGAAATATGGCAAGCAGCTACTCTACACGCAGATATTGAAAGAGAAGCTGAACGAGCTGATCGGGGAAGGCGACAACCTCTCCAAATCGCTGGGCAAGCTGGCCGACTTTGAAGACCTGTTCTTCTCCCCTCAGTTCCTTGAGGCGCGCCCCCTGCTGAATGCCATGCAGCAGGACAAAGGCTCGATCCTGCTGATCGACGAGATCGACAAGTCTGACGAAGCCTTCGAGGCGTTCCTTCTGGAAGTGCTGTCGGACTATCAGGTGTCTGTGCCGGAGATCGGGACGATCCGGGCGAAGGTTCCGCCGATCGTGATCCTGACGTCCAACAATGTGCGCGAACTGGGCGACGCGTTGAAGCGGCGCTGCCTGCATCTGCATATCGGCTTTCCCGATCATGTCCGTGAACAGAGGATCGTACGCGCGCGGGTGGACGGAATTTCCGATGCGCTGCTTTCGCAGCTTGTTCGTTTTGTTCAGTCGGTCCGCGAAGCCGACATCAAGAAGCGGCCTTCAATTGCCGAGACCGTGGACTGGGCCCGAACATTGCTGCTGCTGCACGCGGGCAGCCTGGACGAACAGTTTGTGCGCGATACGCTGAACGTGCTGCTCAAGCATGAGAGCGACATTGCGGCGATCTCTCCGCAAATTCCCAAAATGGTGCGCGAAGCGGTGGGCACCGATTCGGGCGGGCGGACGGCTTCCGGCTATCCGGACCTCGGATAAGGCGGCACGCGCATGGAGCGCCAGATCTCCAATTTCATCCGGGCGCTGAGATCTTCTGATGTAAAGGTCTCAACCGGGGAAGCCCTGGACGCCGCGCGCACCGTGGCGATGATCGGCTATGGCGACCGGGGCCTTCTGAAGGATTCTCTTGCCTGCGTGCTGGCAAAATCCGAAGCGGAAAAGGACGTTCACGACAAGCTGTTCGACCTCTATTTCGCCGCGAGCAACAAGCGCAGCAGCGCGCAGAATGAGGCCGAAGACCGCGAGGATGGCGAAGGCGACGGCGAAAGCGGCGAGCAGGACGCGGGCGACACAGCCGAACAGATGATCGCGCTGACCCAGCCGGGCAATGAGCAGGCCCTCGCCACGGCCGTCGAACGCGCGGCCGAAGCCGCCGGCCTCAACGACATCCGCTTTTCCACGCAGACGGCCTATTACGCCCAGCAGATGGTGAAGGCGATGGGCGGGGAAGCCTTGCAGGCGCGCCTGCTGGAGGCGTTGCAACGCTCCGGCGCAGAGGCCGACGCAGACGCGCAGCGCATGATTGATGCGCGCCGGGCCCTGACAATGGCGGCGCGCGAGCGGGCGGAACGGGCGTTTGAAGTGTTTGGCGCGGGCGAGACGGAGAAGTTCCGCGATGATGTGGCCGCCACCAAGCGCCTCACCGCGCTGGAAGCCCATGACATGGCGCGGATGAAGCTGCTGATCGCGAAGATCGCCAAGCGCCTTGCCGTGAAACACTCCCGGCGGCGGAAGAAAACGTCTCGCGGCATTCTGGACGTGCGCCGCACGATGCGCGCCAATGCCGGCTATGACGGCGTGCCCTTCAACGTGATCTGGCGGCAGAAGAAAAGAGACCGGCCGAAGATTGTCGCGATTTGCGACGTATCCGGATCAGTGGCCGCTTATGTGCGCTTCCTGCTACTTCTGCTCTATTCGCTGAAAGAAGTTATCCCCGACCTGCACGCCTATGCGTTTTCCTACCGGCTGGGCGATGTCAGCGATATTCTCGAAGAGAATGAGTTCGACGGGGCGATCAAGAAGATCCTGCGGGAGTTTGGCCTTGGCTCGACAAGTTATGGCCAGGCCTGGTCGGACTTCAAGACTGACCATGAGACCGTGATTGACCGGCGCACGACCATCATCGTTCTGGGCGACGGACGCTCAAACTATGGCGACCCACGGCTGGACCTGTTCAGTGGATTTGCGGGCCGCGCCAAGCAGACGATCTGGCTGAACCCGGAAGGGCCGGCCCTGTGGGGAACGGGCGATAGCGTGATCCCGCGCTATGCGCCTTATTGCAACCAGATGAGCCATGTGGCGACGCTCAAGGATCTTGAGCGCGCCATTGACGAAATACTGACAACTTATTCGTGAACGGACGGCCTCAGGAGAGGCCCATCTCTTCGCGGTAGCGGCGGCGCAGAAGGTCGATCGGCGCCAGATCGCGCTTGTCGGTTTCGTAGTGCCAGTAGGTCCAGCCATTGCAGGCAGGCGCCTGTTGCACCTGCGCGCCGAGGCGGTGGATGGAGCCGGTGATGGCGCCGGTGGTCAGTGATCCGTCGACACGGATGCGGGCCTGGTGGCGGCGCTGGGGCGAGAAGAGACGGTCGCCGGGCTTGAGCCAGCCGGTCTCGATCAGCGCGCCGAAGGGCACGCGGGCAAGGGATTTCTTGCTGCGCTCGGTTTCCAGCACTTCGCCTTCCAGCGGCGTGATCGCCTTGATGCGGGCGCGGGAGAGGCGGGCATAGCTTTCTTCCCGCTCGATACCGATGAAATCCCGGCCGAGGCGTTTGGCGGCAGCCGCCGTTGTGCCCGTTCCGGAGAAGGGATCGAGGATCAGGTCGCCCGGATTGGAGGTGGCGAGCAGCACGCGGTGCAGCAGCGATTCCGGTTTTTGCGTTGGGTGCGCCTTGCGGCCGGCTTCGTCCTTCAGGCGCTCCCCACCGGTGCAGAGGGGGATCGTCCAATCAGAGCGCATCTGCTTGTCTTCATTGAAGGTTTTGAGCGCGTCATAGTTGAATGTGACGCGGCTGTCCTTGGATTTACCGGCCCAGATCAGCGTTTCATGGGCGTTCTGGAAGCGCGTGCCCTTGAAGTTCGGCATCGGGTTTGACTTCAGCCAGATCACGTCATTCTGGATCCAGAAGCCCTGATCCTGAAGCACCGTCCCGACACGGAAGATATTGTGATAGGAGCCGATGACCCAGATGGC
>NZ_NCJT01000029.1:15905-19031 GCF_002282565.1 Hyphomonas sp. 34-62-18
AGCTGGAGGTTGTAGGGCGGATCAGCAAAAACGAGATCGACGGACTTGTCCGGAATACGGGACAGGACCTCGATGCAATCGCCCTGGATGATCGTGTTACGCTGGATGGTCATGGATCGTTCGCCCCGCGACTCTACTGTGACTGTTACAGGCGACCCTGAATCGCGCCGGTTACCAGCGCGTGTACGAAACCCTTCCGGAAAGTTACCAGCTGTCTTTTGTGGGTTAATGCCGGGTCTCTTGCCCCGGCGCGGGATTAGTCTTTAGGTCAGACGCTACAAAGGCGTGTCACCGGCACGCCAGGGAGTGGATTTGCGATGATGCTGGCGCTGGAACTGCTTGGCGGGATTGGCCTGTTCCTGCTGGGCATGTCGATGCTGACAGAAGGGCTGAAACTGGCCGCCGGGGATGGCCTGCGGGCGATCCTGCGCGGGTGGACAAGAACGCCGGCGCGCGGGCTGGTTTCCGGCGCGCTGCTTACGGCGCTGGTACAGTCCTCAAGCGCAGTGACAGTGGCGACCATCGGCTTTGTGAATGCGGGGCTGCTGACGCTGCGCCATGCAGTCTGGGTGATCTTCGGGGCAAACATCGGCACCACGATGACGGCCTGGCTGGTCGCCCTGATCGGGCTGAAGCTGGATATTGGTGCCTTTGCCCTGCCGATCATCGGCTTTGGTGTGATGGGGCAGATGCTGGGGGCAAAGCGACCGCGCCTTTCCGGATCAGGGCAGGCGCTGGCAGGCTTCGGCCTGTTTTTCCTTGGCATCAGCATCCTGAAGGGTGGCTTTGAAACGCTGCTGCCTTGGTTTGAAACGCTGGACCTTTCCCAGGCGGGCTTCTTTGCGCCTTTTGCTTTCTTGGTGTTCGGTGTGGTTTTGGCAGCGCTCGCCCAATCCTCCAGCGCGGCAATCGCAATTATCCTGACGGCGACGGCGGGCGGCGGGCTACCGCTGGAACTCGCGGCGGCGGGCATCATCGGCGCCAATATCGGCACCACCAGCACCGCGATCTTCGCCTCAGCGGGCGCCACGCCGGCCGCCAAACGGGTTGCCCTCTCTCATATTGTCTTCAACTTCTATTCCGGGCTGGCCGCCTTCCTGCTGCTTTACCCCCTGGTGGACGCCAGCCACTGGCTGGCCGATATCGCGATGGCGGACAGCAAGGATGAGCCGCTGACGCTGGCGATCTTCAATACGCTGTTCAACATTCTGGGGGTGATCCTGATCTGGCCGTTTGCCGGCCGCCTCGTCGCCTGGCTGCATCAGCGCTATACCAGCCCGGAAGAAACCTTGAGCCGCCCGGCGCATCTGGACCCCACACTGGCGGCGGTGCCGGCACTGGCGCTGCGCGGGCTGGTGCTGGAAATCGAGCGAATGATGGAGCTTGCCTTTGCCCGCACCGAAGCGCGGCTGTCCGCCACGCCGGGGAAAACCGCTAGCGGGAATGGAGATGAGGGTATTCTGGCGCTTGGGCAGGCTATCCGGGACTTCATCGCAGACCTCAGCCGCCAGCCATTGCCGTCTGATGTGGTGACCGCCCTGCCCGACCTCATTCGCTCCATCCACCATGTGGAAGAGACGATTGCCGAGAGCGCGGCGATTGCTGAAAACGGCCATCTGCCAGTGGCGCTTGTGACCGGGCCAGCCTGGGACAGGCTGAGGGCCGGCGTATTCGCCACATTGGTGACGACCGCCAAAGACCGCGACGCGTTCAAGACCGAGTTCGACAGCGAGATGGCCGAGGTGGACCTGGCTTATGAGGCCATCAAGAAAGACCTGCTCGCAAGCGCGGCTGCGGGCCGTACCAGTGTGGACGCGATGGAAGCTGCGCTGCTGCGTGCGCGCCGGATGCGGCGGGTGGCAGAAGCTGCGCTTAAGGCCGAGCGTCGTCTTTACCCCTGGGCCCCCATAGCCTCCGGCCGGGTGGAAAACACGCCCCCTGCAGCCGCCTAGAAATCAAGGCTGAGCTGGCTGCTTCCGGCGCCAGGCGGGCGGAAAAGATCGGTTCGCAGAGGCGGGCGCGGTTGGTTTAGCCCCAGCCGGGACGCGGCGCGGACAAACCGGTTACGGATCAATTCTGCCACAGGGCCACGCCCCGAGCCGCGCTCGAACCATTTGGCGTCATAATCCTTGCCGCCGCGCATCTCCCGCAGTGTGTTGATCACCCGCGCCGCCCGGTCTGGCGCATGCTCGGCCAGCCATTCATGGAAGAGATCCTTGATCTCGAAAGGCAGCCTCAGCACGACATAGCCAACGCCGCGCGCGCCATGATTGGCCGCGGCCTGGATCAGGGTTTCGATCTCATGATCGTTGAGGCCGGGGATGATCGGCGCCGTCATAACGGCAACCGAAATACCCGCTTCGGAAAGCGCCTTCACCGTTTCAAGCCGCCGCTCCGGCGTGGCGGCGCGGGGCTCCATCTTGCGGGCGAGTTTCCGGTCCATCGTGGTGATCGACACGCCCACCCGCGTCAGCCCCTTCTCCGCCATTGGCGCAAGGATATCGATGTCCCGCTGGATAAGGGCCGATTTCGTCAGCAGGCTGACGGGATGATTGTGTGCCGAGAGGATTTCCAGCAGCTGGCGCGTGAGGCGCTGTTCCCTTTCTATTGGCTGGTAGGCATCAGTATTCATGCCCAGCGCAATCGGGCGGACAACATAGCCGGGACGCGACAGCTCGCGCTGCAGAAGCTCCACCGCATTCGTCTTGCGGAACAGCTTGCTTTCAAAGTCCAGCCCGGCCGAAAGCCCGGACCAGGCATGGGTGGGGCGCGCAAAGCAATAGATGCAGCCATGCTCGCAGCCCCGATAGGGGTTCACCGTCCGGTCAAACGAAATGTCCGGCGACTTGTTGAAGGTGATGATGGAACGGACAACCTCGTCGAACACCTGCGTGTCCAGCCGGTCTGCCGCGTCTTCAATCGTGTCCCAGCCATCGTCAAAGGCGTGGCGCGTTTCCCGTTCATACCGTCCGGTCTGGTTCGAGATGGCGCCACGCCCCCGATGCTCGAAACGCTCAGCCACGCCCGTTGTGTCGAGAAGCGTGACCCGTCCTGATTTCTTCAGTTTCTGTCCCGTGCGCATGACGCGCACAAAGCCAGAGAAAAAAGAACAAATCAAGAACTTTT
>NZ_NCJT01000204.1 GCF_002282565.1 Hyphomonas sp. 34-62-18
TGCCACGGAAAAGCCTAAATTCGCCTCGGCGGATTACTTAGGCGAAAGGTGTCAATCCGGCGGGCAATCCAGCTGATTTCCGGGCCAGCGGGTGACGCGGCCGATCATGCGGGCTAAACCGGGAACAAATAAAGGAATCGCTCATGGCCACGGCGCCCATCACCCAGGACAGCCACCTCTATCTCATCGATGCGAGCGCCTATGTGTTCCGCGCGTTTCATGCCCTGCCCCCGCTGACGCGCTCCTCCGATGGCTTGCCCGTCGGCGCCGTCGCCGGTTTCTGCAACATGCTGTTCAAGCTGCTGGAGGAGCTGAAAGGCGGCCAGCGTCCCACCCATTTTGCCTGCATCTTCGATGCCTCTGAAGTCACCTTCCGGAACGAGATTTATCCCGAGTACAAGGCCAACCGCTCCGATCCGCCCGAAGAGCTCGTGCCGCAATTCCCGCTGGTCCGCCGCGCCGCGGTCGCCTTCGCCGCCCATGCCATCGAACAGGGCGGCTTCGAGGCTGACGACCTCATCGCCACCTATGCCAAACAGGCCGAAGCCAAGGGCGCGCGCGTCACCATCGTCTCGTCGGATAAAGACCTGATGCAGCTTGTCTCCGACAAGGTGCTGATGCTCGACCCGATGAAGAACAAGCTGCTCGGCCGCGAGGATGTCATCGAGAAGTTCGGCGTCGGTCCCGAAGGCGTGGTGGATGTGCAATCCCTCGCCGGCGACAGCGTGGACAATGTCCCCGGCGCCCCCGGCATCGGCATCAAGACCGCCGCCCAGCTGATCAACGAGTATGGCGACCTCGAAACCCTTCTGGCGCGCGCCGAAGAGATCAAACAGCCCAAGCGCCGCGAAACGCTGATTGGCTTTGCCGATCAGATCCGCATTTCCAAACGCCTCGTGCAGCTGGAAGAGAATGTACCGGTGAAAGTCCCGCTGGAAGATCTCGCCGTGCAGGATCCCGACCCGAAAGAGCTGATCGGCTTCCTGGAGGAGATGGAGTTCCGCACCATCACCCGCCGTGTCCGCGAGCAGATGGAGATGGAAGGCGCCCTCGAAGCGCCCACGCCCGAAGGCCAGCCCTTCGAACTTTCCGCCTATACCTGCATCCGTGATCTGAAGACCCTGGAAGACTGGGTCTCCCGCGCCAAGGCGCAGGGCTATGTCGCCGTTGATACGGAGACGGACAGTCTGGATTCCGTCTCCGGCGGCCTCGTCGGCGTATCTCTGGCCCTCAGCCCCGGCGAAGCCTGCTACATTCCGCTGGCGCATGTGGACCCTGACGCCAAAGGCGACGGCGACATGTTCGGCGCTGATCCGCCGCGCCAGATCAAGATGAGCGAAGCGCTGAAAATCCTGAAGCCGATGCTGGAAGACCCCGCCACGCTGAAGATCGGCCAGAACATCAAATACGATCTCAGCGTCTTTGCGCAGCACAAGATCCGCGTCGCCCCGATTGACGACACGATGCTGATCTCCTTCGCCCTCAATGCCGGCGTCCACGGCCATGGCATGGACGAGCTGTCCGAGCGCTATCTCGGCCACTCGCCCATCACCTTCAAGGATGTCGCCGGCAGCGGCAAAAGCCAGAAAACCTTCGCCGAGGTCGCCCTCGACAAGGCAACCGAATACGCCGCCGAAGACGCCGACGTCACGCTGCGCCTCTGGCACGCGCTGAAGCCTCGTCTGCGTACGGAGCATGTCGCCGCGGTATACGAAACGCTGGAACGCCCGCTGGTGCCCGTGCTGGCCGAAATGGAGCGCGCCGGCATCAAGGTGGACCGCCAGATGCTCTCGCGCCTCTCGGCAGACTTCAACCAGCGCATGGCCGCGCTGGAGGCCGAGGCGCATGAGCAGGCCGGGCGCAGCTTCAATATCGGCTCGCCCAAACAGCTCGGCGAAATCCTGTTTGACGAGATGAACCTGCCCGGCGGCAAGAAAACCAAGACCGGCGCCTGGGTCACCGATGGGGATGTGCTCGAAGGCCTCGCCGCCGAAGGCCACGCCCTGCCCCGCACGATTGTGGAATGGCGGATGCTGTCGAAACTGCGCTCCACCTATACCGAAGCGCTTCAATCGGCCATCAACGCGAAGACAGGCCGCGTGCATACCAGCTTCATGATGGCCGGCGCACAAACCGGGCGCCTCTCCTCAACTGACCCCAACCTTCAGAACATCCCGGTACGGACCGAAGAAGGCCGCAAGATCCGCGAAGCCTTCATCGCTGAAGAAGGCAATGTGCTGGTCTCGGCCGACTATTCGCAGATCGAGCTGCGCATCCTGGCCCATATGGCGGACATCCCCGCGCTGAAACAGGCCTTCAAGGACGGCCTCGACATTCACGCCATGACGGCGAGCGAAATGTTTGGCGTTCCGATCGAAGGCATGGACCCGATGGTGCGCCGCCAGGCCAAGGCGATCAATTTCGGCATCATCTACGGCATCTCCGGCTTTGGCCTTGGCCGACAGCTCGGCATCCCCCAGGGCGAAGCCAACCAGTACATCAAGACCTATTTCGAGCGCTTCCCCGGCATCCGTCAGTATATGGACGAAACCAAGGAGTTTGCCCGCGAGACCGGCTATGTGCGCACCGCTTTCGGCCGCAAGATCAACCTGCCGGACATGAAAGCCAAAGGCCCGGCCCGATCCTTCGCCGAGCGCCAGGCGATCAACGCCCCGATCCAGGGCTCTGCCGCCGACATCATCAAACGCGCCATGATCCGCATGCCCGAAGCCCTCAGCGAGGCGGGCCTGAAAGCCAAGATGCTGCTGCAGGTGCATGATGAACTCGTCTTCGAATGCCCGGAGAAAGAGGCCGACAAGCTGATCGCCCTGGTGCAGAAGACGATGGCGGCCGCCGATGGCCCCGCCCTCAAGCTCTCTGTGCCCCTCGTGGTGGAGGCCAAGGCGGCGAGCAACTGGGCGGCGGCGCACTAGGCAACCTCAGGCAATCCGCCATCTGGCCCATTCCAATCTTTCCCGCAGATGCTAAAGAGCGGGTGAATTCACCGCTTTCCGGCCCTATTTCCGCCCCGGAAGGCAAAATTTTGCGTAAGTATCGAGACCTCAGCCAATGATCCCCTACCGTTCACGCACCTCCACCCACGGCCGCAACATGGCCGGTGCCCGCGGCCTCTGGCGCGCAACGGGCATGACGGACAGCGATTTCGGAAAGCCAATCATTGCGGTGGTAAACTCGTTCACCCAGTTCGTGCCCGGCCACGTCCACCTGAAGGATCTGGGCCAGCTGGTGGCCGGCGAGATCGCCGCCGCCGGCGGCGTGGCCAAGGAATTCAACACCATCGCCGTCGATGACGGCATCGCCATGGGCCATGACGGGATGCTCTATTCCCTGCCCTCGCGCGAAGTGATCGCCGACAGCGTGGAATACATGGTCAACGCTCATTGCGCCGACGCGATGGTCTGCATCTCCAATTGCGACAAGATCACGCCGGGCATGATGATGGCCGCCCTGCGCCTCGACATTCCGGTCGTGTTCGTCTCCGGCGGGCCGATGGAAGCAGGCAAGGTCAACATTGATGGCGAGCTGCGCGCCGTGGACCTGATCGACGCCATGATCGAAGCGGCCAATCCGGAGCGCACAGACGCCGAAGTCGACGAGTTCGAAAAGAACGCCTGCCCCACCTGCGGCTCCTGCTCGGGCATGTTCACCGCCAACTCCATGAACTGCCTCGCCGAAGCCCTCGGCCTCGCCCTGCCCGGCAACGGCTCGACGCTGGCGACGCACGCAGACCGCGAAGCCCTCTTCCGCAAGGCGGGCCGCCGCATCGTGGAACTCACGAAAATGTATTACGAGCAGGGCGACACCGGCGTCTCCGCGCGCGGCATTGCCACCAAGGCGGCGTTCGAGAATGCCATCACGCTGGATATCGCCATGGGCGGGTCCACCAACACCATCCTCCACCTCCTCGCCATGGCGCGCGAAGGCGAGGTGGACTTCACCCTCGACGATATCGACCGCCTCAGCCGGGTCACCCCCTGCCTCTGCAAGGTCGCCCCGGCCGTGCAGAATGTGCATATGGAAGACGTCCACCGCGCCGGCGGCATCTTCGGCATCCTGGGCGAACTTGCCCGCGCCGGAAAGCTCGACACCTCCGTGCGCACCATCCACGCGCCCACGATGGCCGAAGCGCTGAACAAATGGGACATCGCCGTCACCAACGATCCTGAAGTTCAGGAGCTGTTCCTGGCGGCGCCGGGCGGCGTGCGCACGACGCAGGCTTTCAGCCAGTCGCGCCGCTACAAAGCTTTGGATACGGATCGTGAAAAGGGCGTCATCCGCTCGGCAGAGCACGCCTTCTCGCAGGATGGCGGCCTTGCCGTTCTCTTCGGCAACATTGCCGAGCAAGGCTGCGTGGTGAAAACCGCCGGCGTGGATGACAGTATCCTGAAATTCTCCGGCCCGGCCATTGTCTGCGAAAGCCAGGAAGAAGCCTGCAAGCGCATCCTCGGCAAGCAGGTGAAGGCAGGTGATGTCGTCATCGTGCGCTATGAAGGCCCGCGCGGCGGCCCCGGCATGCAGGAGATGCTCTACCCGACCTCCTATCTGAAATCGATGCGGCTCGGCAAAGCCTGCGCTCTGATCACGGATGGCCGCTTCTCCGGCGG
>NZ_NCJT01000205.1 GCF_002282565.1 Hyphomonas sp. 34-62-18
GAGCCCGCAGGCACCTTCAGAGACACCGTCCCCGAGGGCGTCTTCACATCGACATTCCCGCCCAGCACGGCTTTCTTCAGGTCCACCGGAACGGTCATCCGAAGATTGTTGCCTTCTCGGGTCCAGATCGGGCTTTCGGCAACTTCCACTTCCAGCAGCGCGTCGCCCGGCGGCCCTTCGGTGGGCGAAGGCTGGCCTTGGCTTTTCAGGCGCAGCACCTGCCCGCTGGTGATGCCGGCCGGAATGTTCACGTCCAGCGCGCTGCCATCGGCCATCGTCATGCGCCGCCGGGCGCCGGTCACCGCGTCCTCGAAGCTGATTTCCACCCGGTAGCGCACATCGCGCCCCTTCATAGGCCCGGGATTGCGCCGCCGGCCGCCTCCGCCAAACATGCCGGAGAGTATGTCCTCGAACGGATCGCCCTGCGCCCCGCCGCGCGATTCCCAGCGAAAGCCACCGCCCGGAAACCCGTCGCCAGGTCCGCCGCCGGCAAAACCGCGCGGATTGCCATCCCCGTCAATCTCGCCCCGGTCAAACTTCGCTCTCTGCTCCTTGTCGCCCAGGATGGCGAAAGCGGCAGAGGCCTGTTTGAACTCCTCTGCCTTCTTTTCATCGTTCGGGTGCAGATCAGGGTGCAGCGCCTTGGCCTTGGCGCGGTATGCTTTCTTGATCTCGGCCTCGGTCGCCGTTCGCGGTACGCCGAGCACTTTGTAAGGATCGAGCGCCACAGAGGGCTCCTTCCAGACGCAACTAACTGTTACCGTTACAGGTAAGGTGATCCGGCCGGGATTGAAAGCCATTCCCCGATGCGTCCGTCTGTCCCGATCTCAGCAATGCGCACCGCAAGGGCCCCTGGGGGCCAGATTGCCTCTGTCAGCGCAGTTTCTGTTTGTCCGGTAAAGCCTGCTCCAAAGTCTGCCTCCATGGCATAGGTCACCCCGCGAGGCGGGTCCGGCAGGTCCCAATTATCTGGCACATCCCGTCCCCGCCGCGCCCAGCGCAGAAGGCCCGGCGCCGCCGCCAGGCGCGAAGGCGCCCAGGGCAATCCTGCCCTATCCTCGAACATCGCTTCTTCCGCTTCCCCCAGACCGGCCGCTCGCCACAGCAGCGTTAAACCAGCCTCCAACCCAGTGACACGCGCCTGCGCCACCGCATCATCCAGCAAAACCAGCCGCGCGCCCGTTGCCGCTGCCCCGCTTGGCCGTCCGCCTTGCCCCCGCAACAAGCCCGAGAGACGCCAGCGCTCAGGCGCCACCAGTTCAGCAGTTTGAAACTGTATCAGTTCCCAACCCGCCACTGTCTCCAACAAAGCCGCATTGCCACCCGCCAGTACTGCCGCCTCGCTCGCAGAGGCAAACTCTCCGCCAGGCACATTCACCTCGATCGCGCCCGCCCAGTCCCACCGTCCGTCAGGGCCGGCCCCTGCCGGCGCCACGAGCCGTCCGATCACAGCCGGGCGCGTCAGCCGGACGCGCTCGCTTAGATCATCCGCTGCCGGCCCCGCCAGTACCGTCACTTCGCCTGGCCAAGGGCTCGCATATGCCGCCACCAGCGGGCCTACTTCCGTTTGCCCGGGCAAGGACGGCGCATCGATGATGGCCAGGTCAACTCCAGCAAACACGGGAGCAGGTTCGGGCGCAGGTACCGTCCCGCCATCGCGCGCCGTCGCGACCCGAGCCGTGTTGCGTACCAGAGCCAGCGCTCGCCGCGCGCCTTCTTCTCGTGCCTCCACCACGCGCCACACAGGCCCGCCATCCACGCGCAGCGTATCGCCCGGCTCAACGGCCAGCCCGGCCAGCGGCAATACCAGTTCTGCCGTTCCCTCTCGTGCTGCCTGGGCGAGCATAGCCCCTGCGACGGCTTCCGCACGCCCCGCCGACAGCACCAACGGCAACGCCATATCGGTCACCAGCCGTGCGTCCCCGCTCCCGCGCCGCGCCTCCGAAATGCCCGGCTGATACTCCCGGTCCGGATCAACATAAGCAAGGCGCAGCCGCTCAGGTGCCTTGTCCATCAGCTGCCGCGTCGCCATCAGACCGGGCTCTACCAGCCCCGCGCTCGAAAGCTCGGCGGCCAAAGCGTCGCCCATATGGAACACGAGGCCCTCTGGGCGCTCCACTACCTCAAAACCAAATGCCGCCTTCAGCGGCTCCAGCGCCGCGCGCACCGAATGCACCCCGTCGAGGCCATAGCCCTCAATCACCCCGTCCAGCCCGCGTACATCCGCCACCACACCGCCTCGCGCGCAAATATCACCCACGACAGCGGCCAGCGTCGTCAGCCCCTCGCGCCCGTTGAGCCAGTGCCCGCGCGCCCAGTTCCCGCCGTCGCCCCATATGTCCCCGCGCATCGGCCAGGCGGGATAGGGCCGCGCATCCCACGCCCACACATGCGCTGCCTGCACTAGCGGGCTCTCCTCGAAATGCGCCAACACCACGCCCAGCGCCCGCTTCTGGAACACATCATCCCGCTCGCCCGTTGAGAACGGCGGCAGCGCGCTCTCGCTGCTTTTCGGATCATAGAAAACATTCGGGGCATTCCCGCCCTTGTCGACGGCCGCAAAGCCGATCTCCGACAATCGCACCGGCTTCATCCCCGGCGTCCAGGCCGTGGGCGCGCCCGACCGCACACCCTCCGGCCTCGGATAATGCAGGTTCCCATGCCACCCTGAAAGATCCTTCACGCGGAAGATCCAGTCCTCCCCATACGCGGTATCAACAATGGGAGTACGCACCTGCGCAGCCCGCGCCGCATCGTCGGCATAATACCAGTCAAACCCCTCTCCGCCCTCAATCTGGCTTGCGAGATAAGCCGGATCATCTGCCGCCGCATATCCCGCCTGCGCGTCCAAATGCGCCTCTCCGGCGCGCCAGTCTCCCAGTGGCGGATACCAGTCGATCCCAACGAAATCGATCGCCTCATGTGCCCACAACGTATCAAACGGAAACAGAACGTCACCGCTCGCATCCCCCGGCACATAGGCGCCATACTCTGTCCAATCCGCGCGTACGAAACCTTCGTCCCCGGCAGCAACGCCTTCACCTCCGCTGCAAGTGCGCACAGTGCCTCGACAAACGGAAACGTCCCCGTCTCATCCCTAACGCGCATCAGCCCGCGCATCTCGCTGCCCACCAGGAACGCTTCAACGCCCCCAGCCTCAGCGGCAAGCGCGGCATGATGCAGAATAAACCGGCGATACCCCTGCGCCCCGTTCACAAACGCCTCAATCTCCGTCCGCGCGCTTGCTGTGCCATCCGCAGACACACCAATCCGCCCGCGCCACGGAAAGCCTGGCGCATCCATCATCAGGAAGGGTGTCAGCGTCACCGCATATCCCCGCGCCTTCAGCTCACGGATCGCCTGCACCACCGAGGCGTCGGACGGCGTACCGCCATAGATGGCATTGCCCGCCTCATCCTGCGAAATCAGGTAGGCCTCTGCCCGCTCCTCGCCCGCCACGCTCCAGGTCTGCGGCGCAGTCGTCCGCTCCCGCGTCTCCACGCCCGGCCGGATCACACACTCCCCAGCGTTCACGTTTGATCCAAACCACCCCACCGTCAGCGCCACATGGCTGACGCGCGGCAGCCCTTCTTGCAATTGGTCCAGCGAGACAAGAAAATCAGCCCGCGCCTCTCCTGAATTGGCATTGATCGCCCGCTCCCGCCCTGGTCCAAGCTGCTCACGGACGATCTCGGTCGCATACACAAACTCGCCTGATGCCGGAATGATGTTCACCCCCGTCACGCTGTCTCTGAGTCCCGGCTCAGCATCACCCGGCGGTACACGCACAATCTCGAAAGACAATTGCGGCAGCCGGTTGCCAAACGCGTCCAGTGGTAAATCTTCGAACACGATGTAAGCGGTTCCTCGATACGCGGGCGCTTCCCCTTCTATCATCTCGATCAGCGGATCAGGCACCTGCCCGTCACCGCCATCATAAATGCGGTGGGTCACGCCGGAGAGATCAAACGCCTCCCCATTCGCCCAGGCGCGCACCATACGCACGCCCGGCCCCTCGCCAATCGCCACGGCAAAGCTCACAGAATAGCTGTACTCATTGACGCGCGGCCCGCCCTTGCTGCTCGCGTTTCGTGTCGTGCGCCGCTCCCGGAACCGCGCCGCCCAGATCAGCTGACCGGACACCCGCATCCGGCCATAAACGGAGGGAACACCCGCCCCCTCGCTCGCCTCCATCACATGCAGCGCCTTGAGGCGTGGCCCCTCCATCGGCCCGGCCAGATACTGGTCCAGCGCCCGCCCGGCCAGCGCCCCGGCAGCCCG
Organism: Hyphomonas sp. 34-62-18; assembly: GCF_002282565.1. Taxonomy (GTDB): domain Bacteria; phylum Pseudomonadota; class Alphaproteobacteria; order Caulobacterales; family Hyphomonadaceae; genus Hyphomonas. Next base: position 4,282 of record NZ_NCJT01000205.1, read on the forward strand.
GCCAATCGCCGCGCCCGAAATTGCCCGCCCTGCCAGGTTCAGCCCCGCCGGCAACAGTCGCGAACCGACTGCCGCGCCAATCTCGGCAAATGCAATCTGTGCCATTTTCAGTCCTCCACGGCCGGAAATGCAAATGCCGCCGCCACGCTCAGAATTGCGCAATGCTTGGCTGGCACACCCATCCCCATACGGAATATCACCACGTCTCCCGCGCGCGCCGCTACCGGCACAGTCTCGTCCAGCCGCCGCCGCGCCGCCTCCAGCAGTGTCTCCCGCCCCAGCGCCTCCGCCCAGTCCGGCGTATAGGGCGGTGGGACTTCGGGCTCCGGCCCGATCACTTCGCGCCACACCCCGCGCACAAGACCAAGGCAGTCACACCCGGCGCCTTTCAGGCTCGCCTGATGCCGGTAGGGCGTGCCCAGCCATCCGCGCGCCGCGGCAACGATCTCTGCCCGCTTCATCGCTTGCCCCCATCATTCCCTGCTGAAGCAGGCCCTGCCAACACGAAATCCGCCCCCGGAAGGTGCGGGAACCCCCGAAAGTTCTCCACATTGCCAAACACGCTCCGGCAGGCCTCAAACCTGTGGTCACACACCACACCCGGAAACGCTTCCAGATCCACACCGCAACGCGTATCCCCCAGCACCGCATCACACCTGCGGGCGTAGATCCGCCCCAGCGGCCGCTCCAGATCAGCTTTGAGCGACACCAGCTGGGCCTCAAACCCCAGCGCCCCGCGCGCCACTTCGGAAATCCGCCCGGTCCAGACATGCACGCGATGGTCCGGCGCCTGCCAATCCACCCGCCACACATCCACGCGCGCTCCGTCCCACAGGCCCGCCTCCAGGTCTTCCTCCGTGATTGCATCATGGGAAAGCGCCCCGCGTGCCGCCGCCCGCCCTGGCGCCAGGCTCGCCGTTTGTACAAACTCTGCTCCTTCCAACCCGGCGCCCGGCAGATAGGTTTCCCCCGCCACCATCAGCGGGCCGTCATGCTCCGTCAGGCGCAGAATAAGCCCGTCCTTTCTTGCAATGGCCCAGCAGAGACACGTGGTAGTCACCCCGCCCGCCAACCGTTCCCCAAACGCTTCACTAACTTCCCGCATCGCTTCACCCGATGATCTCAACCAGCGGCACACGGATCACCCGGCCCGCGCCAAATCCTTCCAGCGTCACGTCCAGCCGGTCAGTGTCGAACCGCACCGGACAATCAAACCGGAACCCCGCCGTCACCAACGCGCCAGCTGAAGGCGCCGATGCCAGCGTCACGACGCCCGTTTCTGTGTTCACGCCAAACGCTGCCTCCGCGCCATCCACCGCTACGCGCACACTTCCCGCAACAGGCTTCCAAATCCGCCGCGCCCAGCCGCCATAGTGTTTTACAAGCGCAAATTCGGTGCGTGCCCCATCTCCCAGGCCAATGGCTTGATCCTGTGCAGATACCTCCGTCCCCAGAGCGCCAGACCTGTCATCCAGCATGTCGCGAAAGCGAAACCCGTAAAGCTTTCCGCCCCGCGCCTCAAAGAAGGCGATCAACGCCTGCAATGTCTCGATGCGCGCGGCCGCGCTGCCAACATCCCACCGCCGGCGCGATCCCGCCCAGGCAGCGTTGCGCGCCTCCTGCCCGCCGCTCAGTGTCAGCGTCTCCACCCTGCGCTCTGGCCCGCCCGTCGCTGCCAGTGCCAGGGGTAAAGGGAGGTTCACTTCATGGAAAAGCGCCAGACTCATGAAAACCGCCCTCCCGCTTGAACCATCCGCGCCAGAACGGCGGCCACACCCGCTGCGCTTCCTGCCACGCTGCCGTCGCCAGCCCCCTGCGCAAAATTGAATGTCGCATTTATGCCTGCGCCCGCGCCCTGCCCGCGGAGGATCACAGCCTCTGCTGCTACCCGTGCCAACTCCCGCAAAATACCATCGGCCATTCGCCGGAAGTCGAGCTCGCCCGTCCGTGCCGCCTGACCGAGCGCCGCCTCAATCCGCTGCCCCGCGCCATCAAACGCGGCGCTCAGCGCGTCCGCCGCTTCCCGTCCCGGCCCATCACTTAACGCCCTCAAGGCGTCGCCCGCTGCGCTCAATTCCCTCTCAAACTCGTTCACTGCCTTCTCCCGTATCCGGATAATCTTTCATCATCATCGCGAGATCCCCGCGGGATGGGGCCTCGCCACCCTGGCAGAGCCATCGCCACTCCCGCACGCTCAGCCGCCAGAACGCCTCCGGCCCGATCCCCAGCGTCAGCGCCGCCCGCAACATTTCGCCCCAGGGCAGCATCAGCCCGCCAGCCCCAACCGGAACGCCTCGGCCACCGCCCGCGCCGCAAAGCCCGGTGAAACGTCTGCCGCACTGATCTTCGCAGCCGTCTCTGCCTCACCCCCACCCCGAAGCAGCGCACCAATCACGATGATCAAATCCGCTGCCGAAAGCGCCCGCATCCGTAGTTCGAGCTCCCCCATTGTGCGGCAGCCGAGCGCGCTTTCGATCTCCGCGAGCGCCCCCAGCGTCAGGCAGACGCGCCGCGCCTGTCCGCCCACGGTCAGTGTCGTCTCCCCGCGCGCGCCGTTCATGGGATCGCCTCAAAGCTCAACGCCCCCGCGCTCTCCAGCGCCACGGAAAACTCCGCTTCTCCTTCATGCGTCCCGCTCCAGGAAAGCTGCGCGATCAGAAATGCGCCTTCCAGCACGCCGAAATGTGGCAACACCAGCTGCCAGACAGCCGTCTCCCCGCCAAAAAACACCGCGCGCATTCGGGCATCAGACTCAGCATCGCGGAACACGCCTCGCCCCGTCACGCGCGCCGTCTTCGTCCCCGCCCCGGCGATCAGCTCCCGCCAGGCATCAGGCGAATCCATCCCCGTCGCATCAATCATCCCGGCATTGAGCTCGATCCGGCTTGCGCGCACACCGGCCACGGTTACGAATGTCCCGGCCCCGTCACCAATCTTCAGCAGGATATCCCTGCCTCTTTGCCCTGCCATCACGCGGCCTCCTCTTCTGAAATGATCCGGAACCGGATGACCCCGCGAAATGCTCGCCGGTCGAACTGGCGCATCACATCCGAATAGGTCGTGTACGCGAGCACAATATGACGCTCCGCTCCGCTCCAGTCTGCGCTTTCAATCGCAGCCCGCAGCGCAGACAATGCGGATCTCGCTTCGCGCAGCCCTCCATGTCGGGACAGCACCGCCAGCGTGATCACATGCTCGCTTGCCTCGCCCCCGCTCGCCCCGATGGGCCGGCATTCATGCCGCTCCAGCCGCGCGAAGGGAAACGCGGGCGCCTCGGTCTCATCGTCATATATCCGGGCATTGGCTCCGAAGATCGACTGTACGCCGGCGTCTCCGCGCAGCGCCGCCATCAGGGTCGCCTGCACAGCCACTTCCCCGCTCATATCGCCCACTCCCGCCGTGCATCTAGGATCGCCTGAACATCTTCCGGCACACTCGAAAGCGGCCGCTCCGATCCGCGCAGGTAAGCCGCCTGCACGTACAGTTTCACCGCATACTGAAGATCCTCAGGCACCTCCCCCTGCGCGCCAAAGCCCGCCTCAAAAGTCACCTCCATGCGCCCACCTGGAGGAATACCCGGTAGGTCCTGCCCCGCCTTCAGGCGCAGTTTGCCGCCGGCAATTTCAAATCGCGGCGTAAAACTCTCGCTCTCACCGGCGGCATCCACACGCACAATGGAAACGAGCGTCCCCGCCGGTCCAGGCCGCAAGCGCACGCCGCCCGCCACTATCGCCCATGGCCAGCGCGTCCATGTCCGCCGCAACGTGCGTGACACCAACGCCAGCCCGCTCGCTGCCTCAATCTGCGCCCGGGCCGACGCGATAAGCCCGGCCACCAGCCCGTCTTCTGCATCTGTGCCGAGGCGCAGAAACTCTTTCACCGCATGGAGAGGCACAGGCTCTCCTGCTGGCGGCGTTATCACCGTCAGGTCCGACATCTGATTATTCCTTGAAAGATGAAAGCGGGCCGCCCGCGCCCAGCAGGCGGCCCGGTAAGGTGCTCAGATCAGCGCCTGAAGTTTGGTGATCACCTGCCCACCCATTGGCAGGCCCACCTGTTTCAGCAGCTCATTGTCGATGCCGCTCGCAGTGCCTTTGATAAGCGCCGCCACAGCCTCAGCCGCCTTCGTCGTAAACTCCTCCTGCTGAGGTTTCGTCAGCAGCGCCGCCTGGCGAATGATCGCCACAATCACGGATTCCAGCATTTCCATTTCTCCTTGGACAACATTACAATATCTCGGTAGGTCACCCCCACGAGCAACGCGAAGGCGCAGGATGCCCGGGCGGAGCCCGGAACAGCATCCGAGCAATTCAAAGACTCCGCGTGAGCAAATAAAACTCAGAAAACCATCACCTTGACCGCATCGAAGTTCTGAACGCCGCCGCCCACACGTTTCGTCGTATAGAACAGCACGTAAGGCTTGGCTGAGAACGGATCCCTGAGCACGCGCGCGCCCTGGCGGTCGGCGATCAGATAGAAGCGTTTGAAATCACCGAACGCGATGGCGGCATTGCCTTCGCCAATGTCGGGCATGTCTTCCATCTCGGTGACGGGATAGCCCATCACGGTTGCCGCTTCACCGCCGCTGCCGGG
>NZ_NCJT01000206.1 GCF_002282565.1 Hyphomonas sp. 34-62-18
GAAAGCTGCAGGCGGGAGAGTTTCAGGCGCGCCTTCTGGGTCAGCGCGAGGGCGGCTTTCGGCAGGCTGGCGGCGGCATAGTCAAGCCGCTGACGCTTTGTTTGCAAAAGGCTTTCCGGGCGGGGCAGGCGGGCTGCGCTGAGCTTGTCACGGGCGCGCGTGAGGCTACGGGTCAGGGCCCGTTTCAGCCGCTGCCCGGACTCCTCGATGCTGAGGATCAACTCGGTCCGCACCGGCACGGCCATCTCGGCCGCCCCCGTTGGCGTCGGTGCCCGCCGGTCGGAGACATAGTCGATCAGGGTGGTGTCGGTTTCGTGCCCAACCGCTGAAATCAAAGGGATTTCACTCTCGAAAGCGGCCCTCACGACCACCTCTTCGTTGAACGGCCAGAGGTCTTCGATCGACCCGCCCCCCCGCGCCACGATCAGCACATCGGGACGGTCCGTCCCCGTCATGGCGTTGAACCCCCGGATGCCGGCGGTCACCTGGGCGGCAGCCTGATCCCCCTGCACCAGCGCGGGCCAGACAATGACGCGCACCGGAAACCGGTCGCGGATCCGGTGGAGAATATCCCGGATCACCGCCCCCGTGGGCGAGGTGATCACCCCGATGGTGCGGGGCATATAGGGGATCGGCTTCTTGTGATTGGCGTCGAAGAGGCCCTCTGCCGCGAGTTTTTTCTTACGCTCTTCAAGGAGTTGCATCAGCGCGCCCGCCCCCGCGAGCCGCATGGTGCTGGCAATCAGCTGGTAGGACGAGCGGCCCTCATAGGTCGACAAACGCCCGGTGGCGACGACCTCAAGGCCCTCCTCGGGACGGAAGGTCAGCCGGTCCACCTGCCCGCGCCACATGATGGTGTTGAGCACGGCCTTGTCGTCTTTCAGGTCGGCATACATGTGGCCAGACTTGGCAATGGTCACCCGGCCAAGCTCGCCGCGCACCGTCACATGGTCGTAATTCGTCTCGATCGTCCGCTTCAGGCTCGCGGCGAGTTCGGAGACCGTCAGTTCAGGCTGATTTGTGGTGGGCGAGTCAGGCATTTGGGCTTGATCCCATGCCCCGCCCAGCGCATCAAGCGCCCCCATGAACATACTGCTGATCGGATCGGGCGGCCGTGAACACGCCCTGGCCTGGAAAATGGCCCAATCGCCGCTGGTGGACGTGGTCCACTGCGCGCCCGGCAATCCGGGTATGGACCAGGTTGGCCCCTGTTTTGACGTGGCTGCCGACGATATTGACGGGCTGGTGAAACTCGCCTTGCAGATCGAGCCGGATCTGGTGGTCATCGGCCCGGAAGCGCCCCTGGCGCTTGGCCTGTCGGACATACTGCGCGCCCGCGGCTTTGACGTGTTTGGCCCGTCGAAGGAAGCTGCCCAGCTGGAAGCCTCCAAGGCTTTCTCCAAAGCCCGGATGACCAAGTACGGCGTGCCGACGGCGGCTTATGGCGAGTTCACGGAAGCGGCGCCTGCCAAAGCCTTCCTGCGCAAGATGAGCGCGCCTTATGTGCTGAAGGCCGATGGCCTGGCAGCCGGCAAGGGGGTGGTCATTGCCGAAACCCTGGAAGAGGCGGACGCTGAAATCGACGAGATGCTGTCGGGCAAGTTCGGCTCAGCCTCGGCTACGCTGGTGATCGAGGAATTCATGCATGGCGAAGAGGCCAGCGTATTCGTCATCACCGATGGCGAAGGCGCAATCTTCCTGCCGGCCGCCCAAGACCACAAGCGTGTGGGCGATGGCGACATTGGCCCGAATACCGGCGGTATGGGCGCCTATGCCCCCGCCCCGATCGTCAGTGAAGAGATCATGTCGCGCGTCAGGCGCGAGATTGCCACGCCGATGCTGAAGGGCATGGCGAAAGATGGCATGCCCTATCAGGGCGTGCTTTACATTGGCATCATGGTCACTGCTGAGGGACCCAAAGTGGTCGAGTTCAACGCCCGCTTCGGCGATCCTGAATGCCAGGTGCTGATGAAAGGCCTGAAGGGCGATATTGTGCCGGCGATCCTCGTGGCAGCGACCGGTGGCTTGAAGGGGAACGAAGAGGCGTTCGCGGCACTGCTCGAGCTGGAAGACTTCCAGCCCACCGCGACCGTGGTGCTCGCCGCAAACGGCTATCCCGGCAGTTATGAAAAAGGCAGTGTTATCGAAGGCGTCAAATCGGCTGGGGCGCTGGACGGCGTGACGGTGTTTCATGCGGGCACGGATGTTACCGCTGATGGCAAGCTGGTGGCCAAGGGTGGCCGGGTGCTGAACGTCACCGCCAGTGGGGCCAGCCTCCGCGAAGCGGTGGACCGGGCCTATGCGGGCGTCGACGCGATTGACTGGCCGGGTGGTTTTTGCCGCCGGGATATCGGCTGGCGGGCGCTCTAGCTTCAGGTATTGGGATCGATCAGGATTTTGATCTCGCTGGGGCTTTTCGCGAGGCTGTCGAAGGCAGCCTCAGTGTTGGCGAGCGGCTGACGGCTGGTGATCAGGCGGGCGGCCTTTTCCGGATGGGCCTGGATCATGCCCAGCGCAGCGGCAAACTCTTCCGGACGATAGGCGAAGCTGAATTTCAGAGTCAGTTCACGGAGGATACCGTCAAGCGGAGTGAGCTTCTCCTCATGCGGGCAGACGCCGGCGACGATGATGTGGCTATGCGGCGGGGCGCCCTTGATCACCTGGTCGAGCATGCCGTGTGCGCCGGTGCATTCGAAAATGTTGGCGCCAGGGGGAAGGCCGCGGAACTCCCGCTCCAGCAGAGGCGACATCGGATAGGGATTGAGGCCGAGCTCTCCCCAATGCGCGAAGGCTGAATCGCTCGCCGGGTCTATCGTCATATCCGCGCCCAGCGCGCTGGCGGCGCAGCGGCGCTCTGCCGAGAAATCTGCTGCCAGGATGGGGCCTCTTCCCTGCAGGCTGAGCGAGAGGATCACCGCAAGACCAACCGGGCCGCAGCCGACAACCACATTGGGCGCCCGGTTGCGGCTGGCAAGATTGGCCGCATGCAGACCAACGGCCAGCGGCTCCGTCAGCGCGGCAAGGTCATGGGGAACACCCTCGGGGATGCGGAAGCTGCGGCAGGCATCCATGCAGGAAAGTTCCGCCAGCCCGCCGCCATGGGCCGGTGAGAGGCCAATGGTCTGAGGGCCATCATGTGTGTGGGTAAAGGGCAGGCCGGTGATGATATCGCCGGGCTTGATCTGTGTCTCCGTGCCGGGCGCTATGCCGACGACCTCGGCGGAAAACTCATGACCGGGAATGATCGCCGGCATCTGGGTCTGGGCTTCCGGAGGCAGGGCTTCGGCCATTGCGGCCATCTGCTTCCGGGTGCTGAGATCGCTGCCGCAGATGCCGGTGAACAGGGGGCGGACGAGAAGCTGTCCGGCCAGTGGAGACGGGTCTGGCACCTGGCGGATGCTGAGGGATTTGCCCTGAAGAACGGCAGCGCGCATGGTCAGTATCCTGAGTGGATGGGGTTATTGGGTTTCAGGCGGCAAGGCGAAGCGGGCAACTTCCGGCTGGCCGGTATGCGCGGTGCGCCCGCCATCGGCAACCATGATGGTGCCGGTGACATAGGAGGCATCGTCCGAAGCGAGGAAGGCGACCACCCTGGCCATCTCTTCAGGCTGGGCGGCGCGCTCCATGGGAATGCGCCGCAGCCACTCTTCGCGCAGGCCAGGCAGCTGCTGCACGCCTGCCGTGATCGGCGTTTCGACGAGGCCCGGGCAGAGCGCGTTGACGCGGATGCCGTCCCGCCCATGATCGACGGCCAGGGCGCGGGTATAGTTTACCACGGCGCCCTTGGCAGCGTTATAGGCGGCAAAGCGATAATCCCCGCCGAGCCCGGAGATAGAGGCCGTGTTCACGATGGCGCTGCCGCGCGGCATGTGGGGAATGGCATAGTGGCAGGCATAATAGACACTGTGCAGATCAATCGCGATGACGCGTTCCCATTCAGCTGGCTGAATTTCCACGCTGGTGCCAAAGCTGCCGATACCGGCATTGTTGAAAAGGATATCGATGCGGCCATGCCGCTCAACTGCCGCTTTGATCAGGGCCTGGACATCGCCGGCGCTGGAGACATCGCATTTCACCGCCATGGCCGTGGGGCCGAGGTCTGCTGCGATGGAGGCGCCGCCATTGTCGTTCAGGTCTGCCAACACAACATGAGCGCCCTCGCGGGCCAGAAGGCGGGCCGTGGCGGCGCCAATGCCGGAGGCTGCGCCGGTGATGACGGCGACTTTGTTTTCGAATCTGTTCCGGGTCATGATGGTTACGTTCAGCGGGCGTGGCTGGGCGGTGTTTCATTGGCCCAGGCCGGGCGGCGCTCCTTGATCACATCGGTGATCTTGGCCCAGGCAGGCAGGGTTTTGGCGAGGAATTTGATGTCGAAGTTCTCTTCGCTGCGGAACTCCAGAACTTCGACGCCTTCCGGGCCGGGCGTATAGCGGTAGGCCTTGTCCTTGCCGATGAAAAAGCCGTCGCCCTTGCCGAGTTTTTCCGTGCCGAGCTGGAGAGAGCCAGCGACGATGTAATAGAGGCAATCGGCATTGTGCGTATGCAGAGGAAGAGGAAAGCCACTCTTGAACCAGGCATAGGTGAGGCTGAAGCCGGGGCGGGAGAAGAGGGTTTTTACCAC
>NZ_NCJT01000207.1 GCF_002282565.1 Hyphomonas sp. 34-62-18
CGATCAGCACCTTCGCCTTGATCTTCGGCTGGGGGATATTCTCCGCCGGGCGGAAGAGGCCGTGGAACGAGGCCACGCCCAGCACGTCCTGGTTCGACCGCGCCATGTCCAGCACGCAAAGCCCGCCGAAGCAGAAGCCGATGGCGGCTGCCTTCGATCCGTCCACCCCCGGCTGCGCCTTCGCGGCGGCCAGCCCGCCCGCAAGCCGCTTCTGCAGCTCTGCCCGGTCGCCTACCAGCGGGTTCATCAGCGCCTGGCACTCTTCCACGGTCTCGCCGCGCTTGCCCTTGCCGTAAACATCCATGGCAAACGCCGCGTAGCCAAACTCTTTGGCCACAATGGCGGCCTTCTGCTTTTCATTGTCGGTCAGGCCGCCCCAGGCATGGGCGATCACCACCACAGGGGCGTTCGTCCTGCCTTCGGGCTTCACCAACCAGCCTTCATAGGTCTTGCCGTCCACCTGGTAATCAACTGCGCTCATGGGAGGTCTCCTCTGTTTATCTGCCCCAGTGGATAGAGGGCTTCCCCCGCGGGATTCAAGCGCCGCGCCGCGATTAGTATGCGCTTTCTAGACTTTTTCCCTACATCCGGCGTCATAGACCAAGCCGCCAGGGAGATACTCATGGCCAAGAAGACCACCAAAACCGCCGCCCGCGCCAAAGCTGAGGCCGCTGGCAAGGCAATCGAAGCCCATTCCTCAGAGATGGCCTACAAGATCTGGCTCGCCGGCGTCGGCGCCTATGGCAAAGCCTACGACTCCGCCCTTGCCGGCGCAACCGTCGTGAACAAGCAGTCTGCCGAAGTGTTCGAAGACCTCGTCAAGCGCGGCGCTGAAATCGAGCAGGATGTTCGCGCCCGCCTCGCCGGTAATGAAAGCTTCAGCAAAGCCTCCGGCAATGTTGCCAAGGCTGTCGAAACCGCCCGCGAATTCCAGGCGAAAGCCCAGACCCAGTTTGAAGCCCGCATGGAGCGTATGCGCGACCTGCTCGGCGTCAAAGGCCTCGGCACCGCCCGTGAAGCCTTCGCCCGCCGCGTCGACAAGCTGGAAGACGAAGTCGCCAGCGTCACCGCAAAGGCCCGCACGAAGGCGAGCGACCTGCACCTGAAAGAGCGCATCGCCCGCCTCACCGCCGAGATCGAAGCCGTCGCTTCGGAAACGGGCGCTGATGTTGCCAAGACTGCCAAACGCGTTGCCAAGCGCGCCTCCAAGGCCGTCAAGGCTGCGATGGAGCCGATCGAAGCCGAGGTCGCTGACGATCTGACGAAGATCACTGGCGTTGGGCCGGCCATGGCAAAGAAACTGAACGAAGCCGGCATCACGCGCTTCTCTCAGATCGCCGCCATGAAAAAGGCTGAGCTGGAAGCGCTTGACGCAGCTATCGGTGCCCGTGGCCGCGTGCTGAAAGGCGAGTGGGCCAAGCAGGCAAAAGCCCTCGCCAGCTAAGCCACAATTCTGGAACAGGCAGGCTGCCAGACGGTAGCCTGCCTGCCTCAACCCATCCGTATCAGGACTTGGCTTCCTTGAAATGGCGGATCATGCCGCTGAGGGCGGCAGGGCCATTCTCTCCCATATAGGGCACGATCAGGCACATCACCTGAAACACCGTATTGTGGATCAGGGCTGGGCCGTCATGTGCCTCCCTGGATAGGGCATCGCCAGCCAGCCAGAAGGTCAGTGTGGTGATGATCTGCTGCGTCAGGGGCGGCTTCAGGCGCGGATCAATCTCGATCACGCCGAGCCGCGCCAGATCGTCAAGGATTCGCTGAATGGTCGCTCGTTTCTCCGCAATCAGTGTGCGGAAGCGGCCAGCCAGATCGGGGTAGCGGGACATCATCCCGGCAAGATCCCGGTAGAAGAAGCGGAAGTCGTATATCTCTTCCAGAAGGATGTAGATGTAGACCCAGTTGTCCTCGATCGAGGCAACGCCCCCGCTCGAGCCGCGCAGGATGACGCGCATCTCCTCTTCAAACCGGTCATAGAGGGCCCGGATGATCGCGTCCTTGCCCTTGAAATGATAGTAGAGGTTCCCGGGGCTAATCTCCAGCGCGTTGGCAACATCTACAGAAGACAGCTGCGCCTCGCCCTCTTCATTGAAGAGAAGCAGGCTCACCTGAAGGATACGGTCGCGCGTTTTCATGGCCAGTGAAGCAGTTTGACAGAGAAAACTGACTGTGAAACGAATTTTATCATAAACTTCACCGTGTTCTCTTTCAGGAAAAGAAAGGGATCATGGTTAAAAACCGGCGGCTGGGACAGGAACCCGGTAACAGTCCGGAAGGCCTTGGGGAGGAATAGACGTGACGTCACCGAAAGACGAAATCGCCCGGAATGCAGCTGAAAACACCGCTGCGTTGAACCCTTTGCTGGGGGGCTTCAACCGGCAGGAACTGCTCGGCGCCGTCGCCATGATGCTGCGCTCAACCATGACCAACCCGGTGACCACCGCCAAGATGGTCGGCAAGATCACCAGCGAAAACACCGAAATCCTGCTCGGCAAGTCAAAGCGCGAAGCCGACAAGAAAGACCGCCGCTTCAAGGATCCCGCCTGGGAACATAACCCCTTCTACAAGCGCGGCATGCAGGCATACCTGGCCACGCAGGAACACCTCCACAGCTGGGTCAACGAGATCCAGATGGGAGAGCTGGAACACGCTCGCGCCAAGTTCGTGATGGGCATGATCACCGATGCCATCGCGCCAACGAACACCCTCGTGGGCAATCCCGCCGCGGCCAAGCGCGTGGTCGATTCCGGTGGCCTGTCGCTGCTGAAGGGCATGAAAAACCTCTACGACGACCTGACTAAGAATGGCGGGCTCCCGGCCCAGGTCGACAAGCGCCCCTTCAAGGTCGGCGAAAACCTCGCCATCTCCAAAGGGCAGGTGGTCTGGAAGAACGAGATGCTGGAGCTGATCCAGTATGCCCCGCTCACTGAGAAAGTCCACAAGACCCCGATCCTGATCATCCCTCCACAGATCAACAAGTTCTACGCGATGGACCTAACGCCGATGACGTCGATGGTCCAGTTCCTGCTGGCGATGGAGCAGCAGACCTTCGTCATCTCCTGGCGCAACCCGACCAAGAAGCACAAGGACTGGGGCCTCGCCGACTATATCGACAGCCTGATCCAGGCCAGCGAAGTCGTCCGCAAGATCACCAAGTCGCCCAAGCTCAACGTATCGGGCGCCTGCTCGGGCGGCATCACCACCGCCACCTTCGCCAGCCTTCTGGCAGCGGCGGGCGACAAGCGCATCAACTCGCTCACCTTCATGGTCTGCGTGCTGAACCCGCAGCGCGACGATAGCGACATCGGCCAGATCGTCTCCGATGGCAGCCTTGAGATTGCGCGGAAATACTCAAAGTCGCGCGGCATCCTGAAGGGCGACGATCTTGCCCGCATGTTCGCCTGGATGCGTCCGAACGACCTCATCTGGAACTATGTGGTCAACAACTACCTGATGGGCGAAGATCCTCCGCCCTATGACGTTCTGTTCTGGAACAACGACACGACAAACCTTCCGGCAGCCCTCCATTCCGATTATCTCGACGTGGCCCTGAACCAGCCTTTCGATAATCCGGGCAAGGTTGAAGTCGCGGGCCATATGGCAGACCTCAGCAAGGTCACGGCAGACGCTTTCGTCGTTGCCGGCGTGACCGATCACATCACGCCCTGGAAAGCCTGCTACCGCACGCCCGCGCTGCTCGGCTCGAAGAATGTCGAATTCATCCTCTCCTCCAGCGGACACTTGCAATCGCTGATCAATCCGCCGGGCAATCCGAAGGCGAAGTATTTCCGCGGCAAGGAAATCAAGCCGACGGCGGACGAATGGGCGGCCAGCGCGGAAGAACAGTCCGGTTCCTGGTGGCCGCTCTGGGGTCAGTGGCTGAAAGAGCGCTCCGGCCCGCTGAAAGCTGCACCTAAAGAGCTTGGCAACGAAGCCTTCCCCCCCATCTATGCAGCGCCGGGCCGCTACGTCTTCAACGACTAGGCCCTTTGAAGGATAAACGCTGATGCCCGCCATGCTCCGTTCGCCTGTGATCACAATGGAAGATGTCGACGGCGTCCTCCTGCGGGTCGCCCATTGGCCGGTGGAAGGGCAGGGCGCTGGCCGCCCGCTGGTCTTCTTCAACGGCATCGGCGCCAATCTGGAACTGGCCTCCGGCCTGGGAGACATGTTCCCAGACCGGGAAATTCTCACGCTGGACGTGCCCGGCGTTGGCGGCAGCCCGGTCACCCAATGGCCCTACCGCCACTGGATGCTCGCCCGCTGGATCCGCAAACTGGTGGACCGTTACGGCATTGATGAGATGGACGTCATGGGCGTCTCCTGGGGCGGCGCGCTCGCCCAGCAGTTCGCCTTCCAGTATCGCGCCCGGGTCAAACGTCTCATCCTCTGCGCCACCACCGCCGGCGTCACCATGATCCCCGGCCGCCCGGCCTCGCTCTCGAAGATGGTCGATACCCGCCGCTATTCCGATCCCGAATTCATGCGCGAAAACTTCGCCAAGCTTTATGGCGATGCGGCCGATGAGTCTGCCGGCGGCCATATCGACAATCTCATGCCGCCAGACCCCAAAGGCTA
>NZ_NCJT01000030.1 GCF_002282565.1 Hyphomonas sp. 34-62-18
CAATGCCATCTACAAACTCGGTTCCATGACAGAACCCAAGGTCCCCGAAGGCTACAGCCCGCATTTCCGCAAATCGCGCTTTACCGATCCTTGGGAACCCCTTTTCTCGAAAACGGGGGCGCGGGAAGTGTCCATCGGGCTTTTCCTGTCAGAAGCGCACTGTAACTCGCGCGGCCTTGTCCATGGCGGCCTGATCGCTTCGCTGGCTGACAATGCAATGGGACTTTCCTGCGTTGCGGCGCTCCAGGATGAAGGCCGCGGCGCGCCCGGCGGCCTCGTCACAATCACCCTCAACACCGACTATCTGGGCTCGGCAAAGATCGGCCAGTGGCTCGCCACTGACACGCATTTCGTCAAGACCGGCGGGTCGATCTGCTTTGCCGATTGCCTCATGCGGGCAGACGGTGTGCCGGTCGCCCGCGCCAGCGCCACCTTCAAGGTCCTTCAGGCTGGTTAGAAGCTCAGCCGAGCGCGGCGCGTTCCTCCGGCGTCAGTAGCCGCCACGCGCCCTCGCGCAGATCGCCCAGTTCCAGCGGTCCGAAGCGGGCGCGGTGCAGCGCCTCCACATGGTTGCCCGCAGCGGCAAACATCCGGCGCACCTGATGGTAACGCCCCTCAGTGAGGGTCAGCCGCGCGGTGCGCTCGCCCGTCACGTCAAGTTCCGCCGGCAGGCAAGGCTTGTCCTCGCCGCGCAGGATCAGTGAGCCGGAGGCAAAGAACTCGCGCTCAAACCCTTCCAGGGGGCGGGCGAGGGTGGCTTCATAGGTTTTCGGAATATCGGACTTGGGCGAGATCAATCGGTGTAGCAGCGCGCCATCATCCGTAAACAGAAGAAGCCCGGTCGTCTCCGCGTCCAGCCGCCCGATGGAGGAGAGCTTGGGATCGCGTTTCAGGAAACGCGGCGGTAGCAGGTCATACACCAGCTTCCCCTGATCGGCATGCGAACAGGTATACCCCGCCGGCTTGTGCATCATCAGCACCATGCCGGGCGCAGGGTCCAGCGGCTCGCCGTCAAAGCGCACATCCTCGCCCCAGCCGGTCACGCGGCCGCGCCGGATCGCCACTTCCATTTCCTTGCGCGAGCCATAGCCCAGCCCGGCGAGATATTTTGCCAGCTTGCGTGTGTCGTCCATGCCCGGTCAGACCCTGATCACTTCTGGCGCTTGGGTTTTTCGGCCTTGATGATCTTGTAGCCGTCTTCGTCTTCGAGCATTTCCTGGCTGCGGAAACAGGCCGAAAGTTCTGCCTCATACGGAAGATGCCGGTTCGCCACCAGCCACAGCGTGCCCGACGGCTTCAGCGTGGCAGCGGCAGCCCGGATAAAGGCGCGGCCAAGCTCTGAATTGTCCGCCCGCCCCGTATGGAAGGGCGGGTTCATCACGGCGAAATCATAGGTCGCCCGCGGCATGTCCTTCAGTGCGTCGCCCCAGGTCAGCGTGCAGCGGCCGGAAAATTCCGCCATCGTCTGCTCCTGGCAGAAGAGGGCGCGGTAATCGGCCTCAAACAGGTCCATCCGCTCGACATTCGCGCAATGGCGCAGGATCTCGCGGCTGAGGAAACCGTTGCCCGCGCCAATGTCGACACCGATCCCCTTGGTGTATTCCGGCACGCTGTCAGCCAGAAGCTCACTGCCCGGATCAATCCGGTCCCAGCTGAACAGGCCCGGCCGGCTCCAGAGGCCGGGCTCGATCTCGCGCGGGGCATCCTCCTCGATCCAGTCCTGCGCCAGGTCTTCGTTCACGAGGCTTGCATGTTTCACGGTCCAGAAGGCCCGGCATTTGTGCTTCGACAAGCTCTCGGCATCGCCGGCGATCTCGGCCAGCGTCTTCTCCGCCGTCTTGCCGCCCAGCGTGTTCGGCAGGCTGGCCAGCACATAGCCGCCTTCCGGCGCGGCCATCAGGGCGCGAGCGTAAAGCGCGCGGGCATAATCCCGCTGCCGGGGCGGCACCACGATCGTCAGCATCGCTTCGGGAATATCCACGCTGTCGGGCGCCAGCACCGTATATCCGGCCGCCTTCAACGCGTCATGGGCGGGCTTCAGGCTTGTGCGGCAGACAACGCGCTCCTTCGGCAGCTGCGCCAGCCAGCTGCCCGGCTCGGCGTTCAGCACCAGGATCGGCCCGGTTTCAGGCACGGGAACAGCGCCGGTTTCAAGCGCCAGCAGCAGGGTATCAAAAACAACAGTATCCATCATCCGGGCAGCGATACCCGCCCAATTGCCCGGAGGAAAGCCATCTCGCGCGGCAGGCGCAGAGGTTTCTGTGCTGGCCCATCCGCCAAAGAAAAACCCCGCCGGCGCAAACCGGCGGGGCTTTGTCTCTATTCGTCTTGAGAAAATCAGGCGTCGAGACGCTCGATGATGATCGCCGGGGCCATGCCGCCAGCGGCGCACATGGTGACGAGGCCATAGCGCTTCTGCGAACGCTCAAGCTCGTCCAGCGCGGTGCCGATGAGGATCGAGCCGGTGGCGCCGATCGGGTGGCCAAGCGCCATGGCGCCGCCATTGATGTTCACCTTCTCGCGGTCGAGCTTCAGGTCACGGATGAATTTTTCGGCAACCACCGAGAACGCCTCGTTGATTTCCCAGACATCGATGTCGCTGGTGGTGAGACCGGCTTTCTCGAGCACTTTCTTGGCGGCCGGAACCGGCGCGTTCAGCATCAGCGTCGGGCAGTCGCCCATGTTGGCGGTTGCCACGATGCGGGCGCGCGGCTTCAGGCCGTGCTTCTTCATGTAGCCTTCCGAGGCCAGCAGAACGCCGCCCGAGCCGTCCACGACACCCGAGGAGTTGCCGGCATGGTGCACGTGCTGGATCTTGCCCTTGAGCTGCGGGTAGCGGCTCTCGATCAGGCTGCCATAGGTGGTGCCCTTGTCGTCGACCGGGATGTTCCAGAACATGTTGAACACGGTCTTCAGGCCAGCCAGGCTTTCCATCGTGGTGCCGGGGCGGGGGAACTCTTCATGGTCGAGGGCTAGGGTGCCATCGACATTGTAAACCGGCACGACAGACTTGTTGAAACGGCCTTCCTTGATCGCGCGGGCGGCGCGTTCCTGGGAAACCACGGCCAGCTGGTCGACAGCTTCGCGGTCGATGCCTTCCAGTGTCGCGATGGCGTCTGCGCAGCAACCCTGTTGGGATTGCGGGTGCTTCTCGCGCAGGCGCAGGTTGCCGGCATCCATCATCGGCGGGGATTTCGGGTCGGCCGAAGCGGCCGTGTAGCTCATCATTTCGCAGCCGCCGGCGATGACGCACTGTTCCATGCCCGACATGATCTGCGCTGCGGCGAGGTTCACGGTGGTAATGCCCGAGCCGCAGAAACGGTCCAGCGTCACGCCCGAGGCTTTCACATTGTAGCCTGCGTCGAGGGCGGCCATGCGGCCCATGTCGCCGCCTTGCGCGCCGCGCTGGCTGGAGGTGCCCCAGATGATGTCGTCAACGGTTTCGGTGTCCAGCTTGTTGCGGTCGCGCAGCTGGCTGAGAACGGTGGCCGCAAGATGCTGCGGGTGCATGTGGGCGAGGGCGCCCTTGCCGACCTTGCCAACGCCGCGCGGCGTACGGACGGCATCAACGATAAAGGCATCAGCCATGTTGTTACTCCCTGTCTTTGTAATGATAGGCGCGCTCAGGCAGCGTCTGCCAACAAGGCTTACGCACGCGTAAGCCCCATGGGAAGCCGTGACGCCGGGTCACTACGCTGTGGCTTGGCGCAGGGGAATGATGGCGCGGCGCGGTCAGCGCTTCGCCGGGAACATGTGTCAGACCGGGCGTTTCTCGTCGCCGTCGCCGCCCCAGAAGCGTTTGATCTTGCCGAGGAAGCCTTCGCTTTCCGGATGGCAGTCCGCGCCGGAGCAGTCACAGAACTGGCGCAGCAATTCCTTCTGCCGGGCCGTCAGGTTCTGCGGGGTTTCCACGAACATCTCGACATAGAGATCGCCGGTCTGCCCATTCGCGCGCACGCTCGGCATACCCTTGCCGCGCAGGCGCAGCTTGCGGCCGGTCTGCGCGCCTTCGGGAATGGCCACGCGGGCGCGGCCACCATCGATGGTCGGAATGTCGATTTCGCCGCCAAGGGCAGCCGTGGTCATCGGCACAGGCGCGCGGCAGTAAAGGTTGGGCCCATCGCGCTCGAAGATGTCATGCTCGACCACTTCGACAAAGATGTAGAGATCACCCTTCGGCCCGCCGGCAGAGCCCGGTTCGCCCTCGCCGGAAAGCCGGATCCGCATCCCGCTTTCGACGCCGGCTGGGATCTTCACCTGCAACTTGCGTTCTTCCTTCACCTGGCCGGCGCCGCCGCACGTCTTGCACGGCTTGCGGATGATCTGGCCGCGCCCCTGGCAGATATGGCAGGTGCGTTCCATGGTGAAAAAGCCCTGCTGGGCGCGCACGCGGCCATGGCCGCCACAGGTCTCGCAGGTTTCAGGTTTGGTGCCGGGCGCCGCGCCGCTGCCCTCGCAGGGGCGGCAGGCCACGGCCTGGGGCACATGGATGGTCTCGTCCTTGCCGTAGAAGGCTTCTTCCAGCGTGATTTCGAGGTCATAGCGCAGGTCGGCGCCGCGCTGGGGCCCGCTGCGGCGGCGGCTGGAGGCAAAGCCCCCGCCGAACACCTGGCTGAACAGATCCTGGAAGATGTCTTCAGGGTTGCCGCCCTGACCGAACGGGCTGCCGCCCATCCCGCCATTCTCGAAGGCGCCATGGCCATAGCGGTCATAGGCGGCCCGTTTCTGCGGATCGGAAAGGACGGCATAGGCCTCGCCCACTTCCTTGAACTTCTCTTCTGCCGAAGCATCCCCGGCATTCTGGTCGGGGTGATATTTCATCGCCAGCTTGCGATAGGCTGATTTCAGCGCCTTCTCGTCGACGCCGCGGTCGACGCCGAGGACTTCGTAATAGTCGCGCTTGCTCATGTTTTCGTCGCTGCCTGAACCTGGTGCCGCTCTGTGCGGGTCATTTGGGGCGCCCTCCGGCCCCCCGCAAGGGCCGGAGTCAGGCGCAGTTCAGGCCAATTAGCTACCGCCGGGCGGGAATTGGGTAATACCTTTCTCCACAACCGAGGCGCCGCCACCCCCGATCTGCTTCACGGCGAGCCCGCGCTGGGCCGTCCCGTTCAGGCGATAACGGAACAGGCCGTTCACCCCCATGAAGCCGTTGGGATCGGTCACGCCGGAATGCTGGATGTTGCCCGTGGCCGAGAGGTTCACCGCCATGGCGGCGGCGTCATAGGCGGCAGCGGCCAGGTCAGTCGGCGCGCGGCCATAGATCCGGCGATAGGTGTCCTTGAAGGTCGCCATATTGTCGGGGTCAGGGGTGGCAAAGATGCCGCCTTCCAGCGCCGGCTCGCGCCAGATGGAGCTGTCATCCCAGGTGCTCGTGCCCATCAGGCGCACTTGACCCAGATTGACGCCATTATAAGGCAGCAGCGGCGCCACCGCGAGCAGCCGTGTGCCGCGCTCGGGGATCATCACGCCGATCTTTTCCCGTGTGGTGGCCGCTTCCGCGCGGATCACGCTGGCAATCTGGCGGGCCTGGTCGCCCGCGCCGGAATCGGCCGGATAGAAAGCGCTGGAGGCCACCCGCCAGCCATTCTTGGCCGCTTCGGAGCGCATCGCGGCTTCCACCTGGCGGCCATAGGGCGAGTCCGGCCCAAGATAGACAAAAGTGCGCGTGCCCCGGCTGGCGGCATAACCCATCACGCGGATCACATCCTCTTCCGGCATGATCGAAGCGAGATACGCGCCGCCACCGGCCGCCGCCGGATCATTGGAGAAGGCCACCACAGGAATGGATTTCCGGTTGGCCGCTTCCTTCACCCCGCCCACATTTGCGGCAAACAGCGGCCCGAGAATAATGTCAGCGCCTTCCTTGATGGCTTCATCCGCGCGCGCCTCAGCGGTGGAGGCGCGGCCGGCGGTGTCCATCGGCATGATCAGGAAATCGGTGCCCGCCAGCTCAAACAGTGCCAGTTCGATTCCGGCCAGCATGCTTTCGGCTTCGGAGCGGACATTCGCGCTCGGATGGGTAAAGGGCAGCAGCACGGCGGCCCGCTTCACATCCTTGCCCCGCATGAAGTCGGGCGTCAGGCCGCCATCCTCACGGAAGAAGGGCTCCAGCTCCGTCTCGGTAACTTCCTCGCCCGGCTTGGCCTGAACCGGCTCACCGGTGACGGGATCGACACGCGGCTGGCCCGTTCCGATGGAGACCGGGGGACGCGCAGGCGCCGAGGCGCAGGCTGTCGCCAGAAGCAGCGAAGCCAGCACAAGGCTTGGCGCCCGGAGTTTCCTGAGTAAGGGTGGCAACAATGTCATCTTCCGATCCTTCCGACGCCAGTTCGATTCCAGCCGAGCGCGACTCTATGAGCGCGGCCGGAGAGGGGCAACAGGCTGTTGCCGTTTCCCCGGGCCTCTATGTTGTTTCCACCCCCATCGGCAACCTCCGGGACATCACCCTCCGCGCGCTCGACATTCTGAGCGCGGCCGATGAAGTGCTGGCCGAAGACACCCGCGTGGCGGCAAAGCTAATGTCCGCCTACGGGATTAAAGCCCGTCTCAGTCCCTACCATGACCATAATGGGGCCGAACGGAGACCGCAGATCCTCGCTCGCCTTGAGAAAGGCGGCCGCATCGCGCTGATCTCTGATGCCGGCACGCCGCTCGTGTCCGATCCTGGCTGGAAGCTGGTGCATGACGCGCTGGAGGCGGGCCACAAGGTCTACCCCGTGCCCGGCGCTTCGGCGCTGCTGGCCGGGCTCGTTGCCTCCGGCCTGCCGAGTGACCGGTTCATGTTCGCCGGCTTCCTGCCGCCCAAATCCGGTGCCCGCAAAGCCGCGCTCGAATCGCTCAAACACGTCCCCGCCACGCTCGTCTTCTATGAAAGCGGCCCGCGCCTGGCTGAAAGCCTCGCCGATCTCGCCAGCGTCCTGGGGGCAGGGCGCAGCGCTGCCGTCGCCCGCGAGCTGACCAAGATGTTCGAGGAAACAAGGCGCGGCACGCTGGAAAGCCTCGCGCGCCACTATGATGAGGCTGGCCCCCCGCGCGGCGAAATCGTCATCCTCGCCGGGCCGCCGGAAGAAAAATCCGCCACCGCCGCTGATCTCGACACAGCCTTGCGCGACGCGCTGAAAACCATGCCCACAAAAGAGGCTGCCAGCAGCGTGTCCGAAGCGCTCGGCCTGCCGCGCCGCGAGGTCTATCAGCGCGCGCTCCAGATCAAATCGGAAGATGCCGGCTAAGCGCCAGATCGCCGAGGCGCGCGGACGCGCTGCCGAGCGCCGCGCCGCCCTCTGGCTGCGCCTGAAGGGCTATTCCATTCTCGCCATGCGCGTGAAGCTCCCGGTGGGCGAGATCGACCTCGTCGCCCGCAAGGGCCGGCTGATTGCCTTTGTCGAGGTGAAGGCCCGCGCCCGCCGGGATGACGCGCTCGGCGCGGTCAGTGTCCAGTCCTGGCAACGCATCGCCCGCGCTGCCGAGGCCTGGATGGGCCAGCGCCCGAAGTTTGCTGATTATGGCTGGCGATACGACATTGTGGCGTTGGCGCCCGGCCGCCTGCCGTATCACCTGAAGGATGCCTGGCGGCCGGGGCTCGCCTGAGTGCCTGAAAACTGGCTCATCCGGTCCCGGATTATCCCTAACCTGGATTAAGACCTTTAAGCCGATTTAATATTTCGTCTCGGACGGCCGTCCAATTCACCGGTGAAAGGGAGGTCAGTCTGTGATAGGCTCTATTGGCTGCAGACAGGTGCAAATTGCTGGTGCAGCCCGTACAGTCAGGATCGGTGGGAGGAAATCATGAAATTCAGATCAGCCGCAACTGCGCGCGCATTTCTGTGTGCTTCGTTGCTTGGATTTAGCGCAGCCATAGGCGCTAGCAGTCAGGGCAAGGATGAGGAAGCACCAGAGAAACAGGTACAGGAAACCCCTGCGGGCAAGGTGCCAGAACTCCGGAAGATAACTCCTTCTGTGCCCGTCCAGGGACCGGCGCCGCGTCTGCAGACAGCGCCTGGCCCGGTAGTTCCCGGGACCATCACACCGCTTCCGGTGCCAGGTCCGTTGCCCCAGGCGGTGCAGCTTCAGGGGCTCGATCAGCTTCAGCTGAAACTTCAGCAGACGGATTTACCCGTGCGTGTGATTGTTCAGTATAATCAGGCGGCTGTCGATCAGGGCGAATCCCGCACAACAGCGGCAAATGTGTCGGCGCTTAAATCCGACAAGCTCCAGGCAGCAAATGACAAGACCCTTACTTTTGTCCGGGCGCGAGGCATTGAATCCTTCCGTCCCATTCCAAATCTGCCCCTTGCCACGATGGAAGTCACCCGCAATCAGATTGGCGCCCTTCAGGAAAGCGGCCAGTTCGCCCTCGTCGTCGAAGACAAGCTCTCAGCGCCAACACTGGCTTCCTCGGGCACGGTAATCGGTGTGGCTGACGCCCACGCGCTCCAGGCACGGGGCGCTGGCACGACAATCGCTATCCTGGATACTGGCGTGGACCGCACCCACGCCTTCTTCGGCGGCCGCGTGGTAGAAGGCGCATGCTACTCTTCCAATGTCCCGTCGCAGGGGGCCACATCCCTCTGTCCTGGCGGGGCAACAAGTGTGACAACGCTGGCTTCGGGCGGTGCCTGCACCGGTTCTGGATCCTGCGATCACGGGACGCATGTGGCTGGCATCGCTGCAGGTGACGGGGCCACCTTCGACGGCGTTGCGCCGCAGGCCGGCATCATGTCGGTCCAGGTCTTCACTCTGTTCACTGACTCCCCCGGCGGGCCGCAGAATTGCGCCAATGCCGGCCGCGCCTCTCCTTGCGTGCTGTCATATGATTCCGACCAGATCAGGGGGCTTCAGCGTGTCGCTGCGAGGCGCGAGGCACGCAACATCGTTGCGGCCAACATGAGTCTCGGCGGGGGCACAAACACCGGAACCTGCAATGGGGATGTCCGCAAACCAGTGATCGACCAGCTATGGGCGGCTGGTGTTGCAACAGTCATTTCGTCTGGGAATTCCAGCCAGGTGAATGCCGTTGGTGCCCCTGGTTGCATCTCGACAGCTGTCACCGTCGGTTCGACCACCGATGCTGACGCGATCTCGGGGTTCTCCAACATGTCCAATACGGTCGACCTGCTGGCGCCGGGCTCGAACATAAACTCATCCGTGCCCGGTGGTGGCTTCCAGTCGAAGAACGGCACCAGCATGGCTGCCCCCCAGGTGGCAGGCGCGATTGCGGCGCTTGCATCCCTTTCGCCTGACACCTCCATATCCGACATTGTCAACACACTGCGCACGACAGGTGTGAATGTAACTGATGGCCGGACCGGCGGCACAGTTACCCGCCGGCGGATCAATCTGGCTGCCGCCGCCGAGCAATTGGCCCCGCGCGACGATTGCATCACCCACAACACCGCCTCGCTGTCGCTCGTCAACCGCGGCGGCGCGGGCGGCTGGACGATCACCGACGGCCGGTCCCTGATGTTTGCGTTCGGCAGTAACAAGGCGGAAGGAGAGGCCGCACTCGCGATCATCCGCAAATACGGCTTCGACCGTACCTGCTATGTCGGCCGCCCCAACGCTTCGATGACCTATCTGCTGGCCGGGACCAGTTCAGCAACCGCCGCGCATGGTTCGGAAGACTGCATATCCTTCAACCGGAACAATCTCTCCGTTGAACAGGTCGGCAGCCAGTGGCGGCTCACTGACGGGCGTTCCTCGATGAAGATGTTCCCGAACAATTCCGAAGCTCAGCAGGCGCTTGATGCCATCAATCGCCACCGCTTTAACCGGCAATGTTATGTCGGCCGGCCGGGGCCGTCATTTACCTACTGGCTTGCAGAATAAGTCATGCAAACGGAGCCGGCCCGGCGCGTCGCTGGGCCGGTATGTCCACCAACGGAGACTTTCATGCTGAAATATCTCGCTGTTCTCGCGGCCTGCGCTGCCGCTGCCTGTTCCCAGCCGGGAAGTGCTGGAGGTCCGGGTGAAAAGGAAGCGTCAATGGACCGCTATGTAATCACCGTTTCCCATGAAGAAGGAAAGGCGGCCTCACAGGCTGATATGGACAAGGTTGTCGCGGCATTGCAGCAACACCAGGCTCAATCCGTTGAAGTTCTTGAGGGCTTGCCGACAATCATCGTCACAGCCGCGCCGGACGCCATTGAGGCTGCCCAGGAAACCGGGCTTGTAGCGGCCGTCCAGTCCGACAGTCTCAGCGCTCCGCAATGACCTATTGCGCGTCAGGCGTTTCCTGAATGCTCACCAGATAGGCCAGCAGCACATCCATCCCGAGATCGCCGAACACGAAATCCGGCATGGTCTCATGGCCCACATGAATGCCCGCCCGGAAGTCTTCGGCCAGGTTTTCAGGGGAGTAGAGCGACAGCACATAGCGCAGTGGCGGGGCGTCCGCCCGCAGGCTCGCATCCTGGCCCATGCCGTGACAGATGGCGCAATGGGTCTCGGCAATCGCCTTGCCATCGGCAATCGAGGCTTCATCCATCGGAATCCCCAGCGCTTCGGCATCAAACAGGGGGCCAGCCGGCTCAGCCGGCGTCTCCAGCCCCACACCGGGCGAGGGCACATGCGGCGGCTCCACCGCCTGGCGTTCACACCCGGCGATCATCATCAGGCCGGCGGCCAGCAGCAGCGAAACCGGGCGAAGGGGCAGGGCAGGGCGCATCGGCAGGCTCCTCGGGGCAGAATGTAACATCCGGACGCGGCGCGTCAGAATCGTGTCTTGGAAGGGACTATACCACAGCTTCACCCTGCCACCTGCCTCTCAAAGGGCGAAACCCGTAGATTTCCCTCGCCGGTCACTGGCTGAACGCTCCGTTCCGTCTGAATGCAGCAACAGCTGATGCCTTCACCCTGCCGTAATCTTCTATCAGTTAGGCTCCGGGTTTCAGGCACACTTTCCGCATTCAGGCCGGGCCATTCACGCATGACCGACAGCCAAAAATCACCCCGCATGCCAAGGGTCATCCGTGTTCCCGCGCAGGCCCTCTCGCCCCGCCGGCTGAGCCCGCTGCGCATCCTGCTGATCGCCATCGGCGCCATTGCCCTCTGCGGCGGCGCCTGGGCGCTCTGGAAATGGCAGAGCCTGCATTCGGGGATGCCCCGCCTGCCGGAAGTGTCCGAGCTGTGGCAGGCAAATCGCGAAGCCGCCATCGAGTTCGTCGATGCTCAGGGCAACACGCTGGCCGTGCGCGGGCCCCGCTATGGCCGCGCGATTGATGTGGCAGAGCTGCCCAAGCACGTCCCCCAGGCCTTCATCGCGGCCGAAGACAAACGCTTCTATGAACATGACGGCGCCGATGAGGCCGCCATCGCGCGCGCGGCCATCTCCAATGCCGCCGCCGGTGAAACCGTCTCGGGCGCCTCCACCATCACCCAGCAGCTGGTGAAAAACCTCGTTCTCGACAGCCGCCAGACCATGCAGCGCAAGGCGCAGGAAATCACCCTCGCCCGCCAGCTCGAAAAGCGGATGACGAAAGACGAGATCCTCTCCCTCTATCTCAACCGCATCTATTTCGGCGCCGGGCTCTACGGCATCGATGCGGCGTCCCGCTTCTATTTCGGCAAGCCCCCGGCTGAGCTTCAGATCCACGAAGCCGCCCTGCTGGCCGCGCTGCCCAAGGCCCCGTCGAAGCTGAACCTGCGGGAAAATCTCGAAGGCGCCAAATCCCGCCAGCTTTACGTGCTGAAGGAAATGGAGAGCGAGCGCTACATCTCCAAACAGGAAGCCGCCGCCGCCCGCGAAGCGCCCATCAACATCATTCCGGCTCCCCGCTATGATCCCCAGCTCGGCTACGCCCTCGATATCGCCGCCGAGCGCCTGAAAACCCTCCTGCCGCGCGTGCCGGGAGATGCCGTCGTCCAGCTGACGATCAATCCCAAAGTCCAGCAGAAGACGCAGACATTGCTCAGTGAGCGGATGGCCAAGGATGGCAAGGCCGTCGCCGCCAGCCAGGTCTCAGCCCTCATCCTTGACCGCAGCGGCGCTGTCATCGCCCTTACCGGCGGGGTGGACTATGCCACCTCGCCTTTTAACCGCGTCACCCAGTCCAAGCGCCAGCCCGGCTCCAGCTTCAAGCCCTTCGTCTATGCCCTCGCGCTCGAAGATGGCTATTCGCCCTATGATGTGTTCAACGACCGGCGCATCTCCATCGGAAAATGGCAGCCGGTAAACTATAACGGCGAATATCACGGGCCTATGACGCTGTCCGAAGCGCTCGCCCGCTCAACCAACACCGTCGCCGCAGAGCTTGGCAATGAAACCAATCCCGAACGCGTCGCCGCCCTTGCCAAACGCTTCGGCATCGACAGCGAGATGAAGCCGTTTCCCTCGATTGCCCTTGGCAGCCAGGAAACCAGCCTCTGGGAACTCGTGCGCGCCTATGGCGTGTTCCAGTCGGGCGGCTACCGGATGGAGCCTTACCTCATCGCCCGTGTCACGGATTCGCGCGGCCAGGTCTATTTCGAACATCCCGTTTCTGAACGGGAACGTGTGTACCCGGAAGACCTTGCCGCCGAGATGAACGCCATGATGATGCGCGTCGTCAATGCCTCCTTCGGCACCGGCGGGCGCGCCCGTATCCCCGGCTGGACCGTGGCCGGCAAGACCGGCACCAGCCAGGAGTCCCGCGACGCCTGGTTTGTTGGCTTCACGGCGGCCTATGTCTGCGGCGTCTGGGTCGGCAATGATGATGACAGCCCGATGAAGCGCGTCACCGGCGGCGGCCTGCCGGCGGAGCTCTGGGCAGACATCATGAAAGTGGCCCATGAGGGCAAGAAACCCGAAGCCCTCTTCGGGGCAAACCGCGCCGTGGTGCTTGATCCGGTGGCGGAGGAACGCATCACCTTCTATCGCGGTATGGCCCAGGCCTTCGCCGCCGCCTCAGGCGCCTCCCGCACCGCCAGCCGCGGCGGCAACGTCCAGCAGGCGGAGTAAGGCAGGGGCCCTTTCGCAGCTGGAGCGTCAGCCACGTTTCAAAAGCCGCGCAATTTCCGGAGATCGGCTGAGGGAACTGTCGATGGCATCTCTCCAGGCAGGCCCCTCCTTCCGGGCTTCCTTGAAGGCTGCGGAAATATCGCCGGGCCGGGTCTCGTTGAGCGCTTCGATCATAAGCCTCGCCTGGAGCAGGTCTTTTGCCGCCTTCGCCCGCCCGGGGCCGCGTCTGCGGCTCGCTACGATCAGTTTGTGTACGGCGTATCGCTCCGGTGAAGGTATCTGCAGCAGAACACCTTCCCGATAAAGCGCCACCGCAGGGATTGGGTCTCGGATCAGGAAATTTAGAAAATGCAGGCCCTGGGCCCACAGGCCGAAAGCCTCCAGCTTTTGAGGGCCTTCACTCTGCCCGAAAGACGGGCTGAGGAAGTCGATGACAAAATCGCTTCCCGGTTGTCTCCAGCGCACAGGCTTTCCCCGGTCAAGTCCCTCGACCGGCTTGAGGCCAAGTCCATCAAGAACTTCCGGCAATTCAGGGTCTGCATGATCGTTGATGGCCAGCGACAATTTTTCAAATGCGGCCACATCGATATCGGCGGTGATGGCGGCAGCGCCTGCTGAAACAGATACGCCCAATTCCAGATCATAGAGCCGGAAGGCGTGCGTGCCGACAAGAACACCGCCAAGACGAAAGGTGCCTGCCTGCGCCAGGGCGCGCAGCGTCTTGCCCGTCCGCATGTCCAGGGCCGGCATGCGCGCGGCGCGAAGGGCTCGCGACTTTTCGGCGGCATGCTGACGAAAAGTGCGGGCATCGTTGTTGCCAGACTTCCAGGCGCTGATCCGTGCAGCGATTTCCGGGGTATCAGGGCCGATGAATTGTTGTTTGTGTGCGCCGCCAGGCCCGCGCACAGTGGCATACCACCACGATTTGCCGCCAACTTTCCTCAGATGTGGTATCCCCGCCAGATCGTCCACTGGCCGGTCCAGATGCGCCTGAACCAGATCTTGATACAGGGTTTGCAGGGTAAGGGGTATTTGCCGCATCGCTGACCTTATACCACAAAAAATACTTTGTGGTATAATTCAATTTCAGAGATAGATGCAGCTATGTCTCCGGATTAACCAATCCCCGCCGCGCAGACGCGGTTGCGGCCCTTGGACTTTGCCTCATAGAGGAATTTGTCCGCCTTCTGCATAAGTTCGCGCGCCGTCATGCCCGGCTCATATTTGGCCACGCCGAAAGAGGCGGTCACGGCCGGCAGGGGGGCAGGGGCGCCTTCCAGCTGGTGGATGGTCTTGCTCAGCAGATGCTTCATGTTCACCAGCCGGTTATACGACGTCATCAGCTGGCTGCCGGGGAAGAGGATCGCAAATTCCTCCCCGCCATGCCGGGCCACAAGGCGCGGTTCATCGGCGCTGGTGGAAATCAGCCGTGCAAAATTCTGCAGCACAACATCCCCGGCCTCATGACCATAGGTGTCGTTCAGCGCCTTGAAATGGTCGAGGTCGGCCATCGCCACGCACAGCGGCTCGCGGGTACGCGCGGCATGTTCGATGGCTTCCTCCAGCGTCTTGTCAAAGGCGCGGCGGTTGGGAATGGAGGTCAGCGGGTCGCGCAGGCTCTGCGTGCGCACCTCGTCCAGCTGCTCGCTCAGCGTCGTGATCAGGCTCTGCGACCGGGAGAGGCCCTGGTTCAGCTCCAGCGTCATCGCGCTCATCCGCCGGTTTTCCTCGATCAGCCCGGAAACCAGAGAGTTCAGCCGCTCCGGTGAAGCCGCCGCCTTCGGCAGATCCTGCTCCAGCGTCGTCAGCGTGTCGGAAAAGGCGGAATTCTGCTGCAGGCTGGTGCCGATCACCGACAGCACTTCTTCAATCTCGTCGCCAATCGCCTGGCTGAGGTCATGCGTTGCAAACACGCTCTGATCTTCGGCCAGATAGGCCTGGAACAGCAACTCGATGTCATAGGCCGAAATCGAATCCTGCCCCAGCAGCAACTCGTCAATCTCGGCCACAAGCGCCGGATCAGACTTGGTCGAATAGGCAAACCACACCGCATAGGCATTGGGGTAGGGCGCAGTCTTGTATTTCTCGCTCAGCTGAAACACGCGCACGGCGGCTTTGCACGCTTCTCGAAAATCCAGCTGCGCTCTGGTGTCAGAGACAGGGTTCAGCGGGGTTCGGTCGATCAGTTGCGCGCCCATGTCGGGTCTATCCAGTCCTGGTAAGATGTAATGTCATAGCATGAGACTCTTTTAGGACGGTTAATACCGGTTGGGGCGTTTTTTTGTGCGCTAAGGTTGCCGGGCGCCTGGGAATGCAACGGACAGAAACAGAGTCAAACAGCGTAATTTTGCATTTACCAGTCTCCTCCCGCGGATAGGCTGCGTTGGAGCCGCCTTGTTCTGTAATCGCTAAGGGCGGTCCCGTTGCGCAGCAGTGGACGGTGAACGTGTCGTCCAGGTTCGGATCGATCCGGTACTTTTGCATTCCTAACAGGCAGATTGGCTTGAGGTCGGGCTATACTGGTCGTGCATGTAATGCACCGCCTGCACAATCTGCGGCGTGGGCCCGGTGAATATCCTGGACACAAGCACATCTGCCAGCGTGAACTGCCTCAGTAAACGGCGCGGCAAAGCAATTGCTTGCCCGCCGCGCTACAAGCGCCGCAACGAATAGCTGCCCGCTACCTCGTCAGAGATAGCTCTCCAGCCCGCGATCCTTCAGGGCCTGCACCACCTTGCCGACATCCTGTGCGCTGTCCTTAGAGGCGACGAGCACACGCTTGCCATCGGCAACCACGACC
>NZ_NCJT01000208.1 GCF_002282565.1 Hyphomonas sp. 34-62-18
CAAACCCCTTGGTTTTCACGTCCCTGGGCCCATGTTATAACGCATGTTATTCCATTGGGAGGCACCCATGACCAAACTGAAAATCCGCAAGATCGGCAATTCCCTCGGCGTCGTGCTGCCCAAGGAAGTGCTTGATCAGTTGAAGGTGAAAGAGGGCGACACGCTTGATGTCGTGCCGACCGAAACCGGCGTAAAACTCTCCATCTCCGACGAAGAAGTCGACAAGCTGATGCAAATGGCCGAGCGGATCATGGAGGAAAACCGCGAGGTTCTCCGGGCACTCGCGAAATGAGTGAGCCAATATGGCTGCCGTTGGATCTGTTGATCCGGCTACACGACCGGCAGATCGAACTCCATGGCGGGCTTCCTGGCACGCGCGACCCTGGCCTGTTGGAAAGTGCCGTCGCCCGGCCTCTCAACGCTTGGTCTTACGGAGAGACGGACCTCTTCACCCTGGCCTCGCTCTATGCTGGCGGCCTGATCAAGAACCATCCGTTTCTGGATGGCAACAAGCGTATCGGGTTCATCGCCGCGCTTCTTTTTCTGGAGGCCAAAGGCTGGAAGATGGCTGCGCCCATGGCAGAGCGGCTGGCCTACACGCTACAGCTTGCCGCCAGCGAAATCTCTGAAGAAGCTTACGCAGACTGGCTCCGCCGGTCATGCGAAAAAGTCTGATCTTTCAAGGCCATTTCACCACAGGTGGCATCGAGGAGAGGATGCTCTCGATATTGCCACCGGTATCAGCTGGGCTTCGCGCTCCGCCTCGCTCCAGGACTCGTGCATGCGCCGGCGCACAATTGCGGGGTACACATCTGCAAATTGCCGCCCGACTTCCTGCGTGAAGGCGAAATCCTTGTCCCAGTCTCCGGTATTGAACCGGTCATAGAAGATGCCGCCGGTGCCCCTTGGTTCGTTGCGATGCGGCAGATGGAAGTAGGTGTCGCAATACTCTTTCATATGCACATAGTCAGCGCCGGGATGGGTATCGCAGGCCGCCTTCATGGCGGCATGAAAATCGACCGAGTCTTCAAAGCTCTGATCCCGCTGGTAGGCGAGCAAGGGATTAAGGTCGCCGCCGCCGCCAAACCAGGTTTCGCTGGTCACCAGCATGCGCGTGTTCATATGCGCCGCAGGCACGCGCGGGTTGAGCGGGTGCGCGATGAGGGAAACTCCGCTGGCCCAGAACTGCCCGCCGGACTTGTCCGCGCCCGGTATCTGCGCGGCGAACGCTTCAGAAAAAGTGCCATACACTTCGGAGAAGTGGACCCCGACCTTTTCGAACACTTTGCCCCGCATCACGCCCATCCGGCCACCGCCCAGGTCGGCGCTGCCATCGCCCCGGCGCCATTCCTTCAGCGCGAATCGCCCGGCTTCTCCGCGATAAAGGGGGGGCAGGGCGGCGTCCTCGATCGCTTCAAAGCGGGAAATGATGTGTTCCTGAAGGGAGCGGAACCAGGCGCTTGCCTGGGCCTTGCGCGCCGTGAAGCCGGCAGTCTGAGTGTCGCTGATCATGCGCTACTGTTGCGCATTCGGTCTTCGCCTCGCAAGTCCCCAGTTGTCACGGGGGCGGAACGGCGGTAACGGCCTCTCCCAACTGGGGGCAGGACGCGCAGCTTCTGCCGCGCCCCGCGCCCACTTGCCGCAATGTGCGGCCCGCGCAGCTTTAGTAAAGACAGCGGCTAACGCCACGCACCAGGGACGGATAGACACGTGACGACAGAGACCCATGCCGAGACGGTCGATGATGACCGCCGCAACTTTATTCATATTGCCACTGGTTCCGTGGCTCTCGGCGGCGCCGCCATGTTCGCCTGGACGCTTGTGGACCAATGGAACCCGGCCGCGGACACGCGCGCAGCTTCGGCGCTCGACGTCGATGTTTCCAAAGTTCCGCTGGGCGGCGAGATCCGCATCCTGATCGGCGGCAAGCCTTTCTTCGTGCGTCACCGCACTCCGGCTGAAATCTCCGCTGCCGAATCGGTGAACATTTCGATCCTTCCCGATCCGGAAACCGATGAAGCGCGCCTGCGCCCAAAGGCCGATGGTACGCTGAACAAGGCGATCCTAGTCACCTCCGGCTCCTGCACCCACCTTGGCTGCGTGCCGGTTGGCCCGGCCCAGGGTAACACCGGTGACTATGGCGGCTGGTACTGCCCCTGCCACGGTTCGCACTACGATACGTCCGGCCGTATCCGCAAAGGCCCCGCGCCGTCGAACCTTCCCGTTCCAAACTATCGCTGGGTCTCTGACTCGGTCGTCAACATCTCCCTCTGAGAAGGACACCTTTAGATGAGCGGACATGAATCCAAATACACGCCGAACTCAGCTTTTGAGCGCTGGCTAGACACCCGCCTGCCGATCATTCGCTTCGCGAATGACACGATGATCACCTTCCCGACGCCAAAGAACCTGAACTACTGGTACGTCTTCGGGGGCATTCTGGCGGTCTGCCTTGCCATCCAGATCATCACCGGCGTCATTCTCGCGATGCACTATGAAGCCAGCGTCGATGGCGCCTTCGCTTCGGTTGAGCGCATCATGCGCGACGTGCCTTACGGCTGGCTGCTGCGCTACATCCACGCCAACGGCGCCTCGATGTTCTTCCTCGCCGTTTACCTCCACATGTTCCGCGGTCTCTATTACGGGTCTTACAAGGCCCCGCGCGAAGTGCTGTGGATCATCGGCTGCGTGATCTACCTGCTGATGATGGCGACTGCCTTCCTCGGCTACATGTTGCCCTGGGGCCAGATGTCCTATCACGGCTCCAACGTGATCACCGGCCTCTTCGGCGCCATCCCGCTGGTCGGCGAAAGCATCCAGACCTGGCTGATGGGCGGCCCTTCGATCGGCAACCAGACGCTCCAACGCTTCTTCTCGCTGCACTATCTGCTGCCCTTCATGATTGCCGGCGCTGTCATCCTGCACATCTGGGCTCTGCACGTTCCGGGCAATACCAACCCGACGGGCGTTGAGGTGAAGGACGTGGAAAAGGACACGGTGCCGTTCCACCCCTACTACACGGTGAAGGACGCCTTCGCGATCGTGATCTTCCTGATCATGTTTGCCGTGTTCGTCTTCTACGCACCGGGCGTTCTGGGCCATGCTGACAACTATATCGAAGCCAACGCGCTCGTGACGCCTGCGCACATCGTGCCGGAATGGTATCTGCTGCCCTTCTACGCGATCCTGCGCGCCATCACCTTCGACCTTGGCCCGATCGACGCGAA
This sequence comes from Hyphomonas sp. 34-62-18, assembly GCF_002282565.1. GTDB lineage: Bacteria > Pseudomonadota > Alphaproteobacteria > Caulobacterales > Hyphomonadaceae > Hyphomonas. The sequence continues at coordinate 3,228 of NZ_NCJT01000208.1, forward strand.
ACTGCTGGGCGTGATCTTCATGTTCGCCGCCATCGCGGTCCTGTTCGTGCTGCCCTGGCTCGACACGTCGAAAGTCAAATCGATGCGCTACCGCCCGGTGGCCCGTCAGTTCTTCTTCGGCTTTGTCGTGGTCTGCTTCCTGCTCGGCTGGTGCGGCGCGGCCAACCCGGATGACGCGGTGATCCCGGCCCTGCAGGGCGATCCGAGCCTTGTGGTCAGCTACACGGTTGACGGCGCCCCCGCCTCGGCCAGCTACAAAGGCGGCGAAGAAGCCTTCGAACAGGCCAAAGCCTTCATGGCGAGCCTGCCGGCCGGCGCCAACCCCAGCCTCTCGGCTGTGCCGGCACCGACCTTCGCCTTCCGTCACCTGTCACTGATCCTGACCTTCCTGTATTTCGGTTACTTTGTGGCCCTGTTCTTCATCGGCCTGACCGAGAAGCCGAAGGCTCTGCCGGAATCGATCCATAAATCCGTGCTCAAGCGTAAGCCCAAGGATACGGGCAACGCAGTGCCGGCTGAGTAAGATGCAAGCTGGGGAAAGAAAGAACATGAAAACCTTCCGCATCCTCGCTGCTGGTCTTGCCGGCCTGGCTTTCGCGGGCCTCGCCCACGCCGCAGGCGGCGCCAAACACCCGCACGGCCCTGAAGCCGGCTGGCCGTTTGAGGGCATCACGGGTCAGTATGACAAGGCCTCCGTCCAGCGCGGCTATCAGGTCTACAAACAGGTCTGCTCCAGCTGCCACGGCATGAAACTGCTGAGCTACCGTAACCTGGGTGAGCCCGGCGGCCCGTTCTATGACCCGGCCTATCCCAATCCGAACGACAACCCGTTCGTGAAAGCCCTGGCCGCTGAAAACGAAGTCCTGAATGCGACGCCAAACGAGGCGGGGGAATACGAGTTCCGCCCGGCAATGCCGGCGGATCGTTTCCGCTCGCCCTTCCCGAACGAAGCGGCTGCCCGCGCAGCCAATGGCGGCGCGCTGCCACCAGATCTTTCGGTGATGGTGAAGGCCCGCCATTACGGCGCGGACTATATCTACAGCCTGATGACCGGCTATCCGGACTTCTCGCTGTATGAAGACCTGGTCACCGAGGAGAATGGCGAGACGGTTTACCAGACCGTCATCGACATGGCGAAGTTCGAGAAGCTCGGCGAGTACAAGCCCGACCATGGTCCGGCCTATCTGCTCCAGCCGGCAGGCCAGTACTACAACCCCTACATGGCCGGTGACACGACCCCGAACTTCCAGGGCGATCCGCGTCATACCCCGCCGGGCGGTTTCCTGGCGATGGGGCCGCAGCTGCCCGATGGCCGGGTTGAGTATACCGACGGCACCGAAGCGACGACCTCGCAGATGGCCTATGACGTAGCGCAGTTCCTGGCTTGGGCGGCCGAGCCGAAGCTCGAAGCGCGCAAGCGCACGGGGCTTGCCACCATGGTCTTCCTGCTGGTCCTCACTACGCTGCTCTGGTTCTCCTACAAGCAGATCTGGCGGAAGGTTGAGCACTAGCTTCATCCTCCCAGCATGAACACTCCGATAGCCATCCGCAGGGCCACCCCTTCGGATGGCTTTCTCGTTGAGGCGCTGACTCGCCGTATCTGGACCGGCCGCGTCTCGGCTGAATCGACGGTCTTCAGCGAAACACCTGAGACAGTCGCCGCCCAGATCGCAAAGGGCGGCGCTGTGATCCTTCTGGCCGGGGATCAGCCCATTGGCTCTGGCCGCTGGGTTGCCGTGCCGGGCCCTAGCGGGCAGGGGCGCTGGATGGAAGTCAAACGCATCGGGGTGCTGCCCGCCTACACCGGGCGCGGGCTTGGGGCGCAGATCCTGGAGGCGCTGGAGGCGATGGGCCTGGAGCAAGGCGTGACCGGCGCCCAGCTTGCCATTCGCGCCGACCAGTCTCGCCTGATC
>NZ_NCJT01000005.1 GCF_002282565.1 Hyphomonas sp. 34-62-18
ATGGTTTCCTTCCCTGTGTGGCTGTCTTTATACCTGTTTAGGCAGGGGCGGGCGGCTTGCAAATGGTGACGCCGCGCCAAGGATAATCCGTTCCAATAAGCGACCCGGCGCGTCATTCCTCTTGCCGCAGGTTCAAACTGCCGTCACAAACCCATTCCATGGATTGGGGTAAGCTCAGATCATTCCACGCCGCCGCCGAATCCGGCAGCCTCACCCTCGCGGGCGAGCGCCTTGGCATTTCCCAATCTGCTGTTTCACGCCAGATCGCCGCGCTTGAGGAACAGCTGGGGGTTTCGCTGTTCCAGCGCCATGCGCGCGGGCTGGTGCTGACCGATAGCGGCCACACACTTTACCGCTCGACAATGGAGATGGCGTCTGCCGCCCAGTCGGCAAATACGGCCCTGCGCGACCAGCAGGAAACGCCCCAGGGCGAGTTGATCGTTGCCGCGCCGGTGGCTTTCGGATCGATCTGGATGGTGCCACGGCTTGGCAATTTCGTTCGCCGCCATCCTGACCTCCGGCTTGATCTGCGGCTGGATGACCAGTTCGAATATGACCTCCTGAAGCTGGAAGCCGAATGCGCGGTGCGCCTCTGGCCAGCCGACAAGGCCGATCTCATCCAGCGCAAGCTCGGCACGCTGGGCACAAATCTCTATGCTTCGCCCGAATATCTGAAGACCTATGGCGTACCCAAGGAGCCACAGGACCTCGATAATCACCGGATCATCGCCTATGGCGACGAATCGACGCCTCTGTTCGAGATGGCCTTTGCCTGCCGGGTGGGGCGAGATGACGCGCCGCCTCGTCCGGCGACACTGAAAGTGAACAATGTGTTCGCAATGCTCCGGGCCGTTGATGCCGGGCTGGGCATTGCCGATGTGCCGGACTATATGGCTGCTACGCTTCCACGCCTTATCCGTGTGTTGCCTGAAGTGACAGGCCCGACATTCGATCTTTACTTCATTTACCCAAGCGACCTGCGCCGATCAAAGCGCGTTGCGGCCTTCCGGGAGTTCCTGACGGCCGAAACAGAGCCGCTCCGGCGCGCGTCTATGCGTCAAGGTTCGTGAATTTCGCGTAACGCATGCGGAATTGCATGAGTGGGATGCTGTGTCGCATGTTGCATTGCAGCGAAGATGCCCTATCTAGGCGTTATGCCAAGGGTCCTGGGCATAACCCGATCATTCCTCCGATTGGGCGTTTCCTCCCCCCTTCAGGACCCCACTTTATGCCCGGCGCGTCTTCAGATGCTGCCGGGCTTTCTTTTTTCCAGTCATTTCTGCCGGTTTGTAAGGTCTGAAAAGTCGGGAATCCGGATTTACAAAATTTACAAAACACACTTTACCGGAAAAAGCCACGTGCTAGGCGCCACACCAGAAAAATCACCAGGGCGATCGTGAAGATCATCGAGGCATAGAGCACGAACACCGAAAATTCGTTCCAGGGCTGGTCAAGGTTCCCCCCGGAAAGATCGAGGAAAGGCGGAATCCAGCTCAAACTCACCGACACATCATCATTCCGGCTGAGATCGCGCAGCTTGTCGGCCCACATCATCGCCAGCTGGAAGAAGCCGAACACGCCAAGCGCGCCCAGCAGGAGGCTCATCGAGGTCTCGTCCTTCTTGGCAAGCCGCGCCTCCCGGTCACGCGTCTGGCTTTCCATGTTCGATATGAGGCGTTCGATATAGTCATTCCGCCGGCCGATACCGCGCAGCTGGGTCATCTTCTCGAATACTTCGCTTTCGGTGTCATAGCGGAAGACGTTCATATAGCGGTCGCGGTAATAGTCGGCATATTGGCCGGTGCGGAATGCGTAAAAGGCTTCGGCGGCGCGCTTCAGCCGCCCTTTGTTGCCGAGGTCCTCAACTTCGTCGATGAGCTCAAAAGCTGAGGCTTCATATTCCCGGGTCATGAACTCGTTATGCATCGAGACGACATGGATCATGAAGGCGTAGGGGCAGGTGCCGATATAGTCGTTGGCAGCCTCCAGGCTGCGGGCCTTTTCCACATAGGTGGTCAGCGCGCGGGGATTGGCGAAGCGGACGAATTTCCGTTCCGTCGCCTGCTCCTCGGTGGCAGGATAGATCGGATCGGTCGAATCCAGGATCTCTGAAGGGTCCTGGTTCATGAAGTCGATGATGTTCTGGTTGAAGCCGGCCATGAACAGGTATTGGAGGCAGTCCTGGCGGCGCCGGTCGTCCATGGCGGGGCGCGTTGTGCGCGCAGCCTCAATCTGAGCGTCGGTGAACTGATCATAATCCGGCCGGTTGATCACCCAGTGCCAATAGTCCGGCCCCATACGGATTTCCGGCACGTCCACCAGGCCGCGCGGATTGAGGCCATCTAGTTTCTGCTGATAGGGCAGGTAGCACTCCTCCTGCACCATCAGGGTCCGCGGTGGGGGCACACCTGTGGCCGGGTCCGGCTCTGGCAGAAGACGACGGAAGAAGGTGGCGTCCTCAAAAAAGAAGAGGAGGCGTGACACTGGCATCACCAGGCCTGGCACTTCAATAAAGGGCGCTTCGGCGACGAGGGCGTCAAATGTGGGTGGCAAGGGCGCGGCGCCGCGCTTTTCCTTCGCGGTTCCCCTTGGCAGTTTTCCGAACAGGTCTTCCGCGTCCAGATCGAAAGAGGCGCGCACATATTGCCAGAAACTGAGGTCTTCCCCGCGCGGGCTTTTCACGCGCAGCAGGTCCAGCGGGGCAATGCCGGTGCGATCATCCGTGGCGCGGAAGGGTGGGGCGCCTTGTGGGCGGGGCGCAGCCTCAAATTCCTTTGGGGCAGCGGCCTTTTGCAAAAGGGAGAGGAAATAAAACTCCCCTGGCGTGTGGTCATAATTGTAGCGGAAGGAGAGGTGATACCCGATGGCGCCATTCGCATGAGTATACCAGAAGCGCCGTACCCGGAGGGTACGTGTCTTGCCAAGTCCCGGCGGGGTGGCGATGAAGCGGCGCCCTTCGGTAGACCATGCGATCTCGTCAGGGGCGGTGATCTCGATGAACTCGCCATTCTGCGGGCAGAGCGTGTCGAGCAGGAAATCATCCACGGCGCCCAGGCGTTCGCGGTCAGCAATGTCGTTGAAAAGAGGCTCCACCGCGTCGCGAAGGCGTTTGCTGCCGCGATAGCCAGGCTGGAACTCCCGCAAGGTTTCCGGATCCAGGTGGCGCCCCAGCGTGGCGGTGGCCTGCTTTTCGCTGACATAGAGCGAGAGGGTGAAGTAGACGGACTTGTCTTCACATTCCTCAAAGCCATGGCTGATGCCGGTTGTGTCGGTCATCCGGGGCTCCCCTTCAGTCTCGGTCGCCGGCCCCCCGCCGGCTAGCTTCGGTCCCGGCGCACCTGCGCGGCGGCTGTGAACACCTCATCAAATCCTGTCAGCGGAATGCGGTCGCTCCGCTGGCAGGCCGCGTCGAGTACGGCGAGCTGGGCAGCAGCCACAGGCGAGGTCGCCGGATCGCGCCCCTTCAAAACTGTCACCCCGAAGAAGCGCCGCATATGCGCCAGCACACGGCAGGCGGGCAGCGCTTCTGCCCCGCCAGACCCAAGGACACCCAGCAAGAGTTCATCCTCCGAGCCCTGATCGTCAGACAGCGGCGGCTGGCGGTATTCCATACCCAAAAGGCGCGCCCCGCGCCGCTCCCAGATCTTCAGCCGGTCAATCTGGTCGAGGCCAGCATGCTTGCTGTCGAGGGCGTAGTCTTCCGGACTCATCTTCACCGGATTGTTGATCTCAACGAAAATCAGCGGCGTGGGTATATCCCCCTCTGGCCAGGCAAAAGCCTCGCGCGCTTCCTCGCGGACGAGGTGCATCAAAAGGCCAAACAGGCCGCGCCGGCGCTGGTTTGCATCCACGAATATGTAAGAGAGAGAGACGGTAGGATCTGTCCCGTCGCCTGCGAAGGCAATGAAATTGGCCGCGCCTAGAACCGGGCCATTGGCCCCTTCGGTCAGAAGGATCGCCATCTCCCGGTAAGGCCCGTACAGGGCTGAGAGGCGATCGTATGCGTCGCCTTGATTGAGCGCGAGACAGGCGCGGAATCCTTCCAGATCCTCCTTCTCGTCAGGCAGGATAAAGGCTGCATTATAGGCTGAATAGAAGCGCAGCAGGTGGGGATCATCAGGCCGCGTGATGTAATGGGCAATCACGCCGCCTTCGAGGGCGTCGCTGCGCTCGCGTCCGGGCAGGGAAGTTATCGTCATGCGGTCTGAGTGGTCGCATGTCGGTGGTTTCTGTCAACGGGATTCTCGTTGGCTGTCCCGCTGCAAGGGCTCGACGCAGGCAGCCGGATCGGGAATGCTGACGGAGAGAAAATAACCGGAGGAACCCCATGTCGTCTCGTCACCTTGTTGATCCTGAACTGCTGCCCTTTCTGGAGAGCTTTCCGACGATCAACATCACCGCAGACATTCTGCCGGCAGTGCGCGCGGCGGGGTGGGGCGAGGTGCCACCATTGCCTGAGACGGTCATGATGGAAGAGCGGTACATTCCCGGCCCGGCCGGCGGCCCCGATGTGCGCGTGAAACTCTATCGCAAGAAGGGCGGCGCCAAGGGCCCGCGCCCCGCGATCCTTCACCTGCACGGTGGAGGCTACATCTCAGGGAGCCCGGACTCCATGGCGCCGCAATGCGCGCTTTGGGCAGACCTGTTCGATGTGGTGGTGGTTGGTCCGGCCTATCGCCTTGCGCCGGAGACAAGTTATCCCGGCAATGTGGAAGATGCCTATGCCGTAACAGCCTGGATGAACCGGGAGGCGGATGCTCTGGGTATCGACACCGCCCGGATTGCGGTCACCGGGGAAAGCGCCGGTGGCGGCCTGTCTGCCGCGCTTGCCCTCCTGGTGCGGGACAGGGGCGAATACCGCTTCTGCCATCAGCAGCTGATCTTCCCGATGCTGGATGATCGAACCGCTGTGCGGGCGGATCTCTCACCTATGTATGGCGAGTTCATCTGGACCAACGCGTCTAACTATTTCGGTTGGGCTTCGCTACTCGGCAAGCCGCCGGGCGGCGCGGATGTTTCGCCCTATGCTGCAGCGGCGCGCGCGGACAGCCTGGCGGGCTTGCCGCCTACCTTCATGTCTACCGGCGCGCTCGATCTCTTCACGGAGGAAAATCTGGAATACGCCCGGCGCCTGATGGCGGAAGGCGTGCCAGTGGAGCTGCACGTTTATCCGGGCGCCCCACACGCCTATATGCGCGACATGCGCGCCAAAGTGTCCCGCACCTACATGCGCGACGCACTGGCAGGTATGGCGCGGGGGCTGGGTGTGGCGTTTGAGGGCTAGGGGCCCATTGCGCGCTGGGTGGGCTTCGCCATGGTTCAATTGGATTGATTCTGCGCAAGACGAACTGGGTCAGAGTCCTGCGCCGGCGCTCGCCAGATAGTGCTGTTCGGCTTCGGGGCTGGCGAAGAAGAACTGCACGTCGGTCACCTTCGCTTCATAGCGGCGGGTGATACGCTTGAAGGCGGCGCGCGCTTCCAGGTCGATGCTGAAGCCCGACACATAAGAGAAGCCCCAGCGCGGCTCGGTGCTGAGGATGTAGGACTGGTTGTAGCGGGTGAGCTTCCCGCCGCTCGGTCCATTCACCGCTTTGGGCAGCGTGTAGTCGATCTGCAGGAACCGTTCGCCCACTGGATCGAGCAGGGCGATGGCCTGCAGACGCTCGGCCGCCCAGCGATCAAACTCGTTATCATTGTAATTGGGATGGTGGCGGAAGCCGACGCGCCAGGCATGGCCGGTGGTCTCTACCTGCACTGTCTGGCCAAGGCAGGCGCGCAGATCGTCCGGGAAGAGGCGCCCATCGGGGGCCGGCTCGCTCGCCCAGTTGGCGGCGACCGCATCGAGTTCCTCGTCCTGTCCCTGGCGGGAGACAAGCTGCCAGCGCTCGGCTTTCGGCAGGCGGGGGTCAAAGCTGTAGACATGGCGGGCATCTTGCGAGCGCAGCTCCACCGTGAAGGCCGCGCGGAAGGTTTCCGGCGCTTCGGTAGCGGCCAGCGCGGCATGCATGGGCCCCGTGCCCGTTGTCATCGTCAGAGACGCAAGGATTACCTGCAGGATCATCCGTCCACCCGTCGCATTCGGCGCCAACTCATCCGGAGTGATTGCGGCAACTTCACGGCAGGAAACTCCTGCCGCGCGTTTCCCTCAATTGTCAGCGTCCGGAAGCCTAAGCCTTGCCCACCGAACATTTACGGGAGTTGAACAGAAGGCAACAAAGGCCCGCTTTTAATGTTTGTAGGCCAGCGGGCGTTCGCTCGTATCGAGGCTCAGATACCGGTCGCGCAGCTTGGTCTGGCGGGATTCCATCGGCTCGCTCACCCCGTCGATGAAGACAGCAGTGGGCGCCGAAGTGATCTCCAGCGGGTCGCCGTCCCAGGCCACCACATCCGCGCAGGCGCCGGGAGCCAGCACGCCGAGGCCGCTCATGCCAAAGATTTCGGCCGGCACGGTGGTCAGCGCTTTCATGGCCGTGTCGAAGGGCAGGCCATTGGCGACGGCATTTCCGGCAATCTGCGTGGCGAGGCGCGCCTGATGGCTGCTGTCATCCAGGTTGACGATGGCGACCGGAACCCCGGCCTTGGCCAGTCTGGCGGCGTTCTCGCTGGTGGCGGCCAGCTGGGAAAAGCTCGCCGGCAGGTTCGAGAACGCGTCGAGGATGACCGGGATCTTCATCGCCGCCAGCCGGTCTGCCACGCGCCAGCCTTCATCAGCGCCGACGATGGCAATCTTCAGCATCGGGTTTTCCTGTTTGAAATCTATGATGGCTTCCAGGTCGCTCGTTCGGCGGGCATCGATCAGGATCAGCTGCTCGCCCTTCACCGCCGGCATGAAGGCCTGCGCGTCCATCCGGGTCAGCACGTTGCCGTCATTATGCGTCATGTAGCGGGCCGTGAAGAAGCGCACATCGTCAAACGCGCCGCGCAGCGCGGCCCAGGCGGCAGGCCGCGAACCGCCCGAAAGCGAGGCGCCGCGCTCGCCCAGTACGATGAAGGCAAAGGCGCGCTCCTTGAAGACGCTACCGGGCAGGCCGCTGGTATCCGCCAGGAAGCCCTGACCGGCGAAGAGTTTCGCGCGCGCATCCGGCGCCACGGCAATCCGCGTGAAGCCTTCAAGGCGTGTCACGGCAATCGGGGTCGCATCCGGGTTAAACCCGTCGGCCGCGTTCAGCGCAGCGGAGAAGGGTGAGCCACTCGCGCCCGTATCATTGGCAGATTGCTCCCCGGGCACTTCAGTAATGCCCGTGCGGGAAAAGGCGGAGATGAGGCCCGGCGTCACCCATTTGGCTTTCACCTGCGGCATACCCGCAGGGGCAGCGCCTGTGCCCACCGAAACAATCGTGCCTTCGTCAATCACGACGACGCCATTGGTCAGCGTGCCCTGCGCGGTGCCGGTCCAGACCTTTTCGCCAAGGATGGCAACCGGCTCAGCAGCGGCGGCAGGGGCAAGGGAGAGGCCGGCAAGGCCAAGGGCCAGGGACGAGATCAGGGAACGGATCATTTGTTGTCTCCTTCGCCGGGCTGGCCAAGCTCAAAGTCCATCACCGGCTGGATGGCCGGGTCATTGCGGTCATACATCAGCGCGCCGTCGATATAGACCTGCTCGGCCTGGGCGTAGACGCTGAAGGGGTTGGCTGACCAGATAACCACATCGGCCATCTTGCCGGGCTCCAGCGTGCCGGTCTTGTCGTCGATGCCGAGCGATTTGGCCGGGTTCAGCGAGAGCCATTGCCAGGCGACTTCAATCGGTATGTCGATCCCGGCGCGTTTGCCGTCTGACCAGGCCTTGGCCGCTTCCTGATTGAGGCGCTGGATGCCAATGTCGCTGTCGGAATGCACGATGGCGCAGGCCCCGGCATTGTGAACCATGGGGATATTTTCGCGGATGCCGTCATAGGCCTCCATCTTGAAGCCCCACCAGTCAGCCCACATCGACGAGCAGGTGCCGTAGTCTGCCAGCTTGTCGGCAATCTTGTAAGCCTCCACGGCATGGTGGAAGGCGGCAACCTTGTAGCCAAACTCTTCTGAGAGATCGAGGATGATGGCCATCTCATCAGCGCGGTAGCAGTGCATGTGAACGAGAATGTCGCCGGAGAAGGCGCCCGCCAGCGTCTCAAGCTCCAGATTGCGCGTGGGCTCATCGCCTTCGCCTGCGATGAACGCGTCCCACTTCTTCTTGTATTCTGTCGCTTCGATCCAGGCAGTGCGATAGCCGGCGACATTGCCCATGCGTGAAAAGGGCGCCCCGCCGGGAAAGCTGCCGCGGCCATAGCCATAGACGCGCTTGGGGTTTTCCCCGCAGGCCATCTTCAGGGTGTGCGGCGCGCCGGGGAATTTCATTTCCTGAACGCTCCGTGCAGGAACGTTTTTCAGCACCACGCCGCGCCCGCCAAACAGGTTGGCGCTGCCCGGCAGGATCTGCAGCGAGGTGATGCCGCCCGCCAGTGCGCGCGTGAAGCCGGGGTCTTGCGGCCAGACCGAATGCTCCACCCAGACTTCCGCTGTCACCGGGCCGGACACTTCATTGCCATCGCCGTGGGCTTCCACGCCCGGTGAGGGGTAGGCGCCCAGATGGCTGTGATTGTCGATGATGCCGGGGGTGACCCATTTGCCTTCAGCGTTGACCGTAACGGCGCCGTCCGGCGCCGTAAGATCGGTGCCCACCGCCTTGATCTGGCCAGCCTCGATGAGAACGCTGCCGCCTTCAATCAGCCCGCCCTTGCCGTCCAGCACGGTGGCATTGGTGATCAGCGTGGTGGCGGAAGGGTAGGCGGTATAGGTCGACGGGAAGGGATCAAAGACGCGCGAAACATCGTCCTTTTTCTTTCCGTCGCCCGAGCCTCCGCAGGCGCCAAGGGCAAGACACACGCCCAAGCCCGCGCTCCAAAGCAGCTTTTTCATTAATGCCCCGCAAGTCAGCTAATCCTTGGCCGGTATCAGGGCAAAGTTTGCTGCAGCTTGCAAGGGCCAGAGGGCAGGTTTCACCCCCGTCCCGGATTATTCGGCGAAGATCCGCTTTTCGCGGCCAAACACGCTGCGCATCAGCCAGTTCGGCGCCAGGCGCTCGACCTTCGGATGGCGCGCCATCACGCTTTCCATCCAGCGGCGGCCCCAGACCGCATTGCGGCCCAGCAGCACGACCCCGACGATCGCCATGGGCAGGCCCACGGGAATGAAAGGTGTCGCAACGCCCACCGGGATCGCCAGCACGATCATGCCAAGCCCCGTCACCGCCAGCGTCTGGCGGGCGACAACATTCACACCATTGCGCAGGACGTGAATGGGTTTAGGCGGCGCATAGACCGGTTCGTTCATCAGGGTGGTGTTTTCGTGCGACATGGCGATCAATATGGGTTTGAGGTTGATACTTACCAGAGTAACGCGCGAGATGTGTCGAAACTCTGGCAAGGGCGTGACCCCATTGCTACACTTTCAAGAAAATCCAGAGACCCGAACCGGAAGTTGGCCCCGCCAGACATGAAGCTTCACTCGATCCAGCTTCTTCGCGGCATCGCGGCGCTGCTTGTGGTGTTCTACCACGCCGTTGGTTTACAGCTCCTCACGATCGGTCCTGAAAAAGCGGGCAATGCGCTGCTCGGTGGCATTTTTGCCAGCGGCTTTGCGGGCGTGGACCTCTTCTTTGTCATTTCCGGTTTCATCATGGTGTGGGTCACGCGGCGGGCAGAGCCGGGCTTGCCGGGCGTGGGCGAGTTTCTCTTTGCGCGCGTCACGCGGATCTATCCCCTCTGGTGGGCGGCTGCCGCCCTGGCAGCAGCTCACTATATTTTCCTTCATGTTCCGGAAGCGGACGACCCGGCCTGGCGCGCCGCCGTACAGAATGGAGAGGGGGTCGGCTTCCTCGTGAAGTCCTTCCTTCTGATCCCCCAGCCGGATCTGCCCGTGCTCAGCCTTGGCTGGACGCTGATGCATGAGATGTATTTCTACGCCGTCTTTGCCTGTCTCCTTCTGGTGCCGCGCGCCGTTCTCCCGCTCGCATTGCTTGGCTGGGGCGGGCTTGTGGTGGCCGCCTCGCTGATGGGGCTGTCACAGCCGGTGGCTGTGAACTTCCTGACCCTCGCCATCCACCCGCTGACGATGGAATTCATCTTCGGCGCGATGGTGGGCCTCACGCTCAGCTCAGGGCTGGTTGCCCGCTCAGGTATCCTAACGCTTGTCGCCGCCCTTTGGTTCACTGCCAGCCTGTGCCTGCAGGGAGACTTTACGCCCTACACCCATCAATGGGGCCGGGTGCTGGCCTACGGTATTCCCGGCGCGCTGCTGATCTATGGCTTTGCGGCGCTGGAACAGCATGGGCGGCTCGTCTGGCTGGTGCCTGTGGCTGCCGCCGTGATCGCCTGCGCGGCCGTCTTCCAGATGCAGGGCGTCTCTCCGCAAAGCGAGGCGGCCCTTCGTCAGGGGGCGACACTTATCGCGGTGGCGGCGGGGCTCGGCGCGGCGGGCCTCGTCCTCGGTCTCGGCTGGCTCGGCGGGCAATTCGTACCGGGCGTTCTCCATGCCTTGCGCGCACCCCTTGAGATGCTGTTTGCCGCTGGCCGGCATATCGGTGACTGGTCCTATTCGATCTATCTCGGCCACATCTTCGCCATTGGCGGCTTGATCTTCCTGCAGCGCTGGCTGGCAGGCGCGGGCGACTGGGCAGCGCCCTTCGTTTTGGGCGCGCCGGGCGTGCTCGATGATCTGTTTTACATCGCCGGCGCTTTCATCGGCGCGCTGCTCGCCGGCTGGTTCGGCTACATGCTGGTGGAGCGGCCGGCGCTTTCCATCTTCCGGATGGTGAGACGGCGGCTGTTTCCCTACAGCCGCCGTGCCCGTGAAGATTGACGGCCCTGACCCAGGCGCGGCCTATTCCGCCGCCACCTTGCTGGCGTCCGGCGCGGCCCATTTCAGCACCGGCTTGCGCGCCGCGCGCGTCTCGTCGAGGCGCTTGGCCGGGGCCAGGTAAGGCGCGCCTTTCAGCGTGTCGTCGCCTTGCGCCGCGCGGCGGGCGATGGATTCCAGCGCGTCGCAGAACCGGTCGAGCTCTGCCTTGGACTCTGTCTCCGTCGGCTCGATCAGCATGGCGCCATGCACCACCAGCGGGAAATACATCGTCATCGGATGATACCCCTCATCAATCAGCGCCTTGGCGATGTCGATGGTCTCGATCCCGTCTGCCGTGAAGGCGTCAGAGAAGAGCGCCTCATGCATGCAATAGCCATCAAAGGCCGGGCTCATCACATGCTTCAGCCGCGCCTGAATGTAGTTGGCGTTGAGCACCGCATCTTCAGCGGCCTGTTTCAACCCATCGGCGCCATGGCTCAGCATATAGGCCAGCGCGCGCACAAACATGCCCATCTGGCCATGAAAGGCGACCATCCGGCCAAAGCTCTCGCTGGCTTCGCCGTCTACATGCTCCACAAGGCGGTAGATGCCGTCCTCATCCTTCGTCACGAAGGGCACCGGGGCGTAGGGGGCCAGCGCTTCGGAGAAGACGGTCGGGCCAGAGCCCGGCCCGCCGCCGCCATGCGGGGTGGAGAAGGTTTTGTGCAGGTTGATGTGCATCGCATCGACGCCCAGGTCGCCGGGGCGCACCCGGCCAACGATGGCGTTGAAGTTTGCCCCATCGCAGTAGAAATAGCCGCCTGCCTTGTGGATCAGGTCAGCAATCTCACGAATGTCGGTTTCAAACAGGCCGCAAGTGTTCGGGTTGGTCAGCATGATGCCGGCCACGTCATCAGACTTTTCCAGCTTTGCCTTGAGGTCCGCCATGTCCACGCGGCCACGCTTGTTGGCCTTGATCTCGTCGACGATGAACCCGCACTGGACGGCTGTGGCCGGATTTGTTCCGTGGGCGGATTCCGGCACGAGAACCCGCTTGCGGGTCTCGCTTTCGCCGCGGGCGATCAGGGCCTGGCGGATGGCCAGCATACCGCACAGCTCGCCATGCGCGCCGGCTTTCGGGCTCATGGCAACTGATGGCATGTTGGTCAGCGTCTTCAGCCAGGTGGCGAGTTCATCGATCAGCTGCAGCGCGCCCTGAACGGTCGCCTGCGGCTGCAGCGGGTGGATATCCGCAAAGCCGGGCAGGCGCGCCATCTTCTCGTTGAGGCGCGGATTGTGCTTCATCGTGCAGCTGCCCAGCGGGAAGAGGCCAAGATCGATGGCATAGTTCTTCTGGGAAAGGCGCATGTAATGGCGCACGGCCTGCGGCTCAGAGAGACCCGCTAGTCCGGTATCCACCTTGCGCGCAACCCCGCCAAGGCGGTTTTTCAGGCCCTTGGGCTTGGGCAGGTCAACGCCGGTGGTTTCGGGCGTGCCGATCTCAAACAGAAGATCTTCATGCTGAAGAAGCCCGCGCGAACCGGACACGGTCTCAATGGCGGCAGTGGAGACGGAAACGGGCGCCGTGGGGCGGCCAGTGGAGTTCATGGACATCAGATGATCTCCCTCAGAGCATCGGCATAGGCGGCAATATCGTCCGCAGTCGTGCATTCGGTGGCGGCTACGAGGATCACGTCGCCGAGATGGTCGCCCGGGAAAAGGCGGGAGGCGCGCACGCCGCCGACGATGCCGGCTTCGTCCAGCATGGCGAGCACAGCTTCGGCGTCCATCGGTGTGCGGATGGCAAACTCGTTGAAGAAGCGCGGGGTCAGCACTTCCACGCCTTTCACCGCGCCGAGCGCATCGGCGAGCTCGATTGCGGCTTCATGGTTGAGCTCTGCCAATTGCTTCAGGCCCTTGCCGCCCAGCAGCGTCATGTGAGACGTGAAGGCAAGCGCGCAGAGGCCGGAGTTGGTGCAGATGTTCGAGGTCGCCTTGTCGCGCCGGATATGCTGCTCGCGCGTGGAAAGCGTCAGCACGAAACCGCGATTTCCGTCCGCGTCCACCGTTTCGCCGCAGAGCCGGCCCGGCATCTGGCGCACCAGCTTTTCGCGGCAGGCGAAGAGGCCCACATATGGCCCGCCGAAATTCAGGCCGTTGCCGATCGACTGGCCTTCACCGGCTGCGATGTCCGCGCCCATTTCGCCGGGCGGGGTCACCATGCCGAGGCTGACGGCTTCGGTGAAGACCGAGACGAGGAGGGCGCCTTTCTCGTGTGCGGCGCTGGCCACGCCGGAAAGGTCAGTCACCGTGCCGAACACGTTCGGGCTCTGCCCGATGACGCAGGCAGTTTCTCCGTCCACGGCCTTTGAAAGATCGCCTTCGCCGTCAATGGCGACGGGCAGTTGCACCACGGTCAGCCCCTGCGCTTCACAGAGCAGGCGTGTGGCGGCGGCATAATGCGGGTGCAGGCCGCCGGAAAGGATCACCTTCTTGCGGCGGGTCACGCGCGCGGCCATCACGGCGGCTTCGGCGCAGGCGGTGGAGCCGTCATACATCGAGGCGTTGGCCACATCCATGGCCGTCAGCGCAGCGACCTGGGTCTGAAACTCGAACAGGGTCTGCAACGTGCCCTGCGCGATTTCCGGCTGGTAGGGCGTATAGGTCGTCAGGAATTCCGACCGCTGAATGATCATGTCCACCGAAGCGGGCACATGATGCTTGTAGGCGCCCGCGCCCACGAAGAACGGGCCGGAGGAGGCCGAGCGGTTCTTCGCGGCGAGCTTGGTCAGATGCCGCTCGACGGCGAGTTCGCCCTGATGGTCGGGCAGGCCGCCCATCTTGCCCTTCAGGCGGGCAGCGTCGGGAACATCCGTATAAAACTCATCGACGGATTTTGCGCCGATGGTCGCCAGCATGCTGGCGCGGTCTTCAGGGGTGAGCGGCAGGTAGCGCATGTATCAGAGACCTTCGCAATAGGCCGTGTAGGCGGCCTCGTCCATCAGCCCGTCAAGCTCGCCAGTGTCGGCAATCTTGATGCGGACGAACCAGGCGTCGCCTTCGGCGGCTTCGTTCACTTTTTCCGGCGCATCGGAAAGGCCGGTATTGGCTTCAACCACAGACCCGGAGATCGGCGCGTAGACATCCGAAGCTGCCTTTACGCTCTCGACCACGGCAAAGCCGTCGCCCTTGGCGATCTTGGCGCCGCTCTCGGGAAGCTCGACATAGACAACATCGCCCAGCTGGCCGGCGGCATAGGCCGTGATGCCCACAGTGCCGGTGTCGCCTTCGACGCGGATCCATTCGTGATCTTTGGTGTAATAGGTGGTCATGGCGTAGCCCTCCAGCATCAGCGTTTGTAGTTTTGCGGAACGAACGGAAGGGCGGCCACTTCGGCGGGGCGTGCCTTTCCGCGAACGATAAGGTCAATCTTTGTGCCCGGCGCGGCATGCGCGGCGGCAATATAGCCCATGGCGACGGGGCCATCGACACTGGGGCCAAATCCGCCGGAGGTGATCGTGCCAACGGTTTCGCCGCCCACCTGGATTTCCGTGCCTTCCCGCGCCGGCGCGCGCTCCAGCGGGCGGATGCCAACGCGTTTGCGCGCGGGGCCTTCCTTGATCTCTTTCAGAATGCGCGCCGCGCCGGGGAAGTCGCCTGCCTCGCGGCGGCGCTTCTGGATCACCCAGCCAAGGTCTGCCTCGATCGGGGAGATGTCGGGGGCAAGGTCATGCCCATAGAGGCAAAGCCCGGATTCAAGGCGCAGCGAGTCGCGCGCGCCCAGGCCAATGGGTTTCACACGCTCGTCCGTATACATCTCTTCGATCAGCGGCAGGCCGGCCTCTGCCGGGATCAGCACCTCAAAGCCATCTTCGCCAGTATAGCCGCAGCGCGAGACGATGCAGCGCTGGCCGTTCATTTCAAACGGCATGTGCTGCATGAATTTCAGCGCTTCGCAGCCGGGGAAGAAATCGGCCATCACATCCACCGCCTTCGGGCCCTGCAGCGCAAAAAGAATACGGTCATCGGCGCGCGTCAGCACGGCCTTGCCGGCTAGCGCCTTCTCGAAGATGCCCCAATCCTGTTCCTTCATCGCGCCGTTGACCACGATGTAGAGCGTGCCCTGGGCCTCGTCGCCGATGGGGCGGGTAATGATCAGGTCGTCGAGGATGCCGCCGTCCTCGTTCAGCAGAACGGTGAGGCGCGCCTGGCCGGGCTTGAGGCTGGCAATGTCAGACGGCACCAGCGTTTCGATCAGCGCGGCAATCTCGGCATGGGCGGCGTCGCCCCCGCCAATGCCCGCTTCCAGCGTCAGGAAACAGGGGCCCATATGAGACACGTCAAAGAGGCCCGCATTCTCGCGCGTCCACAGATGCTCGGCCATCACGCCTTCAAACTGGACGGGCATTTCATAACCGGCAAACGGAACAAGCTTGCCGCCCATCTTGACGTGGGAAGCATAAAGCGGCGTGCGCTTCAGGGTGTCTGTTGAGGCCTCGGCCATGGCGCCCTTCCATAGAGAGACGGACACAGCGCTGCAGCGCTGCTTGGATCCGTCGCCCCCGCTGTCCGGGCGCCTGAGAGATTCCGCCGGTCAGTGACCAGCTTGCTCCTTCGGCGAGGCGTATTGCAGCCTCTTTCCAGCGTGTTGACCCTCTTCCGGCCCTTTTGCCTGAGCGTTTCCGGGGCGGTTGCGCCTTCGGCGGCGGCTACCGAATGCCGCTCTCTCCCGGAAGAGGATGATATGAGGGTCAGCTAGCCCGGATTCTCGGGCGCGGCAAGGGCCGGGCGTGTCAGCGAGCCTCGCCCGCGCGTTTTGCAAAGGAAGTGAGCGTTGCCATCGCTGCCCGCCACGGAAATGGGCCATAGCTGATGCGGCGCACGCCCGCGTCTGCCAGCGCCTGGAAGGGCACGGCCTCCGGCCCGGCCATCACATTCACGGGCAGAGGAGACCCTGCGCAGACCTGCCGGATCAGCGACAAATCCCGCAGGCCCGGCACGAAGAAGCTGCTGGCGCCGGCCTCGGCATAGGCTTTCCCGCGCGCGATCACGCTTTCGATCAGCGCGTCATGCGCCTCCGGCTTGGCATTGAGGCAGAGGTCGGTGCGGGCATTGATCCAGAAACCGGGCAGCTTTGCCTCTGCCGCCTGGCGCGCAGCCCGGATACGGGCGGCCGCTTCCCCCACCGGGCGCACGCCCTCGCCATCACCGGCCGGATAGCCATCCTCCAGATTGATGCCCACTGCGCCGGCAGTGATCACGCGGCCAATATTCTCGGCCAGTTCTGCTTCGCCCGCCGCATACCCTGCTTCAAAGTCCAGCGAGACCGGCAGGTCCACCGCGCCGGTAATCCGCGCGGCGTTCTCCAGCACAGCGTCCAGCGGCACGGTCTCTCCATCGCCAAAGCCCAGCGCGCCGCCCACCGATGCGCTCCCCGTCGCAAGTGCTGCCGCGCCAGCCGCTGCCACCGCGCGGGCAGAGCCGGCATCCCAGATATTCACCAGCACCAGCGGCGCATGCCCCTCATGCAACTGGCGAAACTGGGTGAGCTTTTCAGTCTGCGTGGCCATGGCGCGGTTCCTTCTATGGCGTAAAACAAGGCAACGGCTTGCCAGCGCCCGCGTTCCGCCGCGACCCGTTTCTTGCGAAAACAGTGTCAGCGAATGCCGGTCAGCAGAGCAATTGAGATCTGCTCAGGCCGTCACTCTTGACCGTCAGCCGCCGCCGGCGCAGGCTCCTGCGTCCGGCGCAGCAAGGCCACCACCGGCTGGTGATCGGTAAACCGGAAGCCGAGGTCGATGCCGCGCACCTCCTCCACCGCCACATTGGGGGAGGCAACAAAGCCGTCGATGATTGTCGTGTAATTGACGCCCGGCGTGTAGGGCTGCTCATTGGTGCGCGTTGTGGGCACGGCCGGATCAATCACGATCTGCCAGCCCGGCCGCAGCGTCTCCTGCGGAAAATCATGCACCCAGAAGAGGGCTTCCTCGGCGCTCTGATAGGCAAAATCCGTCTGCGCAAGGCGCATGTTCCAGTCCCCGCCGATCACGACGGCTGCGCCCTGCTGATAGTAAGACTGCGCCAGGTCCAGCACCTCGCGCAGCTGGCGCATCCGCGTATTGGCGCCTTCATCAAAGGCGGAAAGATGCACATTGATCATCACCCAGGGCTGGCCGCTCACTTCCAGCTCCGTCACCTGCAGATGATAGCGCCGCTGGATGAAGCCCATGATCGGCTCAGGCTCTTCGGAAAGGCGCACAAGCTCGGTCTCCGCCGCCGCCACCTTCAGGAATGTGCCCAGCCCGTGGCGCATCGAAAGCGGGCCGGGGAAAAGCCGTGTACGGATATCTGAGGAAAACACCATGCCATAGCCGGGCAGGGCCGCCTTCACGCCGGAGAGCACATCAACAGAGTGGGTGAGAAAGCCCGGCGCGGCGAGTTCCTGCATCAGGAGAATGTCCGGCGTCTCTTCCCGCAGCACACCCTGGATGCCGGCGAGGTTTTTCTCCACCGCCTTGCGGCCCGGCGGTCGCAGCATCTCGCCCCCATCCATCTGGAAATCGGATTCCTCGCCGAGGCCTGAATAGCCGATGTTCCAGATCATCAGCTTCAGCGGCGCTTGCGCGGCGGGCAGGGCAGTGGGCGCTGCTTCGCGCGTCTCGGGGATGCCGTCATCGGTCAGCGTCACGAAGATCGCCGCGCCCGCATAGAGCGCCGCCAGCATCACCAGCAGCGAAACATAGACGAGTATCCTGCGCAGCCACATCTGCTCACCCAGTCAGCCATCATCCACCCGCGCCCATCTAGAACGGGGCAGGGCGCCCGTGTCCAGCCGCGCCGCTGACGCAGCGTCCAGTTTATGCGCCGCCGGCCGTCCTGCCGCCGCCAAACCAGCTGCGGATCAGCTCCCAGGTGCTGCGGGAGCCGGCCATCACGCGCTCGGTGGCGCGGCTGGCATGGGTGGTCAGCCCGCCCACGCGTTTCATCAGGTCGGCAATCACCGATCCCGATTCGGCCTTCACCTCCTGCAGCGCGCCTTCGGAAATCGCCGCCGCCTGCACCGCCGTCCAGCCCTTGAAGCTGCGGCAGCGGCGCTTGGCGAGATAGCCAAGCTTCAGCGTCATCATCGCATTGATGCCCCCATCCATCACCGGCCCGGCGATCAGCCCGCCCATGCGCCCCAGCAGGCTGCCGACCACTTCGCCGGTAATGTCGGTCACGTCCTCCAGCGCGCGGGCGGCCACCACGATGGCAGCGACATCCCGCAGGATGCGCAGGCTGCCCATCAGGTGGGGCCGTCCGAAATAGATGCGCGAAACGCGCGCCACCAGATTGGCATTGCGCCACAGCACGATGAATGCGTCGACGGTGCCATTCATGGAAATCGCAGTGGCCACGCCGACGCCCACAGCTTCGGCATGGATGATCTGTTTCACTTTCCGGTCCAGCGGGGCGAGCAGGGCCTCGATACGCTCCCGCTCAAATGTCTGAAGGTCGATGGAGAGGGCAAAGGCTTCTTCCGGCGTGGCGCGCCCCGCCCGGGCCGCCAGCGCGCGCCCTTTGGCGATACTTTCCTCAATCTGTGCGGCCTCCGCCGACACTTCGGGATTGGCAGCAAGCATCTTCAGATAACGGATGTCATAGGTGAGGCGCGCCGCAATCGCTTTCGGATCCGGCGCCTTGGGATCAATCAGGATGTCCGGCGGCCGGGCGGCGACCGGCATGGAAAGAAACGCCGCCACGGGCCGCGCCACCAGCCAGGCTAGCGCCGCCGTCAGCACCACAATGTAAACAAGCCCCGCCACCGGATGGAGATCATCGAACAGCCGGTAGAAGAGGTATCCTTGCCCAATCACGATTAGGAAAGCGATCCCGACAACCACCGAGGCCGCCATCTTCACCACCCGCCACCCCTGCGCCCACTGCGCGGCGAGTTCCCATTGCTGGGCAGGTTTTTCCACCGGCGGCTGGGCCGGAACCGGAACGGGCATGTTGGCCATGAGCAGTGTCCTCTAGGCTGAGCAGGGCTAAACCCTTTTCAGGTGGGGAAGGTCAGGAGCCGGGGCAAGCGGCGGGGGGCAGTGGGCGCGCCCGGGCGGCTGGCTCTTTCCTCACCGCGCCCCACCCCAACCCTCCCCACCTTCGTGGGGAGGGGGCCTGTTGCGTTGTGGGGGGAGCAATGTTCTCCAGATGGCGAAACCTTCCCCCTCCCCATGACTATGGGGAGGGCTGGGGTGGGGTGGCTCTCGGCTTGTTCAGGCAGCTAAAGGCGTTCCGCAACCCGTAGGTCGGATAGAGGCCAGAGGCCGAAATCCGACATCTTTTGCTACATCCGCTCCGGCACATCAATCCCAAGCAGCCCCAGCCCCGTCTCCAGCTGGTGGCGCACAGCGTCCGCCAGTGCCAGCCGGCTCGCGCGTTTCCCGGCGTCCGCTTCGGCCGCAATCGGCAGCGCCGCATAGAAGCTGCTGAAGGCCTGCGCCAGGCCATAAAGATGTTCGCAGAGGATGTGGGGCATGCGCTTTTCGCGGGCGCCGAGGAGGGCGGCGCCGAAGCCGTCGAGCTGGAGCACGAGCGCCCGCTCGGCGTCTTCGGAAACCACTACCTTGCCCGGCGCGTGGCCGTTCTCGGCGGCCTTGCGCAGCACCGATTTCACCCGCACGGCGGCATACATCAGGTAAGGCCCGGTCTTGCCTTCAAAGCTCGTGAAGCGGTCGAGGTCGAACACATAGTTCGTGGTCCGCGTGTTCATCAGGTCCGAGAAGCGCAGGGCGGCGACGGCCACTTTCTTCGCCACGTCGAAGCGTTCTTCCGCGCCCATATCGGCGGGCAAGTTCGCGGCGGAAAGTTTCTTCTCCGCCTCTTCCATCGCCATCGCCTGCAGGTCAGCGAGCCGCAGCACGCCGCCTTCGCGCGTCTTGAAGGGTTTGCCGTCTGTGCCGTTCACCGTGCCGAAGCCGATATGTTCGAGGCGGTTTTCGGCGATCAGCCCCAGCATCCCGGCGGCACGGAACACCTGCTCGAAGTGCAGCGCCTGGCGCTGGTCCACCACATAGAGCATCCGCTCGGGCGTGGGCTTCAACGTGTCCATCCGGTCAAGGATCGTGGCGAGGTCGGTCGTGTGATAGCCCGTGCCGCCCCGGCTGTTGACCAGCATTACGGGGGGCATCTCTTTCTTGTCGCTCTCCCGCGCCACCGGCACGATCCACGCCCCATCGCTCAGCTCGGCAAGGCCCGCTTCCTTGAAGCGCTCCACCAGGCCGGGGATGAGGCCATCCACATCGCTCTCGCCCTTCCAGAGGTCGAAGGAGACATTAAGGAAGCCATAATCCTTCTTCAGCGCCTCAACCGACACATCAATGAAATGGCGCAGCAGCGCGCGGTAGCCCGGCCGGCCGGCCTGCATCTCGGCCACGGCCTTCTGGCTGCGCTCATTGCGCGCTTCGTCGGATTTCGCCTTGCCCGACGCCTGCGGGTAGAGCCGGCCCAGATCGTCGATGGTGACGGGCGGCTCGGCCGGGTAGGGGCCGGTATAGTTCGAGTCGAAATAAATCAGATCCGGCTGCTCGTCCTGCAGCTCGGTGACGAGATGCCCCATCTGCAGGCCCCAGTCGCCAAGGTGCACGTCAGACGTCACCTCATCGCCCGCAAACCGGCAGATCCGCTGCAACGTATCGCCGATTACGGCAGAGCGGAGGTGCCCCACATGCATGGGCTTGGCCACATTGGCCCCGCCAAAGTCGATCACGGTCACCTGGGCATCGGCGGCCTTCTCCGCCCCCGCCATTGCGTCGCCGCGCACGTCTTCCGCCCGCGCAGACAGCGCCGCATCGGAAACCCGCAGATTGATGAACCCTGGCCCGGCCACTTCCGCAGACAGCACGCTGGGATGTTCTTTCAGCTTGGCAGCAATCTCCCCGGCAATCTCGCGCGGGTTTTTGCCAGCCGCCTTCGCCGCGGCCATCGCGCCGTTGCACTGGAAGTCTGCCAGTTCCGGCTTGTCGCTGCGGCGCACTTCGCCGAACCGCGCCTCAAGGCCCATGGCATCGAAGGCGGCGCCAGCGGCTGCCGATAATTCCTTTGCGAGGCTGGCCATGGCTTACTCCGCCAGGTTCGCGCCCGCATCGAGGCGGAATCGCTTGCCGGCGCGGTTGAATTCCAGCTGCTCCGGCGAGAGGTCAAAGCCGACCACAACCTCGAAGTTCACCCCCGAGATCGAGCCATCGGCGCGCGGGATGGAGATACGGTTCACCAGCTCGGTCTTGCCGGTCACCTGCTGGCCGCGGAACTCGCCCTGGCTGGCAAAGGTCTCCTTGGCCAGAACCTTGCCATTGCGGCGCGTCACGGCCACGAAATACGGGTAGACATGGCTGTCGGCATCCGCCTTCGGCCCCTTGCCATAGGCAAAGTCGATCTCGATCTCGGCGGCCAGCGGAATGTCGTCGGTATAGCGGCAGAAGATGCGCACATCGGTGATCTCGCCGGTATAGGCGATATCGGAGTAAAGCTCGCCCGATCCATCGGCAAACTTCACATACCGGGCCGCATCATAGATCGAGCCGACGACCGGGCAGGGGCCCGCATTCGGCGTCGTGTCCAGGCTCTGGGCCAGGCGGCTGCTGCGGCAGCCGGTCACCGCCGTGGCGGCCAGGAACGTAGCGGCGAGGATCAGGGCAGTTCTGCGCATGCGTCGGCGTGTCCATCTTGGCCTTATGCAAAGGCCTGTCCATGTGATAACCCGCCCCGTGTTAAAGGCCTTGAAGCGCCCACGCAACGCATTCGGCGCAGGAGACGTGCCCAGATGACGACCAAACCGCCCCTCACCCTGCGCCTGGCCGCCCCGCGCGGCTTTTGTGCGGGCGTCGACCGCGCCATCCAGATCGTCGAGGAAGCCCTGAAAAAGTGGGGCGCCCCGGTCTATGTGCGCCATGAGATCGTGCATAACCGGCATGTGGTGGAGCGGCTGGAGGCCCTCGGCGCCATCTTCGTGGAGGAGCTGGAAGAATGCCCGGATGACCGGCCTGTCATCTTCTCGGCCCATGGCGTGCCCAAATCCGTCCCCGCCGAGGCGCGCCAGCGCAACATGATCTATGTGGACGCAACATGCCCGCTGGTCTCCAAGGTGCATGTCGAGGCCGCCCGCCATCATGACCAGGCCCGCGAGATCCTCCTCATCGGCCATGCCGGCCACCCCGAAGTCATCGGCACCATGGGCCAGCTTCCGCAAGGCGCCGTCACCCTGATCGAGACGGTGGAAGACGCACGCGCCTACCAGCCCAAGGACCCCGCCAACCTCGCTTTCCTCACCCAGACGACGCTGAGCGTGGACGACACCGCCGAAATCGTCGGCGCCCTGCAGGCCCGCTTCCCGGGCATCGCCGTGCCCCACAAGGAAGACATCTGCTACGCCACCACCAATCGTCAGGAGGCTGTCAAAGTCCTCGCGCCGGGCGCTGGCCTCGTTCTGGTGATCGGTGCCCGGACGAGTTCAAACTCCGTCCGCCTCGTCGAAGTCGCCCTCCGCGCCGGCGCCGCCCGCGCAGAGCTCATCGCCTCCGCCGAGAATATCGACTGGTCCTGGTTCGACGGTGTGGAAACATTGGGCCTCACCGCCGGTGCCTCCGCCCCGGAAGACCTGGTGCAGGGCGTGATCGAGGCCTGCCGGGCGCGGTTTGATGTGACCGTGGAGACGGTGAAGACGGCGGATGAAACGGTGACGTTTAAATTGCCGCGGGTGTTGGTGGGGTAGTTCGTGTGAGGTGGGTTGAAATGCAGCCTGCTATCCCGTCGTCGTTAGGACGCGGAATCAGTACTCTGAGTTAGCACATCAGCGTTTGGGTTTTCAGACTCTGTTTCGACCCCTTTTGACAAACTAAAACGAATGCTTCGTATTTCTGATGCAGGAATCACGACGACCATATATGGGGGATCGGGAACGCGCTCTAAGTAGTTTGAGTTGGCACCAAACAGCCACTCAGAAGATTCAGTTTCTGAGAATTTAGAAGGTACCTGAAGCGCGACGGATACAATCGCTTCAGAATTGTCTAGTCTTACATGTTCCACCGGCCCCACCCAACCACTTCGTATTTCTGCATCGGGATTGCTGGTTTCGACGGTAGCCAAGAGCGCCCGATTTGGGTCAGTTTCTTGTATTCGGTATAGTGCGTCTATCATCGCTTCGCCGGGCCACACTGCCTCCCAGCCATAAGCTCTTTTCATGATACGTCGACGAAGTTTTATTACACCTTCTCGACAGGCTGCGTATGTACCAAGAGTTGTTAAGTTCACTACAGTCAGGCCTAGTAAAATCTTTGCACCGTCATTTCCGCTGAGTGGCGCAGAAGTAAACGCCCCTTGTAATGCAGGATAGGGATTTGGATCCCAAGGCCATGTTATTAAAATGGGAGCCAATGAATTGAGGGCATAAAGCATCATGCCAACAAAGTGGGCAATGCATGCGAATGCTGGCACTATACCTAAGACAAGAATCGAGCCGCTAGATAGTGTTGGACGGCGGATGACAGACCCCGAGCGTAAATGCTCGATCAATATTGGAATGAACCCAGGACTTAGGAACATTAGAGTTCCAATTAAGTTCAGACCAATGCTCACTTGTGCAAAGCACTCCTAAGAAAGTGTCACTTCTTCTTCGGCGTAGGTCTTTCCGTAAGCGCACTTCCTGCAATTGATTTCACACTCTTGCTGGAAGTTATGGGCTTAGCGGTAGCTCGAAATGAACCATTCGCGGCTCGTGCTGCCAATGTAGAGTTCAGAGATTTCATCGACGTAATGCGCTTTTGCATTCTGCATATATATACGCAGTCATGTTCGATTGCACGAACTTTCTAACGGGTTCAAATCTAATTATGGTAGAAAAAACAGTCGCGCTTACCTCGCCCCCCTCAATTAAAAAAACACGTCTCCACCTTCTCCCCCGTGCGGTAGCAGCGGGGCGCGCCTGAGGGCGGGCGGTAGGTGGATTTGTAGCCGGCTTTGCCGAGTTCTTCGAGTGAGTTCATGAAGGCTTCGCGCTGGGCCATCTTGGCGTCGAAGGCGGCGCGGCGGGCGTTCTGCACGGCGCGCTCGTTCACATAGTTCGCATACATCCATTTGGGTACGGCCACGCAGACCGCCGGGCGCAGGCTGAGGTCCAGGTTCGCCGCATTGCTCTGCAGGAAGCGCGTCAGCGCGTCGCCGCCGCCCGTGCCGGCATAATGCTTCTGGGCAAGCCATGTGTGAAAGTCCGGGCACAGATCACCGGAAAGGTCCACCTGCGGCGCCTCCGGCGTTTCATAATGGGCGGCCACGCGGCCGATATAATAGGCCCAGTCGGCATAATTCTTGGAGCTCGGCTTGCGGCGCACAAAGCCTTCATAGGGGTCTTCAGCCGCCTCGAACTTCTCCAGCGGCTGGGCCTGCACCCAGTCTGACAGGGGCTTTGGCATGATGGGGCAAACGTCATTGTCGATCACGCTCTGCTCGTATTTCATCGCCCAGCTGATGCCTTCATCGGGCACGCGGGAGGTGCCGCCGCGCTGGCCGCTGAGGCCCATGGTGACGAGGCCATAGGCAATCTGGCAGCCATTGAGGCCAGCGATGCGCTCTTCCACCGTGCGGTTGTCGCGGGCGGCGCGATCGGCGGCCATCTTCGCATCGGCCGCTTCGGCGGCGGCGATGGCGTATTCGGGAATGAAGGTGCAGCGCCCGCCCGGGCCATATTCGCGGTTGGAGTTGTGCTCGTCCTGGGCGGAGTCCCAGCCGGAGAAGATGGGCCGCCCCGGCAGGGAGGGGGCATTGTTGATGGCCGCGCCGCAGAGAGGGCCCTCAAACGGCCCGCGGCGCAGGCCCAGCTCCTCCATCGTGCCCTGCGCCGGATGGTCGCCAAAGCATCGGCCGATGCCCTCGGCGGCAAAGCGGATGGCGGCGTCCGGCACAGGCTGGGAGAAGTATTCCTCGATGGCTTTCTTGTCGCCCTTGGTCATCTTGCCATAGGGGCGATTGAAGGCCTTGTAGATTTTCTTGTCCTTGCGAATGCCGGGGCAGGTGACGCTGGTTTTCGGATGGAAACAGTCGTCCCAGAGCAACAGATTGAAATCATCAGTTTCAAAGATCGCCTTCGGCCCGCCCAGATACCAGGAGAGGATCGCCCCCTCGAGGGAGAACGCCCCCTCGCGCCACAGCATACTGGGTGCGTAATGGGCAAAGCGCGGGGCCACATAGTCAGCCGCGATCATGCACTCAGGGCTCGGCTCAAAGGTTTTCGGCTGCGCGCTGGCGGCGCCAGCGGCCATAGCGCCGAGGCTGAGGGCGGTCAGAAGCCCAGCCACTGCCTTGCGAAAGCCTGATCCTGTGCCCGCCATGCCGAATGCCTCCAAATCCAATTCCGGCCGCCCGGCGCGCCAATCCACACTTACGGCAGTATCGCTGCCCCGCAAAATTACATCCCCCTGAAAGGGGGTATCACCAAATCCCGCTTCCAATGCCCGCTGCCATCCCCGCACCTAACTCCCGGCAGCGCGCCAGCGCGTCCTTGCCCAGCACCTTTGGCGCGAGGATTTC
This sequence comes from Hyphomonas sp. 34-62-18, assembly GCF_002282565.1. Taxonomy (GTDB): domain Bacteria; phylum Pseudomonadota; class Alphaproteobacteria; order Caulobacterales; family Hyphomonadaceae; genus Hyphomonas. Next base: position 25,378 of record NZ_NCJT01000005.1, read on the forward strand.
CTCCGCCGTCTGAGCGCGGGTGTTCACAATCAGCGGCGGTTGCACGTCACGCAGGCGCCAGCCCTTGCAGATGCGCGCGGCCTGGCGGGCGGCGCCGTCCCCGTCGCTGCCCGCCGCGATCATCAGGGCGTAGGGGCGCCCCTCGATCCGTCCGAGTACGGGATAATAGCAGCGGTCAAAGAACTCCTTCATCTCGCCGGAAAGGCTCGCCAGGTTTTCCGGCGCGGCGAAGAGATAGCCATCGGCGGCGAGCACATCTTCGGCCTGCGCCTCCCGCGCCCGCACGAGCCGCGCTGCGCACGCCTCATCGCCTTGCGCGCCCTCAAACGCCGCCTTCGCCATCGCCTCGGCGGCGCTCGTGCGCGAATGCCAGATGATCAGAAGCTGTTTCATAGTGCTATCCTAATCAGAGCGGGCATGGAGGGCGAGGTGCCCCAAGGGGTACTTTGCACAGTAAGACACACTCACCCCCACAGCCCGGCGCCCGGCGGCATCACAACCCCGTCAGTATACGTCAGCCCGCCTTCAATATCGCCCGAAAGCCAGAGCGGCCCATCCAGATCGGCCGCATCAGCCAGCTGCGCCAGAAGCACGGCAGGCGCCATCGACAGCGACCCGGCCACCATGCACCCCACCATCACGCCCATCCCCGCGCCCCGCGCCGCGCGCACCATGGCAAGCGCTTCGGTCAGCCCGCCGGCCTTGTCGAGCTTGACGTTCACCGCATCATAATAGCGGGCAAGCGTCTGGATGTCGGCGCGGGTATGGGCGCTCTCGTCCGCGCACAGCGCCACCGGGCCTGGCCGCTGCAGCAAGGCCTCGTCCTGCCCGGCGGGGAGGGGCTGCTCGATCAGCACCACACCGAGCCCCGCCGCCGCTTTCATCAGCGCGGGCAGGTCAGTAGCCGAAAGCCCTTCATTGGCATCGGCAATGAGGCGCGCATCGGGCCGCGCCGCATGCACGGCTTTCAGCCGCGCAATGTCCTCCGCCCCGCCGAGTTTCAGCTTGAGCAGCTTTCCCGGCGCTTTCGCTGCGGCCTCGGCCATCGCCTCCGGCGCATCCAGCGTAACTGTCACGGCAGTTTCAACCGGCTTTGGCTCCGGCAGCCCGGCAAGCTGCCATACCGGCTTGCCCGTCTTTTTCGCTTCCAGATCCCACAGCGCGCAGTCCACCGCGCAGCGCGCCGCCCCCGGCTTCATCAGCGTCTGCAGCGCCTCGCGGCTGATCCCAGCTTCGATCGCGGCCCGCGCTGCCTCGATTTCGGAGAGGACGGACTCCACGCTTTCCCCATAGCGGCCATAGGGAACACTTTCCCCGCGCCCGGTATGGGCGCCCTCCGAGAGGTGCAGGCGTATGGTTTCCGCGCGCGTCTTGGCCCCGCGGGATATGGCGAAGGCGGCGTTCAGCGGCGTGGAAATATGAGCAGTTTCAAGCCGGAAATGACCCATGGGTTAATCCTCACAGACGAATTGTCTTGGTTTGGCACACTTCGTCCTTAAGCATGCTTTGTTATTGAGGTCAGTCAGGACCAGACCCATGCTGAACCTTACCGCCCCCAGCTTCACGCTTGAAGAGAGCGATGAAGGCCGCGTCCTCCGCCTCAGCGGAGACTGGACGGTGGCGACCATTAACCAGCTCGATGCCCAGCTGCGCGCGGTATCCGGCCCGGCGCCCGACAGTCTCGATGTGTCAGACCTTGGCCGGTTCGACACCTCCGGCGCCTATCTCATCGACCGCACCCTGCGCCAGACAGGCGCGTCCTCGCCGCCCCGCCTCCGGGGACAGCACAGCTCGGCCCAGAGCCTGCTGGAACAGGTCCACGCCCATGCAGAGCCCGCTCCGCCGCCCGAAAAGCGCGACACCGGCGTCGTTGCGATGCTCGAGCGGACAGGCAAGGGCAGCGTTGATTTCGTCAAGGAAACGCAGGCGAGCCTCGCTTTCCTCGGTGAAACACTGGTCACGCTGGCCCGCCTCGCCACCCAGCCCTGGAAGCTGCGCTGGACGTCCATTGTCTCGGTGATGGAAGAGGCCGGCCTCAACGCGATGCCGATCATCGCTTTCCTCTCCTTCTTCGTCGGCCTCGTCATCGCCTTCATTGGCGCCACGCTGCTGAGTGATTTCGGGCTGGAAGTCTTCACGGTCCAGCTGATCGGCTTTGCCGTGCTGCGCGAATTCGGCGTGGTGCTGACCGGTATCGTCCTGGCCGGCCGCACGAACTCTTCTTTCACCGCCCAGATCGGCTCGATGAAGATGCGTCAGGAAATCGACGCGATGCAAACCCTCGGCCTTAAGGCCATGGATGTCATCGTCGCTCCGCGCGTCCTCGCCATGCTGGTGATGACGCCGGTGCTGACCTTTGTGGCGACCATCTCCGGCATCGCGGGCGGCATGGCCGTCTGCTGGGGCACGCTGGATATTCCTCCGGCAGTGTTTCTCGAACAGATGCGCGCCGCCGTAACGCTCGATCAGTTCTGGGTCGGCATGTCGAAATCCCCGGTCTTCGGTCTGGTGGTGGCGCTCATCGCCTGCCGGCAGGGCCTTCAGGTGGGCGGCTCTGTCCAGTCTCTCGGCAAGGCCACCACGACGTCCGTGGTTCAGGCCATCTTCGCCATCATCGTGATCGATGCGCTGTTTGCCATCTTCTACATGGAGATGGGCATATGAGCGCCGAACCCGTCATCAAGATCCGCGGCATGAAAGTCGCCTATGGCCGCAATGTCGTGCTCGATGGGTTTGATCTCGATATTCCGCGCGGCGAAGTCATTGGTATCATTGGGCCGTCCGGGGGCGGAAAATCGGTCACGCTCCGGGCCATTGTCGGCCTGAAACAGCCCGAGTCCGGCACCGTCGAAGTCTTCGGCGAACAGCTGGGCCGGCTCAGCGGGGAAGAACGCACCGCGCTTGAGCGCCGCTGGGGCATCATGTTCCAGGATGGCGCCCTGTTCTCAAACCTCACCGTGCGCGAAAACGTCATGGTGCCGATGCGCGAGCATACCGATCTCAACCCGGCCCTGCGCGCCCAGCTTGCCGACATGAAAATCCAGATGGCGGGCCTCGCGCCGAGCGCCGGCGACAAGTATCCGTCTGACCTTTCCGGCGGCATGCGCAAGCGTGCGGCGCTCGCTCGCGCGCTGGCGCTTGACCCGGAACTCCTGTTCCTGGACGAACCAACTGCAGGCCTTGATCCGATCACGGCGGCGGCCTTTGACAAGCTGATCCGCGATCTGCAACAGGCCCTTGGCCTCACCGTCTTTCTCGTCACCCATGATCTTGATACGCTGCATGCCGTCTGTGACCGGATTGCCGTCATCGGCGAAAAGCGCGTGCTCGCCGTCGGCACGATGGACGAGCTGCGGCGCATCGATCATCCCTGGATACAGCAATACTTTGGCGGGCCGCGCGGACGTGCGGCCTCGGCAGGCTATTAGGAGCGTTTGTTATGGAAACCCGGGCAAACTATGCATTGATCGGCGGTCTGGTGATCCTCGCCGCCGCGCTGGTCGCGGGCTTTGTCCTCTGGCTCGGCCAGTCCGAGTTCAGCCGCGACTACAAAGCCTATGACATCGTGTTCGAAGGGCCGGTTTCGCTGGAGGAGGGGGCCGCCGTCCGCTATATCGGCATCAAGGTCGGCGAAGTCGCCACCGTCCGGGTAGACCGGGGCGACCCTTCAAAGGTCCGCGCCCGCGTGCGCGTCTCCCGTGATACGCCGGTCCGGGAAGATTCAAGCGCGTCCATCCAGCTTGCCGGCATCACCGGTACAACCTTCATCCAGATTTCTGCAGGCACGGGCCGCCCGCTTGAGGCCCGCCCTGGCGAGCCGGTTCCGGTGATCAAATCCGAACGCACTCTGGTCGACCAGATCGTGGCTGGCGGCGCCCAGGCGCTCGGCCGCGCCAACCTCACCTTCGACAACGTCAACAAGATCCTGACGGATGAGAATATCGTTTCGGTCAACGCCACCCTGAAGAACCTTGAAATCGCCACCGCCAAGCTCGCGGGCGATGACGGCCTGATCGACAAGGCCTCGGTCACCCTAGACAAGGTCTCGCGCGCGGCAGACTCCTTTGACCAGGCATCCACCGAGTTCGCAGAGTTCGGCAACTCCGCCGATGCAAGCCTTGCCGAGGCCGCCGCAGATCTGAAGGTGATCGTTGCCGACATCCGCACCGTCGCAAAATCCGCCAGCAGCACGCTGGACCGCAGCTCTGAGGCGGTTGCCGCCGCCACCGCAATTATCGAAGGCCCGGCCACGGAGACCTTCCAGAATGCCGGCCTCGCCAGCAAGGAATTGCGGATCATGCTGAACCGGTTTGACCGCTTCCTGAGAGAACTGGAAAGCAATCCGCAGTCGCTGCTGGTCGGCGAAGCTGTGCCCTATGAGGAGAATCGCTGATGTTCCGTCCCCTGATCCTGGCTGCAGCCGCCGTGTCGCTCGGCGCCTGCGCAAGCGTCATCCCCCAGCGCGAACCGGCCAATGCGCTTTACCGGCTGAGCCCGCTCGAGCCCGCCTATCAGCTTTCTGCCTCTGTCACCGTGCGGGAGCCGGAAGCCTCGCGCCTCCTGTCGGGCCGGGCGATTGCCGCCGAAGACGAGACCGGCGCCCTGCGCTATGTGCGTAGCGTTCAGTGGACGGATCGTGCCACCAGCCTGATGCAGGAAGCCCTGCTCGATCTCTTGAGTGGGGAGGGTGGCAATGTGGCCCTTCCGGCTCAGGCAGGCGCGCTGACCGATTTTGAATTCTCCTGGCGCATTTCCGATCTCACCCTGAAAGGCGAAACGGCCCGTTGCCGCCTGGAAGGCACGACCCTCAAAGGGCAGGAACGCAGCGTCTTCCGGCAAACCTCGATTGCCACCTCTGCCAATGCGCGCGCCGGCACAGACGCCGCCCGCGCCGAGGCGCTGGTCGAAGCGGGCCGCTCCTGCGCGCGTGAAGCGGCCGCCTTCATTGCAGAGTCTACGCGCCAGCCCTGAACACTGCCCACGCCAAAAGAAAACGCCGGCCCCGTCTGACGCGGCCGGCGTTCCTTTATTCAGCCTGAAGCGCGGATCAGCCGGACTTCATTTCGTCGAAGGCCAGATCCTTGTCGACGCGCACATCCTGAGGCAGGCCCAGAACGCGCTCGGCGATGATGTTCTTCAGGATCTCGTCGGTGCCGCCGGCAATGCGCAGGCCCGGCGCCCACATGAAGCTCTGCTGGAAGATGGCATCGGCCGGCATCCGGTCGGTTTCGGTGATGATGCCGTAATGGTCCTGCATCTCGATGGCCGAGTTGCAGATATCCTGCAGATGGTTGGCGGTGATGATCTTGCCGATCGAGTTTTCCGGCCCCGGCGTCTGGCCGCGCGAAAGGGCCGTCTGCGTACGGAACTTGGTCAGCTTGTAGCCTTGTGCGGCGACATACCAGTCAGCAAGCTTTTCGCGGAATGCCTGATCGTCCATCGTGCCGGCGGTCTTGGCGTAATCCATGATTTCGCCCCAGTCGGGACCGGGCGAGCCGCCAACAGCGAGGCGCTCGTTCATCAGTGTGACAAGCGCCACTTTCCAGCCATCGCCGACGGCGCCAAGGCGGTCGGAGTCCGGAATGCGCACGTCGGTGAAGTAGACCTCGTTGAACTCCCGCCCGCCGGAGGCCTGGTGGATCGGGCGCACTTCCACGCCGGGCTGCTTCATGTTCACGATGAACATGGTGAGGCCCTTATGCTTGGGAACCTTCGGGTTGGTGCGCACCAGGAGGATGCCGAAATCGGAATAATGGGCGCCCGAGGTCCAGACCTTCTGGCCGTTGATGACCCACTCGTCGCCATCCTTCACGGCTTTGGTCTTCAGGCCCGCCACGTCCGAACCGGCAGACGGCTCGGAGAAAAGCTGGCACCAGATTTCCTCGCCATGCAGGGCTTTCTGCACATAGCGCTTCTTGTGCTCGTCAGAGCCGAAGGCGATCACGGTGGGGATACACATGCCCAGGCCAATCGCGAACGGGCCGGTCGGCGCGTCAAACTTGGCTTCTTCCTGGCCCCAGATGACGGCTTCCATCGAGGTGCCGCCGCGGCCGCCCCACTCTTTCGGCCAGGTGATCTGGGCGAACTTGTTCTCGGCCTTGGTTTTCTGCCACGCCTTGGCGCGGGCCAGGGCAGACTCGTTTGCCTGGCGCGGCTTGGCGCCGGACTTCAGCTCCAGATGCTTGGAGAGGAAGTCGTGGGCTTCCTTGCGGAAGGCGGCTTCTGCGGGGGTATCATTGAAGTCCATGGGGCACTCCGTTTGTGGTCTTCTGCATTTCAATAGTATCTAGGGCGGGGGTAGTGCGGGGGTGTGGCGTAGCCCCGAAATTTTTTGCCGTGTGCGGATGCTGCCGGCGTGTTGCCTTATTCCATCCGGAATTGCGGCGTCCTATGACAGTCACGCGCCGGGGCGATTCCGCCGGGGGCGCCAAAAGAAAAAGGGACGCACATTCATGTCGCAAGTCGTTACGAAATCTCGCAGGTTCATCGGCGCCGCAGCGGCTTCTCTGCTCATCGCAGGGCTGGCCCATGCCGGCGTCGAGATTGACGTCGGCGGTACCAAGATCCCCGCCACGAGCCTGACCTTCAGCGTCTCGCAGCAACCGGTCTATGATCCGGAAACCTACATGCCGGTCGAGCCCAAGCGCTCGGAACTCTACACCGGCTCGCTCTATGTCACCCGCAGCTTCGACACCTCGTCCGTCAAGGTTCTCAGCCACGTCATCAACGGCACGAATGTTCCGTCCCTGTCGATCACGATGACCGCCGAGGGCGCGCCGGGCCGTCAGGTCTGGAACCTGACCAACGCCACCCTCAACAACTACTCGACCTATACGGGCGAGGGCGATGCAGTGATCGAGAACTTCGACATCTCCTACGAGTCCGCCACGCTGCAGGTCTTCACCGGCCCCGGCAACACCCCGGCCGATACGCTCACCTGGAAGTCTGCCGGCACGAACAACTATCCGGGCGTCCCGGCTGCCGCCGCTGAAGGCGAATAGTCTTGGTTCCGGGCGGCGGGACATCTCCTGCCGCCCGGTCCATTTATAAGAGGCGGATGCCTCAGGCCGCATTCTTGGCCTCAAGCGCACGCACCAGCTTTTCCTTCCAGACCTTCGGCGCGCCTGCCTGAACGTTCAGCAGCTTGGCGCGGCGGTAGAAGAGGTGGCAGTCGACTTCCCAGGTGAAGCCCATGCCGCCATGCGTCTGGATGTTTTCCTTCGACGCAAACCAGTAGGCTTCCGATGCGGCGACGCGGGCAGCTGCGGCTGCTTCCGGCAGCTCCGAAGCGCCGGTGGAAAGGGCCCAGGCGCCGTAATAGCAGTTGGACCGGGCCACTTCGTTCTTCACATACATGTCGGCCAGCTTGTGCTTGATCGCCTGGTTGCCGCCGATCGGGCGGCCAAAGGCGTAGCGGTTCTTGGCATAGTCATTCGCCATCTCGAGGCAGACCGAAGCCCCGCCCAGCTGTTCAAACGCGAGCAGCACGGCCACGCGGTTCAGCAGCTCATCGTTCAGCGTCTCGCCTTCGCCCTTGCCGCCAAGGCGCTCGGCCGGGGCGCCGGAGAAGGTGATCTCGGCATGGCTGCGCGTCGGGTCGAGGGTCTGCACGCTCTTGCGCGTGACGCCGGGGCCGGAGAGGTCCACCAGCACCAGCGAGGCGCCCGAACCTTCCTTGGCCAGAACAACGGCATGGGTGGCGATGTCGCCATCGGTCACCGGGATCTTGGTGCCGGTCAGGGTCTTGCCGTCGAAGGTGGTCTTCAGGCTGGCCGCATCGGGGTGGCCGGGGCCTTCGCTGGCGGCATAGGCGCCGATCACTTCGCCGGCGGCGATCTTCGGCAGGATGGCGGCTTTCTGGCCATCATTGCCGGCCAGTTTCACCGCTTCGGTGAGGTAGTAGGCGGTCGAGGCGAATGGCACCGGCGCAATCGCGCGGCCCATTTCTTCTGCCAGCACGCACATCTCCAGCATGCCGAGGCCCAGCCCGCCATGCTCTTCCGGAATGGCCGCGCCCAGCCAGCCCATCTCGCCGATCTTGCCCCACAGTTCCTTGTGGTAGGCTTTCTTGTCGTCGTTCAGAACCGTGCGCACGACAGCCGTGGTGCATTCCTGCGAAAGGAATTTCCGGGCCTCATTGGCGAGGAACTTTTGGTCTTCGGAAAAATCGAAATTCATGGCGCGTCAGGCTCCCAATCGCCCTTGCGGGCGTGTCTCGTTTATCGCTGATGAAGGACCATAGCGCGCTTTACGCGCACGGAAAGCCGTGACCCAAGGGAAACAAATTCGCCTGTGACTTCGGGGAAATTTGATCGATTGTGCTTACCTCGGAGACATACTCCTCTGGCATGTATACGGGTGGATCGAGGTGGGGTCGTCCGGCATGGCCAAGGCGCTGTTTCATAAGTCGCAGCGGGTCTACGTAAAGCCCGTGGGCACCTGGGTGCCGATCGAGCGCGTGGTGCCCCATTGGGTGAAGGGCGTCGATGAGCCCCTGCGTATCACCTATGATTGTGGTCTCGGCCGGCTGTTTCATGCGCACGAACTCGTCTCGGAAGAGACCATGCACCGCCTGGAGCGGAGCGATGAAGACGATGATGATGACACACTGATCGAGCAGTGGCGGGTCGTCCGGCGCCTGATGAAATGGCGCTCCAGCGACGGGCAGGGGGCGTTGGGTGTCCCGCCCGGAACCTATCCGGCAGTCGCCACCGATGACGGGGCCAACAATGGATGGCGTGTGCCCGCCACCGAATATGACCGCGATCCGGCCCGCGTCGAACACCAGGCCCGCATGATCGCCCATACGCCGGATCTTTTCCGCATGGCCCGCAGGATTGCAGAGTTTGCAGCCGCCAATCCGACCGCTGTGCCCGAAGACCTCCGCCCGGTCGCCGCGCGCTGCGCCAAGATCCTGCGCTCGGTCTACCGGCTCGAGGAAGACACCGCCGCCGCAGCGGAGTGATCAGCGCAGGCCGGCACTGAAGCGGATGAGCGCAGCCCCGAACAGCGCGCCCAGAAAGTTGGCGGCCGCGTCGAGCATCGATCCTTCCCGCCCGGCATCGCCCATCGCCTGGCCAAACTCCAGCCCGATCCCGTAAACCGTGGCTACGATCACGGCGCTCACCCAGCGCTTGGGATGCAGCGCCAGCGTCAGCGGCGCAGCCAGGCCCGCATAGGCGAGGAAATGGTTCACCTTGTCCGTGAAGACAGGCGCCGCGCCTTCATCCGCGGGCATCAGGGAAAGGTAGGCAATGGTGACGGCAACGAGGAGGCTCGCCACCATCGCGAGCCTGCGGATCAGCTGAAAAGGGGGGCGATATGGCATGCGGCCCCTTTGCCAGAGCCTTGCCCTATGGGCAACGGGCCTCGACGGCGCAGGCCCGGTCCGGTATCCCTGAAGGTCTGTCATCCCTCCCGGAGACCCGATTGATGCGAACTGAAACTCCCGTCGCCGTCCGCCTGGCCGACTATGCGCCCTATCCCTTCTCGATTGACGAGGTCCGCCTTGAATTCCGGCTGGACCCCGCCGCCACCCAGGTGCGCGCCACGTTGAAGGTGACCCCGGCCGGCAGCGGCCCGATGCGGCTTGATGGGGAAGCATTGATGCTGAAGTCGATCCGGCTCGCCGCAGAAGGCGATGCCCTCTCGATCCTGCCGCCATCAAGCTACGCGCTGGACGATCATGGGCTGACACTTCTGACGCCGCCTTCGGGCCCGTTCACGCTGGAAACGGTGGTGGAGATATCTCCGGAAAAGAACACCGCGCTCTCGGGTCTCTATATTTCCGGTGGCCGTTTCTGCACCCAGTGTGAAGCCATCGGCTTCCGCCGCATCACCTATTATCCTGATCGCCCGGATGTGATGAGCAGTTTCCGTGTGCGGATCGAAGCGGACAAGGCAAAATATCCGCACCTCCTTTCCAACGGTACGCCGGGGGAGGCGGGTGACCTGGACGGCGGCTGGCATTTTGCTGAATGGGATGATCCCCACAAGAAACCGGCCTATCTCTTTGCCCTCTGCGCAGGCGACTATGATGTGCTGCGCGACAGCTTCACCACGGCCAGCGGCGCGCATGTCGATCTCGGCATCTATGTCGATAAGGGCGAAGCGGCCCGCGCGGCCTGGGCGATGGACAGCCTGAAGCGCTCCATGCGCTGGGACGAGGAAGCCTATGGCCGGGAATATGATCTCGGCGTGTTCAACATCGTGGCCGTGCGAGACTTCAACTTCGGCGCCATGGAGAACAAGGGCCTCAACATCTTCAACTCCGCCTATGTGCTGGCAGATGAGGCCACGGCCACCGATCTCGACTTTGAAGCCATCGAATCCATCGTGGCGCACGAATACTTCCACAACTGGACCGGTAATCGCATCACCTGCCGCGACTGGTTCCAGCTCTGTCTGAAAGAGGGGCTGACCGTCTTCCGCGATCAGAACTTCTCCGCCGACATGCGCTCACGCCCTGTCCAGCGCATCAAGGATGTGATCAAGCTGCGCGCCCGCCAGTTTGCCGAAGATGCTGGCCCGCTCGCCCATTCGGTGCGGCCTGACAATTACGCGGCCATCGACAATCTCTACACGGCAACCGTGTATGAGAAAGGCTCCGAGCTGATCGGGATGCTCCGCAGGCAGATCGGTACGCAAGACTTCCGCAAAGGCATGGACCTTTATTTTGACCGCCATGATGGCCAGGCGGTCACCATCGAAGATTTCTACGCCTGTTTTGAAGAGGCCACAGGGCAGGACTTTTCCCAGTTCCGGCGCTGGTATGCCCAGGCGGGCACGCCAGAAATCACGGTTGAGGAAAACTGGGACGAGGCAAACTCGACGCTGACGGTGACGCTCTCCCAATACACCCGGCCCACCCAGGGCCAGCCGGTGAAGAAGCCTGTACCGGTCCCGCTGCTCTCCGCGCTGCTGGATGGCAAGGGCGGGCATGTGGCCGCTGCTGACCGCGCGGCCGAGCCATTCCTCTATGTGCTTGATACCGAGCGCGCCGAGATGGTGTTCCGCCTGCCGGCTGGCAGCAAGCGTCCGCTCTTGTCGCTCAACCGCGACTTCTCCGCACCGGTGCGCCTCAAGCGCGCCCTCAGCCGGGACGAACGGCTCGCCCTCGTCCGCGCCGAGACTGACCCCTTCAACACCTGGGATGGTCTGCAGACCCTGATCAAGGAAGAAATCCTCACCCTGGCAGACGGCTCCCAGACGGCGCCGGATACGGCCCTCGTCACCGCCATCGGCCAGGCCGTTCGCGGCGCCATGGGTGACCCCGCCTTTGCTGCGTTGCTCACGCGGCTGCCGGATGTGGGCGAGCTGTTCCTGGAGCGAGAGCCCGCTGACCCGGTCGCCCTCTCGGCCGC
>NZ_NCJT01000031.1:0-648 GCF_002282565.1 Hyphomonas sp. 34-62-18
AAAGCTGAGGGACAATGGCAGGCGCTGACGGGGGATAAGGCGCGGCTTGTCCGCCTGCCTGGCATCTACGGACCCGGCAGGTCGGCGTTCGACCGGCTGCGCGAAGGCACCGCGCAAAGGATCGTCAAAGAAGGCCAGGTGTTCTCGCGCGTGCATGTCGATGACATCGCCTCAGGGCTCGAAGCACTGATGCACCGCCCTGATGTTACGGGGGTTTTTCATCTGTGTGACGAGCTGCCAGCCCCGCCGCAGGATGTCATTGCCTACGCGGCAGAATTGCTCGGCATCGCGCCGCCGCCGGAAATCGCGTTTGAAGACGCAGACTTATCCCCCATGGCGGCAAGCTTTTATTCCGAGTGCAAACGGGTTTCCAATGCGCGGGCAAAGGCCGCCCTGGGCTGGCGCCCGGCCTACCCCACCTACCGGGAAGGCCTCACTGCGATTCTCGCATCGGAAACTGACAAAATATTTCCCTGATTTTCGCGTCTTAGCCGCATTCGCGCCCTGTTGGCGCCGACCTTATCGGGTGTAAGGTGAGGTGGGCGGACATCGGAGGACGAAGATCATGGCAGTGCAAACTCGCGGGGCCCTTGCGGGCCTCAAGACGGTTGTTTTTTCTCTGATTTTGGCAGGTCTCGCCGCGTGCGG
>NZ_NCJT01000031.1:710-16206 GCF_002282565.1 Hyphomonas sp. 34-62-18
CAACCCCTTGCCTGCTTTGTATTTTCTGCCGCCCTCGACCCGCAGACCGACTACTCCCCCTATGTCGAATTCCGCCCCTCCTTCCGCGCCGCCCTCACCGTGGAAGGCCGCGAGCTGTGCGTCGGCGGCCTCGCCTTCGGCACAAGCCGCACCGCCACGATCCTTGCCGGCCTGCCCGCTGCAGATGGCCGCACGCTGAAGCGCGGGGAAACCGTTCCAATCGATTTTGCTGACCGGCCCGCCTTTGTCGGCTTTAAGGGCACAGGCGTCATCCTGCCGCGCGAAAACGCCGATGGCCTGCCGGTGGAAACGGTCAATGTCGACGCGGTGAAAGTCACCGTCACCCGCGTCAATGACCGCGCCATCGTGTTCAAGAATGTCAGCGAAGGCCAGACGACCGCGCAGGGCCAATGGTCCTGGCTGTGGGGCGAGGATTCACCTGAAGATGTCGGCGAGGAAATCTTCACCGGCACGATGGATGTGGCGAACGTCCAGAATGCGCCCGTGATTACCGTGTTCCCGCTGCAGGATGTTGTCGGGCCGATGAAGCCGGGCGCCTATTTTGTCCGCGTTGAAGATGCCGCCAAGCTGACCGATGTGGAGGGGCCGCCCGCAGCTTCCGGCCGCTGGATCCTGCTGACCGACCTCGCGCTCACGGCTTATTATGGGGAGCAGGGGCTCGATGTGACGCTCCGGTCCCTGAAGGATGGCAAGACGGTCAGCGATGCCACCGTTCAGCTGATTGCCGCCAACAACACGGTTCTGGCAGAGAAGAAGCCGGACTCTTCCGGCCGCATTTCCTTCGATAAACCGCTGATGAGCGGCAAGGGCACAATGGCCCCCCGGCTGGTCGTCGCCACCAATGCGAAGGGGGAACTTGCTGCGCTTGATCTCAACCGTTCGCCGGTGGACCTCTCCGAATACACTGTCGGCGGGCGCCGCACGCCCGGCCCGGTGGACGCTTACGTTTATTCCGACCGCGGGATTTACCGCCCTGGGGAAACCGTCGAGCTGACCTCTCTGCTGCGCGACCGGGCCGGGCGCCAGGTTACCGGCCGCAATGGTCATCTGATAATCTACCGCCCGAATGGCCTTGTGGCCTCGAAGACCCGTTTCACCGATCCCAAATCCGGCGCGGTGACGCAGAGCTTCGTGATCCCGCGCGGGGCTTCCCGCGGCGAATGGCGTGCCAGCATCGAGATTGATGGGCTGACCGCGCCTGCAGGCGAGATGCGCTTTGCGGTCGAGGATTTCGTGCCCCAGCGCATCGCTGTGGACGTGACGGCCGATCAGGAAAAGCCGATGAAGGCGGGCGCCACCCGCCCGGTCGATATTGCAGCCCGCTTCCTCTATGGCGCGCCGGGTGCTGGCCTGACGGTGAAAACCGAGGCGCGGATGGAGCCCGATCCCAAACCCTTCCAGGCATTTGAAGGCTTCACCTATGGCCGCCACGACCAGACGTTCGAGCAGCAGATCCTCGAGTTTGACGATGTGACGACTGATGGCGCCGGCAAGGCGGTGGTGCGCCTTTCGCCCGGAACCGCCGGTTCCAATTCCGGCATCCCGCTGCGCCTCAATACGGTTGTCAGCGTACTGGAACCCGGTGGCCGCGCCGTATCCGAAAGCGTCCGCGTGCCCTACCGGCCAGAGAACCTCTATGTCGGCCTAAAGCCTGGTTTTGAAAGCTCGGTACAGGAAGGCGGCGAAGCGACATTCGAAGTGGTTGCTGTCAATGCCGATGGCCAGGCCTCAGCCCAACGCCTCAGCTGGAAAGTGCTGCAGGTCGATTTCCATTATGACTGGTACCGGGAAGGCGACAGCTGGAACTGGCGCCGTTCGCGCACGGTCACGAAGGTGAATGAGGGCGTCGTCAACACGCCCGCGGGGGGCACCGCTGAAATCAAGGTGCCCGCGCTGGATTGGGGCAGCCATGAGCTGGTCGTTGAAGGCCAGGGCGCCAATGCGTCGGTCGGCGCCTCAACCAGTTTCTATGTTGGCTGGGGCGGCTGGGCGAGCGCAGACGGCACCGAAGCGCCGGACCGCGTGAAAGTTGTGGCTGCCGAGAAAACCCCGAAAGTGGGCCAGAATGCCGAGCTGACGATCCTGCCGCCCTATGACGGCCAGGCACAGGTCGTTGTCGCGACAGATCGCGTCCTGTCGGTGCAAAACCTTTCCGTCAGCGCCTCAGGCACCCGCATCACTCTTCCGGTCACGGAAGAATGGGGCGAAGGCGCCTATGTCATGGTGACGGTCTATTCGGGCCGCGATCCGGTTCTGCGGGCAAAGCCGCGCCGCGCCGTGGGTATTGCCCATGTACCGGTGGATATGGCCACGCGCACCTTTGCGCTCACGATCAACTCGCCGGACCTGGCCCGCCCACGCGGCGAGCAGATGGTGGAAGTCGACATCAAGGGCGGCCCGCGTGAGCCGGTGTTCCTGACTGTGGCAGCCGTCGATGAAGGCATCCTGCAGCTCACCAAGTTCAAGTCGCCCGATCCGGTGGCCCATTACTTTGGCCGCAAGGCGCTCGGCGTGGAACTCTACGACGATTATGGCCGCCTATTGGACCCAAATCTCGGCATGCCGGCGGAAGTCCGTTCTGGCGGTGACCAGCTTGGCGGGGAAGGCCTATCGGTTGTTCCCGTGAAGTCGGTGGTGCTCTATTCCGGCCTTGTGGAAGTTGGCCGCACCGGCAAGGCGCGTATCCGCCTTGATATCCCCGAGTTCAATGGACAGCTGCGCATCATGGCGGTCGCCTGGTCGAAAACCGGTGTGGGCTCAGCCGACAAGAAAATGACGGTGCGCGACCGCGCTCCAGCAGATCTTGTGATGCCGCGCTTCCTGGCGCCGGGCGATGAGGCCATCATCACCGCGAGCATTGATAACGTTGAGCTTGCCAATGGCCAGTTCACCGCAAAGGTGGCCGGCACCGGCAAGGTCAGCGTTGCGGAAGCAGCCTTGACGCGCACTCTCCAGAAAGGTCAGCGTGCGGATATCCCGGTGCGCGTCTCCGCCTCGGGCGAGGGCATTTCAAGCGTCAGCCTGAATGTCAGCGGACCGGACAACTACAAGACCGACCGGACCTATGAGATCCAGACACGTTCGCCCTATCTGCCGGTAACGCGGGCCACCACCCAGCTGATGCGGCCGGGTGAAACCTATTCGATCAGCCAGGCGGCGCTCGCCGGTTTCGTGCCGGGCTCAGCGGAAATCTCCGTCGGTTTCTCGCCGCTGCCCATCGACGCGCCGACGCTCTATGCCTCGCTCGACCGCTATCCCTATGGATGCACCGAGCAGATCACGAGCCGGGCCGTGCCGCTCCTCTATTCCGAACAGCTCGTCACGATGGGCGCGAAGGAATCGCGGGATGATCCGCGCGACAAGGTCCAGACCGCGGTGAACACCGTCCTCAACCGTCAGGGAGCGGACGGGGCCTTCGGCCTCTGGCGCGAAGGCGATGGCTATGCCACGCCCTGGCTCGGCGCCTATGCGACGGACTTCATCTTCCGCGCCAAGGAAGCTGGCTATGCCGTGCCCGATGAAGCCCTCAACCGGGCCTATGGCGCGCTGCGCACGGTGGCCACGGGTGATACCTGGCGGGTCTATGGCTATGATACGGACGTGTATGAGAGCCGCTATTCCAACGACAGCGTGCAGCAGATGATGTACCGCTCCTCGGCCTATGCGCTGTATGTGCTGGCCAAGGCAGGGGAGGCAGACATCTCGCGCCTGCGCTATCTGCATGACCGGGAACTGAATAACATCGAGAGCCCGCTCGCCCGCGCCCATATCGGGGCAGGCCTTGCCTATCTTGGCGACCGGGCGCGCGCCGCCTCTGCGTTCAAGTCGGCAGAGCAGAAGCTCGGCTATCGCAATACCGGCGACTATTACCAGACGCCTCTGCGTGATCTCGCGGCCATTGTGGCCCTCGCCGGTGAAGCGCAGCTTCCGGAGGTTGTGGGCCGCCTTGGCGAGCGTCTCGGCAAGGACGTGCCCGACGCGCCCAGCCTGACGACGCAGGAGAAGGCTTACCTTCTCCTTGCCGTGAACAGCCTCACCAAGGGCGAGGCCAATGTGGAGGTGAAGGCCGAGGGACTTGGCAATGGCAATGACAATCAGCGCCAGTACAGCCTGACCGAAGCGCAGGCCCGCAGCGGCGTCAGCCTCCGCCTTGGCGGTGACACGCCTCTGTTCCGCACCGTGCTGGTCACCGGCGCCCCGTCTGCGCCGCCGCCTGCGGCCTCGTCGAAGCTCAGCGTGGAGAAGCAGTTCTATGCCCTTGGCGGAGAGCAGATGAAGCTTGACCAGATCCGTCAGGGCGAGCGCGTGGTCGTGGTCCTGACGATCACGCCGGAGGAACGCCGCGTGAACCCGGTGATCGTGGCAGACCTTCTGCCTGCGGGCTTCGAGATCGAGGCCATCCTGCGCCCGGCCGATGGCCGCCTGGTGGAGTATGACTGGCGGACAGGGGAAGACCAGGTCCGTGCCGGGGCCTTCGGCTTCCTGGGCGAGATCGCCCGGCCGCAGAGCTCTCAGTCCCAGGACGACCGTTTCGTGGCGGCGATCGATGTGACCGAAAACCCGGTGACGCTGGCCTATGTCGTCCGCGCGGTGACCCCCGGCAGCTTTGCCATCCCCGGCGTTGTGGCCGAGGATATGTATCGCCCCGACGTCTTCGCCCGTTCGGCGCCCGGCCGCGTGACCGTGCTCGCCGCGCAGGGCGCAGCCGGCGGCCGCTGACCGGAGGGAGGATCGTTTGGGCGAGTCTGTGCCGAAACGCCTCCTTGCGGGACTGGCCGCTCTCATCGCGGCTGTCCTGCTGATTGACGTAATCTTCCCTCCGCCCCTTGAAAGGGCGGGGGGCGTCTCCGTTCTGGTGACAGATCGCGCCGGCAAGCCGCTGAGGGCCTTTCCGACGCCGGATGGCCGCTGGCGCTTTGGCGTAGACCTTGACGAGATCGACCCGGATTTCGTCGATGCGCTGATCCGGGTGGAAGACAAGCGCTTCTGGGATCATCACGGCACGGACTGGCTTGGCCTGTTCCGCGCAGCCTTTGACAGCGTGGCGGCCGGCGAGATCGTCTCTGGTGGCTCTACCCTGACGATGCAGACGGCCCGGATGCTGGAGCCGCGCTCGCGCAATATCGGGTCGAAGCTGATCGAGATCTGGCGCGCCAATCAGCTTGAGCGCCGTCTCTCAAAGCGTGAAATCCTTGAGCTTTATCTCTCCCTGACGCCCTATGGCGGGAACCTGGAAGGCGTGCGCGCCGCCAGCTGGAGTTATTTCGGACATGAGGCAGACCGGCTCTCGACGGATGAGATCGCGCTGCTGATCGCCCTGCCGCAGTCCCCGGAAGTGCGCCGGCCTGACCGCCGCCCGGAATTTGCGGCCCGCGCACGTGACTGGGTGGCAGAGAAGCTCGCCCGCTATGGTGTCTTCTCGGAGAATGACGTCCAGGAAGTTGCGGCAACTGCCATTCCGGCCCGGCGCCTTGATTTCCCGGACAGGGCCTGGCACGGGGCCGACGCCGTGCTCGCCAGCGGCCCGCGCGAGGATGTCCGCTCGACCCTCGACGCCGCCTTGCAGGCGGAACTCGAGCGCATTGCCCTGACGCGGGCGGAGCTGGAGGGCGACGATGTCCAGGTGTCTGTCATCGTGGTGCATATCCCGACACGCGCTGTGCGGGCCCTCGTCGGCTCTGCCTCGAGGGAGCGGGCCGGAGGATGGCTTGACCTGACCGACCGCCCGAGATCGCCGGGCTCCACGCTGAAGCCCTTCATCTATGCCCTGGCCTTCGATGACGGCACGGCCTCGCCTGATACCCGTATCCAGGATTTGCCGAGCCGGTTTTCCGGATACCAGCCGGAGAATTTTGACCGGACGTTCCATGGGGATGTCCGGGTCTCGGACGCCCTCCAGCATTCCCTCAACGTGCCAGCGGTGCTGATGCTCGACCGGGTCGGGGCCGAGCGGTTTTCTGCCCAGCTGGCAATCGCCGGCGCGCGGCCCCGTGTTTCCGGCGCCACCGGCCAGACGGCGGGTCTGGCGATTGCCCTTGGCGGCGCGGGCCTGACGGGCAGGGAACTGGCCATCCTCTATGCCGCGCTCGGCGATGGCGGTGTGGCCAAGCCGCTTGTCTGGCGGGCGGAGGAAGAAATCGCCAGCCGTGCCGATCCTGGCCGCCGCCTGATGGGGGAGGCAAGCGCCACAGAGATCCTGCGCATTCTTCAGGGGTCGCCCTCTCCCGAAGGCCGGATGCCGGGCAGCCTGACGCGCGACGCCCCCCAGATCGCCTTCAAGACCGGCACATCCTATGGCTACCGGGATGCCTGGGCGGCCGCGGTGACCGGTCAGCATGCCATCGTCGTCTGGGTTGGCCGGGCAGACGGGGCCCCGCGCACCGGTGTCACCGGGCGCGACATTGCCCTGCCCATCCTCTTTGAAATGGCAGACCGCGCCGCCCACCACCTCCGGGATGATGGCGACAGCGAGCTTCGCCTCAGCGCCACGCCGCTAACCCCGGCCAGGGGGGCCCTGCGGGCGTTTTCAACCGACCGCCCCCCTGAAATCCTGTTTCCGCCTCAGGGCGCCGAGCTCTGGGCAGGCACGGTCGATGGCCGCGCCCCGCGCCCCTTTGTCCTGGCCGGGCGGGGCTCCGGCGCGCTCGACTGGTATATTGACGGGGAACCTGCGCCCGTTGACGACGCGGGCTCCCCGGTCTGGCGTCCCGACCGGCCGGGCTTTTATCAGGTCACGGCTGTGGACGACGCGGGCCGGACAAGCCGCGTGCGCGTCCGTGTGCTGACTGAGGACCCCGCCTGACCAATTTGTGTGCAATCGGTCACAGGCGCGCGAGAAAATACAATCTAACGCATTTGATGCCTTTTTTGTGCCGCCTGTAGCAACTACTTCGCATTTGCCGCGTATAAGTGCCCCTCCGGGTGCTGGCCTTATAAGAGTAAAGATCCAGAGCGTGCTTACCAATCGTCCAGCTGTCCTTGTTGCCATCACCGCCGGGCTTGCCGCGGCGAGCGTCGCGTTCATGTCCGACGCGGGGGCCGAAGACCGCCGGGCTGAGGACGCTCCGATTCGCGTGGCCACAGCCGTGTTCGCCGGGGGCTGCTTCTCTTGCGTCGAGGCTGATCTCGACAGCATCAGCGGTGTGATCGAAACGGTGCCCGGCTATACCGGCGGCACGGTCGATCATCCGAGGTACAAGCAGGTCGTCTCGGGCGACACCGGCCATTACACCGCCGTCAAGGTGACCTACGACCCGTCGCAGGTCTCCTATAACGAACTGGCAGAAAAGTTCGTCCGCAGCATCGACCCGACAGACGAGAGCGGACAGTTCTGCGAGCGGGGCGAGAGCTATCGCAGCGCGATTTTCGTGTCCGGCCAGAGCGAGCGCAACGCTGCGGTCTCCGTCGTTTCCGGCGCCCAGCGCGCGCTCGGCAAGGATGTCGTCACCGAAATCCGCCCGCTGACGACCTTCTGGCCCGCCGAAGACCAGTATCAGGACTATTATCTCAAGAACGCCTCGAAATATGCCGGCCAGCGCGAAGCCTGCGGCCGTGACCAGCGGGTTGCGGAAATCTGGGGCAATGACGGCCCGGCGCTCTGATCCCCGGACCTAGCCGCCAAAGGCGGAAGTCGGGCAGGGCGGTTCGGCAAACTCCCGCTCGCCGATGAACTGGTTTTCCCATTCCTGCGTCCGCTCGGGCGGGTTGTAGCCTTCGGCGACGTAGAGCTGGAACACCCGGGTGATCGGGCAGCCATTGCCGCGTTGGCCTAGATCAATGCGCACCTGGCCCGCCGGTTCAAACGATTCAAAATCACTCCGCATCAGCGGGCGCAGGCCCGAATGGAGGGATGCGACCAGAACGCGTTCGGCGATCGGTCCTTCCAGCGGCACTCTTTCGGAAAAGCTCTTTGCTCCGGGATACCGGCGCCAGGAAATCAGGGGCAGGGAGCGGTCACGCGCATAGAAGTCCAGCCCGTGCCAGGCTTCCCGCTCATCAACCAGAACCGCCGTTGCGCCGAGACGTTCTGCCTCGGCGAAGACCTGGCTGGCAGAGGCTTCCCAGCCGCGTGTCCGCTTTGCCGAATTGTCGAGGCCGAGCCCCGTCGTCGCCGCTTGCGGCAGCAGGGTCACCGCCATGAACAGGCCGGCCACAAGCAGGTTGAGCCCGAGGCTGGCCCACAGGGTGGCGGCCTTGCCCCGGCTGAACCACAGGGCGAGCAGCAGGGCCGCGCCGGGATAGGCGGTTGCCGTCCAGTTGGCGTGCGCCCGCGAGAGGATTGCCTGTCCAAGGATGAAGATCAGCACCGGCAGGACGAAGCAAAGCAGCCAGCGTTCCGGGCTTGCGGTTTCTGATGAGCCTTTCCGGTAAATATAGAGACCCGTGAGCAGAGCCAGGAAGCTGACCGGGCCAAACATGCCCAGCTGATCGGCAAACCAGCGCAGGCCATTCTCTGGATTGAAGAGGTCCCCGCCCAGGTTGGCATTGTCGACCGTGTGGCTGACGGTGGCAAAATCATTGGCCGCATTCCAGGCAAGGTGGGGCGCGATAATGGCGCCAGCGATCAGGCCGGCCAGCGCGCCGCGCGGTGAGAGAAGCGCCCGTCGCGTCGGCGCATCGACCAGGCAGGCCAGCGCGGCCCCGATGAGGAAATAGCTCATGGCGTATTTCGACAGCATGCCGATCCCGATCGCCACGCCGAGCAGGGCGGCCGAGAGCAAATGGCCCTCTCCCTGTCTCAACCGCCAGATCAGGTAGAGCGACGCGCACCAGAAGGGCATCAGAACGCCGTCTGTCGACAGGACGCCGGAAGACAGGACAACCGACGGCATCAGCGCATAGAGCAGGGCGGCGAAGAAACCCGCCCGCGCGTCCAGCATGGCGCGCCCGGTCAGGAAGAGGAACGCGGCGGCGGCCGTATGCAGGAAGGGCGCTGCCAGGCGGACCGACCATTCATCCGTTCCGAAAAGGCTGGTTGTCAGGTGGATGACCCAGGCGATCATCGGCGGTTTGGAATAGTAGCCCCATTCCAGCGTCTGGCCCCAGCGCCAGTATTGGGCTTCGTCAGCATAGAGCTCGAGAGGCGTGGCGATGACCGCAGCGATTCTGAGAATCAGCAGCACGCCGAGCACTGCCAGGGTCAGGCGCTCGAACGTCTGCGGGCGGCCGGGCGCGGTCGAATCGGTCATGGCATGGCTCCAGGCGGCCTTGATCGGGTCTTGTGGCCGCTAAGCGTGTGCAGATACAGCGGCAGGTGCAATCTGGGGAGGCGTTCCAGGCATTAACAGCGTGTCATTTTTGCATCGCAACCAAAAAACCGTCCGCGAGCCGAAATGCGATGCTGAACCTTCAAACGCTTGTCACTAATCTGTCACTCAGCGGGGTTAAGGCCTCGCCAAACCCGGCCTCGCGAGGGGGCTGTGGTGATGGTCGAAATTCGGGGAAGTCCAAATGATCAAGAATTTCTTTGCGCGCAGCGCATCGATCGCAGCCATTGCGGCGCTTGCGCCGGTTGCAGCGGTCTATGCCCAGGAGACTGCGTCCGAGCTTCGCGGCTCGATTGTGGATCAAAACGGCGCTGCAGTTGAAGGCGCTACGGTTACCATCCTGCACGAGCCGACCGGCTCTGCCAGCGTGATGTCCACCTCTTCCAACGGTGGCTTCTTCCAGACCGGCCTCCGCCCGGGCGGTCCTTACTCGATCACTGTCAGCGCGCCTGGCTTTGAAGGCACGGCCGTTGAAGGCCTCAACCTGAGCCCCGGCACCCAGCCGCCGCTTCGCCTCCGCCTCGCCGCCACCGGCGACGACACGGCTGTGCTTGATACGGTCGTCGTGACCGGCGCTGCCATCAGCGCACTCGACCTGAACAACGGTGTCGGCTCCAACTACGGCGCCCGGGACGTTGCCAACCAGCCGTCGCTCGCCCGCGACATCATCGCCACGCTGAACCGCGACCCGCTGGCCGTTTCCAGCGGCCCGAACAACCTCTCGGTTGCCGGCGTCAACCCGCGCTTCAACGCCGTCACCATCGACGGCGCCCGTCAGGCTGACAATCTCGGCCTCGGCACCAACACCTTCCCGACCAGCCGCTCGCCGATCAACATCGATATCGTTGAAGCGGTCTCGCTGGTTGCGTCTGACTACACCGTTACCGCATCCAGCTTCACCGGCGGTCTCGTGAACGTCGTCACCAAAGGCGGCTCGAACGAAATCGACGGTTCGGCATTCTACTACTACCGCGATCAGGACTATGTCGGCACCGACGTGTTCGGCGGCGAGCGGTCTTTCAACCCGGGTATCTTTGAAGAGAAAGAATACGGCGCAACGCTCCGTGGTCCGATCATCAAGGACAAGCTCTTCTTCTCGCTCTCCTATGACAAGTTCGAAACCGCTCAGCAGGTCGACATTTCGGCAGCCGCTGAATCGGCCGGCTATTCGGAAGCCTTCTACACCGCGCTGAACCAGCTCGTTCTTGACACCTATGGCATCGACATGGGCGGCCGTCCGCTTCAGGTGGCCCTGCCGGAAGAAACCGAGCGCCTCTTCGCCCGTATCGACTGGGACATCAACGCCGATCACCGTCTCCAGCTGCAGTACCAGAACACCGAAGAAACCGGTGTGTCGGGTGCAACCTCGACGACTGGCTTCCAGTCCTCCTGGTATGACGTCCCGAACACCCTGGACAGCTACACAGCCCAGCTGTTCTCTGACTGGACCCCTAACCTCTCGACCCGGCTTCGCGCCTCCTACACCGAGAACGAGCGTCTCCAGAACTGCCGCGCCGGCGACGGTGTTGGCGAAATCAGCATGCGCCTGTCGGTCAACAACATCGTTGGCACGCCGCTTGAAGGTCTGCTGGACATCTCGAACCCCAACACAATCCGCACGTTCACGGGCGGTTGCGACCGTTTCCGCCACACGAACACCTATGCTGACGAGCGTCTGACCCTGTTCGGCCAGGCCGATTATGTCTGGAACGACATGATCTTCACCTTCGGCGGTGAGTACGAGACCCTTGAGGCGGCAAACGCCTTCTCGCAGTTCTCGCGCGGCCAGTTCGTCTTCACCGGCGCACAGAACCTCATCGACGGTATCGGTAACGTTCAGTATCGCAACGCGGCATCGAACAATACCGAAGACTATATCACTGAGTATGACTATTCCCGCTGGACCGCATTTGCGCAAACCCGCTGGAACGTCCTGCCGGAACTCGAACTCTCTGGTGGCCTGCGTTACGAGTACATCACCACGGACAGCGGCGCGGCGCTTGACCCGACGTTCGAAGCTCAGGTGGGTATCCCCAACACGACCAACACCGATGGTCTCGACATCCTGATGCCGCGCGTTGGCTTTCGCTACACCCCGCTTGATCGCACCACGATCTCGGGCGGCGTTGGCCTCTTCTCGGGCGGTGATCCGGGCGTGTGGACCCTGAACACGGCGGCGCCTCTGGTGGTCGTCGCTCAGGGCAACAACCTGACCGGCCTCAACCCCGGCACCATCCCGCAGTCGCTGCTGGACGCCGTTGCCAACGGCTCGGCCGGTGCCATCGATGCTCTCGACCCGGACTTCAAACTCCCGTCCGACTGGAAAGCTTCGCTCCGTCTCGACCAGTCGTTCGATCTGAACTTCGGCGGCGTCGATCTCGGCTCTGACTACCGCGCTTCGCTCCAGGTTCTGCACACCCGCTCCAAGGACGCCTTCCTCTGGCAGGAGTACGGTCAGACGAATGGCGGCTTGGCTACGGGCGTGGCTCCCGATGGCCGTCCGATCTACGCCGACCTCCAGGCGCTGGGTCTGTCGAACCGCACGGTCCTGACCAACGCGTCGGGCGATGAGAGCATGGTTTACACCGTGTCGCTCGAGAAGGCCTACGAGAACGGTCTCGATGTCTTCCTCTCCTACGCTCACCAGGACGTTGAAGCCCTGACCGAGGGTTCTTCCTCGCGCGGCATCTCCGCATGGCGCGGTCAGGTGGCTGCAGACCGGAACTTCCCCGGCCCACGCACCTCGCTCTACGAAATCTCCGATGCCTTCAAGGTTGGTCTCGGTTACGAGCGTGCCTTCATCGGCGACCTGGCAACCCGCTTTGACCTCTTTGGTCAGTTCACTTCGGGTGGCCGCTTCACCTACACCTTCGACGTCGACAACAATAACTCGTTGTTCGGCCGCGCAGGTAACGGTGAAAACCCGTTCGACAACAGCCCGCTCTACGTTCCGAATCTCTTCGGCGACGACAATGTGGTCTTCGGCGCGAACTTCGATCAGGCCGCCTTCGGCGAGTATGTGAAGAAGAACAACCTGAAGCAGGGCGAAATCTTCGAAGTCAACGGTGACAAGTCCAACTGGAACCAGCGTTGGGACTTCCGCCTCCAGCAGGATCTCCCGGGCATCTGGGGCGCCAAGAACTTCGTTGGTGAAAACCGCTTCAAACTGGTCTTCGACGTTGAAAACTTCGGCAACCTGCTGAACGACGAGTGGGGCACGATCTACAGCACACCGTCCAACGGTCAGCTGGCCATCGTGGACGCGGACCTGGTTACCCGCGCGGACCTGACGGCGAACGGTGTTGCCGGTGCAACGGCCCTCACAGGTGATGCGGCGCGCACCGCATGTGCCACCGCTGGCTCTTGCGTCTACCGCTACAACAGCTTCGACGGCCTCGCGACGGCCTTCGAGAACAACGCTGCTTCCGCCTGGAAAGTCCGCGTTGGCATCCGCTACGAGTTCTAAGCGGTTTTCCGCTTGTTACTCACTATATGAGGGGGCGGCCTTTCGGGGCCGCCCTTTTCGTTTGACCCAAGCTGTGGCAAGGCCCGCGCGACATGACTGATACATCGACCGTTCACCTCCCGCCCGAATGGACCCCGCAGGCCGCCCTCTGGGCCGGCTGGCCCCGCCTTGCCGAAGAATGGGGCGGTGACCTAACCGCAGCCCGTTCCGAAATCGCCGCCTTCATCCGCGCCGCTTCAGGCTTCGTGCCGGTTAAGATCGCCTGCGGCTCGCGCGAGGCTGCCGCATCGGCCCGCCTTGCCACGGGCGGGGCAGGGGAGATTGTCGAAATCCCGACCGGGGACATCTGGCTGCGGGACACCGGGCCGGTCGTCACCGGCACAGGCGCAGACCGCGTCGCGCAGGTTTTCCGCTTCAATGGCTGGGGCGGCAAATACCTGATGGAGGGCGACACCGAAGCCGCCGGCGCCGTTGCCGGTGTCGAGCAGCTGCCCTCACGCCGCCACGCCCTCATTCTGGAGGGCGGCGGCATTGATGCGGACGGCGAAGGCCGCCTTTTGACCACGCGCCAGTGCCTGCTCAATCCAAACCGCAATCCGGAGCTCTCCCAGGCGGAGATCGAAGCCAGCCTGACAGCGGCGCTCGGCGTGGACGAGTTCATCTGGCTCGGCGACGGGCTGATGAACGACCATACCGATGGCCATGTCGACAACATTGCCCGCTTCATTGCCCCGGGCCATGTGCTCTGCCAGCATCCGGCCGACCGGAATGATCCCAACGCCGAAACGCTGCAGGAGATCGAGCGGACGCTGGTGTCCCATGGCCTCATGGTGTCGAGCATTCCATCGCCGGGCCTTGTGCATTTCGGCGATGGTGTTCCGGTTCCGGCGAGCCATATGAATTTCACGATCACCAACCGGGCGGTCCTGGTGCCGATCTATGAAGACCGCTTCTCGGCGGTTGCCCTGTCCGAACTCAAGGCGCTGTTCCCCGGCCGCGAAATCATCGGCCTGCCAGCGCGCGCAATCCTGGCGGGCGGCGGAAGTTTCCACTGCATGACCCGCGAAATCCCAGCCTGACCAAGGAGGCCACGCTCATGACCCGCAAGATCACGCTCGCCGCCATCCAGTTCACGCCCACCGATGATGTTCAGCAGAATATCGACCGGGTTGCCGGCTTCGTCCGTGAAGCCGCCGCCAAGGGCGCCGATGTCGTGCTGCCGCCAGAACTCTTCTGCGGTGTCTATTTCTGCAAGACGCAGGAAGAAGAGCATTTTGCCCGCGCCCTCGAATGGCAGGAGCATCCGGCCGTTCATCAGCTCTCGGATCTTGCCGCTGAGCTTGGCGTCGTCATCCCTGTCTCGATCTACGAGAAGGAAGGCCCGCACTATTATAATTCGGTCGTGATGATCGATGCGGACGGCACCCCGCTCGGGGTCTACCGCAAGAGCCACATTCCGGATGGCCCCGGATATCAGGAAAAGTTCTATTTCCGTCCGGGCGATACGGGCTTCCGCGTCTGGAACACGATGAAGGGCCGCATCGGCGTTGGCATCTGCTGGGATCAATGGTTCCCGGAAGCGGCCCGCGCCATGGCCCTGATGGGCGCCGACGCGCTGCTTTACCCCACCGCCATCGGGGCAGAGCCGCAGGACGCCTCGCTTGATACCGCCGCGCGCTGGCGCCGCGGCATGCAGGGCCATTCGGTGGCCAATGTCATTCCTGTCGTTGCGGCCAACCGGGTCGGCGATGAAGACGGACAGGTCTTCTACGGCACCAGCTTCATCACGGATGAAACAGGCGACATCGTTGTGGACATGAACCGGAAGGAAGAGGGGGTTCTGGTCGCGACATTCGATCTGGACCATATCGACCGGGCCCGCGCGGCCTGGGGTTTCTTCCGTGACCGGAGAACCGACCTTTACGACATCCTGATGTAGGCCAGCCCGCTTGCGGCCGGATCAGCCGCGATGGGATGTTCCGAACATGCGCGCGACGCGCTCTTCGGTTTCGTCATTGTCTGCGAAGATGACAGGTTCGCTGCGCCGGCGGTCGCGCTGGCGCTGGTCTGCGATGCGTATCCCGCCGCGCCCGTTTGCCTTGACGTGGTAGAGCTCGGCGTCCGCGTGACGCAGCATGCCTTCAAACCCGGCCTTGTGATCGTGGAAAGCAATGCCGATGCTGGCGCCAACCGTGATGTAGTTTTCCTCAAACTGCAGCGGCGTCATGATGGCTTTCAGGAAAGCGTTTGCCTGGGTGATGATGTCCATCCGGCTCTGCCAGTGATAGCCGAGGATCAGGAACTCATCCCCGCCCACACGGAAAATGTCGCCGCGGCCGCCAAAGTGCGCGCGCAGTTTTTCGGCCACCGCAACCAGAACGGCGTCCCCCGCAGCATGGCCAAAGCCATCATTCACCGGTTTGAAATTATCAAGATCGATCGCCACAGCCGCGCCATAGCGCTCGCTGGTCTGCCGGCTTTCCAGGTCACGGATGCGGTCAAGCAGGCGGCGATTGCCAAGGCCCGTCATCGCATCGGTATTGGCCCAGAATTCGGCCTGGCGTACCTGTCCGCCCAGAACGGCGCTCAGATAGGCCAGCGTAAAGGCGAATGCGAGCGGCAGCAGAAAATGGTTGATGGGCAGATAGGGCGTCACATTGAAGAGGCGCAAATAGATCCAGACCGTAGCCAGGAGGCAGGGAAGCCAGGCAATCAGCGCGCTGCGGGCCCCGGAAACGCCCTG
>NZ_NCJT01000209.1 GCF_002282565.1 Hyphomonas sp. 34-62-18
TGTTCCCCGTCAGCGACTGTGAGACAGACCGGCCAAATTGCTTAAGGAGGATTTCTGGCACATCGTAGCCCGCCAAGGGAGCGAAGATGAGACAGAAATCCGGGCCGGACGGATCGGCCGAGAAACATGTGAAAGATATTCGCCGGAAGACCCGGCGCAAATTCTCGGCTGAAGAGAAGATCCGCATTGTGCTGGAAGGCCTGCGCGGAGAGTATTCGATTGCCGAGCTGTGCCGGCGTGAGGGGATCGCGCAGGGGCTGTATTACACTTGGTCGAAGGAGTTCCTTGAGGCCGGCAAGAAGCGATTGTCCGGCGACACGGAGCGCCAGGCGACTTCAGGCGAAGTGACGGGCCTGAAGCGTGAAATGCGCGACCTGAAGGAGGTTGTGGCCGACCTGACGCTTGAAAACCGCATTCTGAAAAAAAGCGTGATCGGGGATGGGGAGGATATCGAATGAGATACCCTGCATCCGAAAAGCTGGAGATCATTCGCCTGGTCGAGCAATCGCACCAGCCAGTGAAGAAGACACTGGAACAGATCGGTGTGTCGCGCCCGACCTTCTATCGCTGGTACGATCTGTATCGCAGGTTCGGTGAAGCAGCACTGGAAGACCGGCGCGGCGGCTCGGGCCGGGTCTGGAACCGTATCCCGAATGATGTGCGTGATCAGGTTATCGAAATGGCGCTCGACGAGCCAGAACTCTCTCCGAGAGAACTGGCCACCAAGTTCATTGACGAACGCCGATACTTCGTCTCGGAAGCCAGTGTTTACAGGCTTCTGAAGGCGCATGACCTGATCACCAGTCCAGCCTTCATCGTGATGAAAGCCGCCGATGAGTTCAAGGACAAGACCACCGCGCCGAACCAGCTCTGGCAGACCGACTTCACCTATCTGAAGGTGATCGGCTGGGGCTGGTTCTATCTCTCCACTGTGCTCGATGACTTCTCCCGCTACATCATCGCCTGGAGGCTCTGTACCGGCATGGCGGCAAGCGATGTGCAGGACACACTCAACCTGGCGCTGGAGGTATCGGGACTCGACGAGGTGAATGTCGTGCATCGTCCGAGGCTACTCTCAGACAACGGACCATCCTACATCTCTGGCGACCTCGCCGAATATCTCGCCGACAAGGGTATGAAGCATACACGCGGTGCGCCTTACCACCCGCAAACCCAGGGCAAGATCGAACGCTGGCATCAGACCTTGAAGAATCGTATCCTGCTGGAAAACTACTTTCTGCCAGGTGACCTCGAAGCGCAGATCGACGCATTCGTCGGCTACTACAACCATCAGCGTTATCATGAGAGCCTGAAAAACCTTACCCCGGCTGACGTTTATACGGGGCGCGGCCAGACCATCCTGTTGGAACGGGAGAAAATCAAAAGGAGGACGATGAAATTACGGCGCTTGCAGCACGCCCAATCCGCTGCTTAACTCAAACCCAGATGCGCCAGACCCTCCTTAAGTCAGGCAGCCTGAAGTCTCAAATTACCTGACGACGGACACCCAGGCAGAAGACCCAAACATTATCTACGAGGTCATGACGTTGCATGCCTCAACGGCACTTGCAGAGCGGGGTCCTTCCGCTTGGGACCGCGTCCTTCGAAGAAGGGGCGGTAACCGGTCTCGGTCTTGATGACCGAATGTGCGGTGCGTGCGATCTTTGCGGCTACGGCGGTGAGGGCCTTGCGCTTCAGGTGCGGATCGCTGTGATCTCTGGCGATGTATCTCTCATACTTGTCGCGGAAGCCGTTCTCGCGCTGCCGAATGGCGACCTGTCCCGCCATCCAGAATGTCCGTCTCAGCCTGGCATTTCCAAACTTGGAGAGCTTGGTCTGTCCTCGGAACACGCCGGACTGTTGGGTCGAGAGATTGAACCCGCAATACTTGAGAAACTGCCGATGATGTCCGAAGCGGCGTAGGTCCCCGGCCTCGGCCAGGATGGTGAGCGCATTGATGGGCCCAATACCTGGGATGGTCCTCAGGCGCACGAAGTCCGGATGTGTTCCGAGCAGATCGCTGGCCTGCTGTTCGATCTGATCACGCTTGGCAATCAGTTCCCTGCCTTGGTTGAGGACGAGGCGGAACATGCTGATGGCGGGCATTGTTGGGTCGACTGGAAGCCCAATGGAATCTGCAGCTGTGGCGTACATGTCCGCCAGCAGCCGGGCCTTGGCGACCTTGCGCCCGACAACATCCCATGCGGCCTCGATAAAGGCTTGTTCGGGCATGCAGGTGATCGATCCTGGTGTCGGAAACTGTTCGAGAAACGCAAGGAACCAGTCGCTGCGGGAGTTGCCCATGAATCGCTCGATCTCTGGAAAATAGAGCGGCAGGTAGTGCGTTCTCAGACGATGCCAGAACTCAGTCTTGGTTTGCGATATCACCGCATGGGTCTTGGACAGTTCCTGAATGTCGTTCACACCATGAACGAGAGGATCGTACCAGATCTGGGTCAGTCCGGTCTGCATCATATGCAACATCACCTGTGCATCCTTCGGGTCATTCTTGTCCCAGGAGTTGTGCATCGCCTCGCGCGTCCGGGCGAGTGATAGTGAGGAAATCAGCCGCAGTTCGAATCCTGCCTGATGGAGCCGCCAAGCCAGCGGACGATGATAGTCTCCGGTCGGTTCGAATCCGACCTGCACTGGCATCTCAAAGGCGGCAAGTGTCTCGACAAGTCGGTCGACATCTTCCCTGACATTGCGAACCGTGAGGCGTCTGCGGCGTTGTCGCCCGGGCACCGCGATCAAAACTTCGTTGCGATGCTTTGCGATATCAA
Organism: Hyphomonas sp. 34-62-18; assembly: GCF_002282565.1. Classification (GTDB taxonomy): domain Bacteria; phylum Pseudomonadota; class Alphaproteobacteria; order Caulobacterales; family Hyphomonadaceae; genus Hyphomonas. Next base: position 2,784 of record NZ_NCJT01000209.1, read on the forward strand.
TCGCTACCAGAACAGGTTGCTCTGTCTTATGATGTGTCTTGGTCATGGCCGGTCTCCTCTTCAGTTGTGGTCGGCAAAACCACTGTAAGAGACCTGAGAGCCCGGTCATGACCGCCCGCCTGAATGTATGAAACAAGCAGGCGGTCATGACCTCCCGAACGTCGGTTCCCAATGTGCTATGGCGCCGAATTTACCGGCCAGATCGTGGACCTCTGGGCATATCATCACAAGGTCAAAATGGACTTCTCGCGCCCCGGCGCCCCGACGGACAATGCACACATCGAATCCTTCAATGGATCGCTTCGGGACGAGTGCCTGAACATCAACTGGTTCGCCTCCCTGGCCGAGGCAAAGCGGCTGATCGAGGCGTGGAGGCGCGACTACAATGAGAGCCGGCCTCACATGGCTCACAATGGGCAATCTCCCGGCGAGTTTGCCCGTAACGCCGGCCTATGCCATGGTGGCAAGGTCAAAATCGCCGCTGGATTTTAACACCAAGGCCGGACCACCAGAGCCAGGCACTTCAGGAAACCGCCGGACTAATAAAGCAGGTGGACCACCTCAGTGGGGCAGACCAGGCGCATGGCCATCCTTGGATGGCCATGCGCCTTCACCTATGATCGATCCTGACTACTGGATGTTGATGGCCAATACATCTAATCGAACTGGACCGCTGCATTTGCGTAGATAGGATCATAGTAAACGCCGCCAGCCTGATAATCGGCATTCCAGTTTCGTTCGCCGGTCGCATCGATGCGATAGATATATGGCGAGAGAAGCAAGCGTTCCTGATGCCAGCGACCATCCAGCCCGGACGGTATCTGTGTGCCGGACCCGTAGAGCATCAATCCCGCATCCGAACGGATCTCGTGCTGCGGACTTACATCCCGATACTCATGGCTCACATTCATCAGCTTGTGACCCAGCTCATGCGCGATCGTCAGCCTGTTAATAGCGTCGTGCTTTGTAAGCGTGATCACGCCGCGTATCCGGTTTGGAATGGTGTCGGCATAAGTGTAGGATGGGAAGGAGAGCCCGGAGGTGTTTACCACTTTTGGGCCCCAGTTACGTCCGCCGTCGAGATCCTCATAGTACGGCATATAAACATTCTGCATCGCGACAAGATATACAGTGCGACTGTTTTCAGGCGCCGGTTCTATAATGGTCTCAAAAGCCTCCAACGCCCCATCCGACATTTCTGTCGGATGGATGGCGCTCTGTACATACATGTTGCCATAGCCACCAGAAGGCAGGTCGGTCTCCCATTTCGAAGCGTTGATGGCCAGGTGCCGAGGGTCGACCGTCCCTGTTTTGACCCAAAGAAGATTCAACTGGACACCTGTCGGCTCAAAGACCTTTTTGGCGTTCCGAAACTCTTCCATCAGTCCGCTTAGCGGTAGTTTTTCGACTGCGTCCGGATGAAGATTCGAGGGATAGTATAGACCGATATCGACGGTCGGTTTCCCAACTTCGAGATCGGAATTGATCGCCTCGACATCAATCGCATCGACGAGGCTCCATTGCACATCGGTTTGCGCAGCTTGCTCTGACGCATGGGCTGCGGAGGAAGTGTTTGTCGCACATCCGCCCAAACTCAGAGCCAGCAGAGAAGCGGCAAGGAACGTCCTTTTCATGGGTATTCTCCTTTATAATCTGTTCTTGGTGTGGATTATTCGGCCGACCCGGAGGCTTCCAGCACGGCATTGAAGTCCGGGTTTTTCGACCGGGGTCAGCGGGTAGCTGGTGATAGTAGAACGGCTCGCCATCCTTCATTTGTACATCCAGCGTTGCTGCCATCTCGCCGATGCCCGTGACGAACGAATCGTAATCATCGCCGTCGCGCTTCTTCTTGAAGATCAGGATCTCGGCACCTTCCGCAAACGGCGCTTCCCAGCCGGTTGGCATGTTGGAGCCGAAGTGAAAAATCGACCCGGCTTCCATCACCTTTCGCTTGCCTTCGCTGCACAGCACATAGCGGCCACTCAACGTATAGACAATGCTCTCGGTCGGGTGCGGATGCTCCGACAGGAACATGCCCGGCTCCAGACGAAGCGTATAGGCGCGCAGCTCTTCACCGAACAGGAGCGGGCCGAAATATCCTTCATGTGTGAAGGTAGCACTGCCACTGCTCATGGCCTCCTGAATACTTTCGATGATCTCAACATTGTTCGCCAGCTGAATGTATTCAGGCGAGCTCGGTGTCGCGGCAACCGTCATGGCCGGCTTCACCTCTCCTGGCATAACGTGTGACCCATCAGCCGCATGCGAGTGGCCATGCGCCTCGTCGCTGGTCTGGGCA
>NZ_NCJT01000210.1 GCF_002282565.1 Hyphomonas sp. 34-62-18
CGCCTGCGCCGGGGTCAGGCGCTGGGCCAGCGCCTTCGTGCGGTTTGCCCAGTCTGCCGGCCCCGCCGGTGTCCAATCATCGCCCGTTGCCTGGGCCACAGAAATGTCGGCGGCGATGTCCAGAATGTCCTTCAGGATCACCGCCGGGTCTGCCCCGCCCGCCACCTGCTCGCGCACTTCGGCAAGGGCGCCTTTGGCGTCGCCGGAAACGGCCTTCTCCACGGCGTCCAGCAGCCGCGCCCGGTCGCCCAGCCCCAGCATCTGGCGTACGGCCGCGCCGGAAACTTCCTCGCCATCCGTGGTCTGAACAATCCCCTGATCCAGCAGAGACAGCCCGTCGCGCACAGAGCCTTCGGCCGCCCGCGCAATCAGCGCCAGCGCTTCTTCGGAAACATTCGCCCCCTCATTGCGGGCCACATTGCCGAGATGGGCGGCCAACTCAGCGGTATCGAGGCGTTTGAGATCAAACCGCTGGCAGCGTGACAGCACCGTCACCGGCACTTTGCGGATTTCCGTCGTCGCAAAGATGAACTTCAGATGCGGCGGTGGCTCTTCCAGCGTCTTCAGAAGCGCGTTGAAGCTCGCATTCGACAGCATGTGAACTTCGTCGATGATATAGACCTTGTAGCGCGCCGACACCGGTCCATAGCGCGCGGAGTCCAGGAGGTCGCGCATATCGGCCACGCCGGTGCGCGAGGCAGCGTCCAGCTCCAGCACATCCGGGTGCCGGCTCGCCATGATGGCGTCGCAATGCTCGCCCGGTGGATCGAGGTGGATCGACGGCCCGGAAGCCTTGCCCTTCTTGCCTTTGGCGTCCGCCTTGGGCTCATAGTTCAAGGCGCGGGCCAGAAGGCGCGCCGTGGTTGTCTTGCCCACCCCGCGCACGCCCGTCAGCATGAAGCCATGCGCGATCCGCCCCGTCTCGAACGCGTTCGAAAGCGTGCGCACCATCGCTTCCTGGCCGATCAGATCCTCAAACCGGCGAGGCCGGTATTTCCGCGCCAGCACCTCATAGGCCTTGCCGCGCGCAGGCACGTCCTCGCCCCCGAAAAGGGCGCCGGTGGCGTCATCGCCTGTGGAGGAATCGTCAGCGCTCATGGATCGGCCGGACCTTAGCGGGGCCGGGGCGGGCGCGCAAATGGGAGTTCAGCGGGCCTCTCCCCTGAGGCGGCGCAGCGCGTCCGGCAGGGCGAGGCCGCCAGCCTCCAGCACGGCCTCCAGATGCGCAATAGCATGGGGCAGGCTCGATGCACGCGTCTTGAACCGGAAGCCAATATCGGCGCAGCTCGCTTCCAGCTGGCAGGCAGGATCAAGCATCCAGTTGACCTCCAATGGTGCTGGCCCGGCAGGCGTCACCAGGGTGAGGGTCTCATACACATGGTCGGCAAATGGACCCTCCGCCGGGCCTGGCGCGGGGCCGGGGGGACCGTCTGGAAGCTTGAGGCGGTCGGGCCAATGCCAGTCTGCTCTTGCTGCTGGCTGCGGAACTTCTGGCTCAGATGCTTCTATTGAAGGGGGTGGCGAAAGCTCGGCGCTGAGGCCCGTTTCGCGCAACCAATACATTTCCTGGCGGGCGATCGCGCTTTCCAGATGAGGGAACGCTTCTGAGGGCGGCGCCCCGAAAGCCCCTTCACGGCCAACCTGCTGGCACAGCGCCTCATACAAGGCGCCGCGCGCAACCGGATCGGCGGCATCCATGCCGTTCAGCTGGTTTATGACCCAGCCGAGAATGTCACCGCGAAGCGACAATCACTCCGCCGGAACGCTCTCAGCCGCCTTCCGCCGGGCGTCGAAGCGGCCCCAGACGCCGTCATCGCCGTGCCAGTCACCCTTCGTGGCGCCTTTGGAATATTCCGTCGCGCGTTGCTCGAAGAAGTTGGCGTGCTCGACCCCGTTGAGGATCTCGGTCAGCCAGGGCAGCGGGTGTTTGGTGATGCCGAAGATCGGCTCCAGTTTGAGCTGGGTCAGGCGCCAGTCAGCAATGTAGCGGATATACTGCTTGATATCGTCGGCCGTCATGCCTTCCACCGGCCCCATCTGGAAGGCGAGTTCGATGAACTTGTCCTCCAGCGACACCACCGTGCGGCAGCACTCGCGGATACGCTCGCGCAGGGCGTCGTTCATCACGCCGGTTTCGGCGCAGAAGGTGTGGAACAGCTTGATCATGCCTTCGCAGTGGAGGCTCTCATCACGGATCGACCAGGTGACGATCTGGCCCATGCCCTTCATCTTGTTGAAGCGCGGGAAGTTCATCAGCATGGCGAATGAGGCAAACAGCTGCAGGCCTTCGGTGAAGGCGCCGAACACGGCCATCGAGACGGCGATGTCTTCATCGGTCTCGGTGCCGAACTGGCCGAGATAGTCGTGCTTGGCGGCCATCTCCTTGTATTCCATGAAGGCAGAGAATTCGCTGTCCGGCATGCCGATGGTTTCGAGCAGCAGGGCGTAGGCCGCAATGTGGATCGTCTCCATATTGGAGAAGGACGACAGCATCATGGACACTTCCACCGGCTTAAACAGCGGCATGTAGTGTTCCATATAGTTGGCGCCGACCTCGACATCCGACTGGGTGAAGAAGCGGAAGATCTGGGTCAGCAGGTTGCGCTCGGCGTCCGAGAGCTTCACCGCCCAATCCTTGCAGTCCTCGCCGAGGGGCACTTCCTCAGGCATCCAGTGGACCTGCTGCTGCTTCTTCCAGAACTCGTACGCCCACGGGTAGCGGAACGGCTTGTAGGCATTGCTCGGCGTCAGCAGGCCGGGGCGGTCAGTGCGTACAGTTGCCATGGGGCGGGCTCCATCATCATCAGGTCGGTTATTGCCGGCGAATCCGGCCGGTTCGGACACTCAACACACCACATATAGTGCTTAAAATGAGTTAATGTCGCAAGATGTGCATGTCGCCGCACCTGGCGAATCCCACAAAAAAGCCGTCACCCCCTAAGCTAGCGCGCGCCCCTCGGGGCGGCAACCGCGCGCAGGCCGATGCGGTAGAGGGCGGCCTGGGCAAGGTCGAGGTCGCCCTGCGTGTGGCAGAGGAAGGCGACCCGCTCGATGCGGGAGTCCGGCCAGTTGAGCAGGTATTGCTGGGCGGTCTGGATCAGCCCTTGCGCGCGTTCGTGGGGGCTTTCCCCGCCGCTGCGCGTGCCGAAGAGAGGGATCAGTACCGATTTCAGCGCCCGTTTCGGGCTGACCCCAAAGCGGCGGTTTTCCGTGTCGACAGCGGCCAGCGCGTTGCTGACGCATTTGCGGTAAGCCCCGATCAGCCGGTAGCCGCGCCCCGGCTCGCCCTGATAGGCGGCGGTGTGAACCAGCAGGCGCACCCGGTTGGTCTTGCGCAGCATGCCGGCCTCCGTGCTGAGGGCAGTGGCCGGCTCAACCCCGGTTCGCAACTGGTGGCCGCCGGCGCGCTGGGCCAGGAGGCGGGCGATCATATCGTCGCGCACGAATCCATGCCGGTCCCGCCGGCTGCCAAGATAGCGGATCGCCGCCGAGATCGAGGTCTCGTGCAGGCGGCCAAATTCCATCCGGGTGTTTTCCGGGTTCACCCAAACATCCATGTCGTCGATGTCGGCCAGGTCGCCGGTGACGAGTTCGATCAGCTTTGACGGCTTTGGCCCCTGCGGGCCAACGCGGTAGGAGATGTAGCGCCGCTCCGGAATGATGCGGCCGGGCAGGGAAACCTCCAGCCCCGGCATCAGCGTGTGAACGAGGCTATCCGTACTCGGATTGTCGAGGCTGTTCTTCACATGCGTCCGCAGGAGGGTGCGGCAGTCCTCAATCACCTGCTGGCGCGAAATGCCCCCGCGCGCTTCCAGCTCATAGTCAAGCGCACGCATGCCGGAGATAGAGAGCGGCGCGGCGCTTTTCGCGTGGCGGAGGATCACTGTGCCCGCCCGCCGGGCCGTCTGGCGAATGCCCAGCTCGAAGAACACGTCCGGCGAGCCGAGCGTTACGTCAGCGATCACCACATCAGCTTCCAGCAGGTTTTCGATCATTTCCTTATGGATGAGGCCAGAGCGGCTCACCCGGTCAGCGCGGATGATGTCGAGGTTCAGATCCTCGATCACGGGGCGGATCAGTTCTTCATAAACGGCGTCAAAGTCTGGCCCTGCGCCGGTGTCTTCTCCGGCAGGGTAGGGCAGGATGACAAAGCAGCGCCGACCGGTTTGCGCCTTGCCTTCGGTCTCGGCCGGGCGGCTTTCGCCTTGCGACTTTCCCTCGAATGCCATGCTCACACGCCCTGCCTCTCGAAGCCATTGCCGCGCCGGATGCGGGCCGCAAAAAGAACCCGCCCGGACCGGCCGTCCGGGGCATCCGACGCCAAACGAAACTATGGCCCGGCGAGGCTGGCAAGACAGGAGGCGGCCGCGGCTTCGCGCGTCAGGCGAGGCCGCGCGCTAGTGCTCTGTTTCCGGATGGATTCGCGCCAGATTATAAATGCGTAAGGTTCACTTCAGGCGAGGCATTGCCCAATCCTGCATCACTCTCCCACCC
>NZ_NCJT01000211.1 GCF_002282565.1 Hyphomonas sp. 34-62-18
ACACTGATCGTTGCGCCCAAGGCCCGCCGCCGGGTCGAGCGCCTGCTGCAGGACGCAAAGGTCGAGGCCCGCTGGGGCCGCCCGCCATCGGCTGATGAGGTCACCGCGCGCGATGACGCCCGCCTGCTGGCCGATACCGCCCTCACCAATCCGATGGTGGAGAAGGAAGCAGACCTGGTCGCCCGTCTGATGGCGGAGCATACGCCAGAGCAGATCGCCGCCGCCTTCATCCGCAAGGCCCGCGCCGGGCGCTCAGCGCCCGAAGACCTGCGCGAGGTGGACGATCGTCCCGCCCGCAAGCCCCGCGAGGATCGCGGCGAGCGGGAATGGCAGGACCGTCCCGAGCGCGCTCCGCGCGAACGCCGGGACTGGTCAGACCGCGAACCGCGCGAGCCGCGTGAACCCCGCGCCAGGCGTGAGCGTGCCGCCATCGACGGCGCCGTCTGGATCGCCATCAATGTCGGCCGCAAGAAGAACGCCGATCCCAAATGGCTCCTGCCGATGCTCTGCAAGGCCGGCGGCATCGACCGCGACCAGATCGGCCAGATCCGCATCAATTCCGGCAACACCCATGTCGAACTCACAGCCGAAGGCGCAGAGCGCCTGTTCGAGCACGCCCAGAATGGCCGCCTCGAGGGCAGCCTCCAGGCCTTCCCGCTCGATGGCGTACCTGAGATCGAAGATGCCGGCCCGCCGCCCCGCCGTGAGCGCCGCCCGGAAAACCGCAGCGATGACCGCCCGCCGCGTTTCGACCGCGCCGAGCGCAGCGAGCCCCGGGCGCGCAAGTCCGACTGGAACCCTGCCGAGCGCCCTGTCCGCAGCGAACGCCCGGAGCGGGCAGACCGCCCAGACTGGCAGGATCGCCCCAGCCGCGCTGAAAAGCCCGCCGGCAAGCGCTATGACAGCCGCAGCGACCGTCCCCGCGAAGACAGCCGCGAACGCCCGTCCAAGCCCGCCTGGGCTGGCAGCAAGGGGCCTGGAAAACCTGGTGGGAAGCCCACTGGAAAGCCCTCGGGCAAGCCTGCTGGCAAGGGCAAACCCGCTGGAAAATCCGGCCCGCCGAAGGGCCCCAAGGGCAAGAGTTTTCAGGGCCTGAAGAAGCCCCGCGCCTGAGGCATTGCCGGGGCGGCTGAGCCGCCCCGAAATTCCCAAACAAGGCGCTGATTCTACAGGCGTTTTTATCGCCGTTGCAGCACTGCAAAATGATTGCCGTTCCGGTTCCCAGCGGAGCGTAAATCCCCTATATTTAAGGGGAATTTCGAAGAATCATCGAGAAAGCAATTCCCATGGCCGAAGACACGATCCCAGACTCGCCCGCTCCGGGCGGTGAAGGCGAATATGGCGCGGGCTCCATCAAGGTCCTGAAGGGCCTGGATGCGGTGCGCAAGCGCCCCGGCATGTATATCGGCGACACCGATGACGGCTCCGGCCTCCACCACATGATCTACGAGGTCGTCGACAACGCGATCGACGAAGCCCTGGCTGGCCATGCAGACCGTGTCACCGTTACGCTCTACCCCGATGGCTCGGCCGAAATCACCGATAACGGCCGCGGCATCCCCGTCGGCATGCACCCCACCGAGGGCGTCTCCGCCGCCGAGGTCATCATGACCCAGCTGCACGCCGGCGGTAAGTTCGATTCCAACTCCTACAAGGTCTCCGGCGGCCTTCACGGCGTCGGCGTCTCGGTCGTCAACGCCTTGTCGGACTGGCTGGAGCTGACCATCCACCGCGAAGGCAAGGAACACTTCGTCCGCTTCATCGAAGGCGGCCGCGTTGAGGCGCCGCTGGAAACACGCGGGCCATCCCCGAAGCGCGAAGACAATGGCAAAGTCTATACCGGCACCGCCGTGCGCTTCCTCGCCTCGCCCAGCACCTTCACCAAGACCGATTACGACCGCAAGACGCTGGAACACCGCCTGCGCGAGCTTGCCTTCCTGAACAGCGGTGTGCGGATCATCTTCCGTGATGAGCGGGAGGCAGAGCCCTATGAAATCGTGCTCGAATATGAAGGCGGCGTGAAAGCCTTCGTCCAGCATATCGACCGGCAGAAGCAATCCCTCATCGGCGAACCGATCTATGTGATCGGCGAGAAAGACGGCATCACCGTTGAAGCCGCGATGGAGTGGACCGACAGCTATCACGAATCCGTTCTCTGCTTCACCAACAACATTCCCCAGCGCGATGGCGGCACCCACCTTGCCGGCTTCCGCGGCGCGCTGACGCGCATCATCAACAAATACGCCAATGAAACCGGCGTGGCGAAGAAGTCCAAGGTCGAAATCTCCGGTGACGATGCCCGCGAAGGCCTCACCTGCGTCCTCTCCGTGAAGGTGCCGGACCCGAAGTTCAGCTCTCAGACGAAAGACAAGCTCGTCTCCTCCGAGGTCCGCCCGGTGGTCGAGAGCCTGATGAACGAAAAGCTCGGCGAATGGTTTGAGGAAAACCCGAAGAAAGCCGTGATGATCATGGAAAAGATCGTCGAGGCCGCTGCCGCCCGGGAGGCCGCCCGCAAGGCGCGCGAGCTCACCCGCCGCAAATCCGCGCTCGACATCACCTCCCTGCCCGGCAAACTGGCAGACTGCCAGGAAAAAGACCCCGCCAAATCCGAACTCTTCATCGTCGAGGGTGACTCCGCCGGCGGCTCTGCCAAACAGGGCCGCAGCCGGGACAACCAGGCCATCCTCCCCCTGCGCGGCAAGATCCTCAACGTTGAGCGGGCGCGCTTTGACAAGATGCTCTCTTCCGATCAGGTCGGCACACTGATCATGGCGCTTGGCGCCGGCATCGGGCGCGACGAGTTCGACATCAACAAGCTGCGCTATCACAAGATCATCATCATGACCGATGCTGACGTCGACGGCGCCCACATCCGCACCCTGCTGCTCACCTTCTTCTATCGTCAGATGCCGGAGATCATCGAGCGCGGCTATCTCTACATCGCCCAGCCGCCGCTTTACAAAGTCACGCGCGGGCGCTCCGAACGCTATGTGAAGGATGATGGCGAGCTTGAAGCCTACCTGATCGAAGAAGGCACGAGCGGGGAAACCCTGATCCTCGCCGATGGCACCCAGATCGCGGGCGCTGATCTGCGTGAGCAGGTCCACCAGGCTGCAAGCTTCCGCGCGAGCCTCAAGCGTCTCGCCCTGCGCGCGCCCGCCGATCTGATCGAGCACGCCGCCCTCACCGGCGCTATGAAGCCCGGCGCCGGCCAGGAAGAAGCTGACGCGACTGCCGCCCGCCTCAACCGCCTCGCCGAAGAAGGCGAAGACACATGGGCCGGCCGGTTCGTGGAAGGCGCGCTCGTCCTGCAACGCACGGTGCGCGGCGTGGACGAAACCGCCGTCCTGCCCCCCGCCCTCATCGCCAGCCAGGACGCCATGCGCCTCACCGAGCGCGCCAATGGCCTGCGCGAGCTTTATGCCGAGCCGGCCATCCTGCGCCATGAGAAAGGCGGCGAAATCGCCGTGAACGGACCATCCACCCTGCTCGGCGCGGTGCTGGAATCCGGCCGCAAGGGCCTGAAGATCCAGCGCTATAAGGGCCTCGGCGAAATGAACGCCGGCCAGCTGTGGGAAACCACCCTCGACTCCAACGCCCGCACCCTCCTGCAGGTCAAGGTCGAACACGCCGACGAAGCCGACGAACTCTTCACCAAGCTGATGGGCGACGTGGTGGAACCCCGCCGCGAGTTCATCGAGGAGTTTGCACTGGAAGCTGAGGTGGATGTCTGAGGACCAGCCTTCCCGGCAGCCTACTGCCCAAAGCCCAAATCGGTGGCCGCGCTTTGATGGGCGGCAGGCATTGCGTTGGACGCTCGAAGGATTTCTGGTGCCGCTGGCAGTTTTCGTGACTGTCTGGATGGCTGCCTCTATTTTTTCATCGATGTTATCGGGCGTGCTGCTATCTGCGGAAGGCGTTCGAATTGGTGGAAACGTTGCAGTATTTGGATATTATCTGAGTGGCGGCACAATTGTGTTGGCGCTTATGCTCACTCGGGGTGTGAGATGGCGCACCTTTTTTGGCGTTATCGGCTTCGCCTTGGCGAGTGCGGTGCAATGGAACCTGAGCAAATTCATTCTCGCGCATATCTGATCGTCGGCGGATTAGTAGGCAACCACCCCCGCCCTTGCGCGTTAAAACCTCCGTGGGAGGACACACGCCAACGCAAGGAGCGAGCCCCATGAAAGCCCAGTCTGAAGCCCAGCAGAAAGCTGCCGGCGCGGCCCTGTCGGCCAAGCGCGGCGAGACGCCCAAATCCAAACTCCAGGGCGCCTCGAAAGAGATGTACGAGGCTATGACCGAGAAGGAACTCGAAGACATGGCCTCCACCAAGCATGACAAGATCCCGGAGCGGAAGGGCTAGGCGTCAAGGGTAGAGCCCTCACCTCCGCAGCCATCCACTACACCGAGAGCAACCCCACCCCATCCCTCCCCATAGTCATGGGGAGGGGGCAGGTAG
>NZ_NCJT01000032.1 GCF_002282565.1 Hyphomonas sp. 34-62-18
ATCCAGATCATAGTCGATCTCGGATTTTATCCAGAGCCGGTTCTCGTCCGTACCCCACCACCCCTGACCCTCCAGAAGAAGAGCGGGAGAGCCCTCGCCTGATTGGTATTCGAACCGGTCGGCGAGGATCATGTAATTTGTCCCTCCGCCATGTTCTTTTTTCAGGGCATCCTGAGACGCCTTGAATTCATTCTTATCCCAATAGGCTTCGGCCTGCGATCCAGGTACGGGCGTCTCCTGAGCAAAGGCAGGCGCTGCTGCGAGCGGTGAAAGCAGGATAATCGTCGCAATCATCTGAGCGCGGGTCATTAACGGTGTCCTTCGTGGCTCATGCCCGTCATTGGGGCTTCTTTTGGCGGAGGCTCGTCCGTCGGCAGAGTAGACGAAGTCATGTGATCCCTGTGCGGAGCATCCATGCCAGCCGCCGCACTTCGTGGGAGGACGGAGACGACCTGCATCATGCCAGCATGCATATGGAAGAGCAGGTGGCAGTGAAACGCCCAGTCTCCGACATGGTCCGCTGTCACGTCAAAGGACAGGCGCTCGGCAGGTTTGACGGTGACCGTGTGCTTGCGCGGCTTGTGATCGGTGTCCCCGACAACGAGATCGAAGAACATGCCATGCAGATGGATCGGGTGCGTCATCATCGTATCGTTAACGAGCGTCACGCGCAGGCGTTCGCCTTCATGGAAGATGATCGGACCGGTAACCTCGCTGAGCTTCACGCCGTCGAAGGACCACATGTACCGTTCCATGTTGCCGGTGAGGTGGATCTCTATCTCGCGGCCCGGCGCCCGTGTGTCGGGGTTGGGTGTGAGACTCCTCAGCTGTGAATACCGGAGCGCCCGGTGCGGGACTGATTCGAGGCCCAGCCCCGGCTCATCGATCCGGCTTACCTGAACCATGGCGACGTTATCCACACCGGCGCCCATCCGGTGTTCATGACCCTGCGGGACTGACACAGCCATGTCCATCGCGCCGTGATCCATGCCGGGCATGGCGCTATGGTCCATGCCGGCCATTGAGCCGTGATCCATGGATGCCATGTCCATGCCCATGTCGCGGTGGGTCAGAACGGGCGGCTCGCGCAGGAGAGGCGCGGTGGCAACCAGGCCCGCCTCGGGCGCCAGAGTGGCGACCACCTGACCGGACCGGTCGATCGATTCCGCGACCAGCGCAAACGGCCGCGCTCGGGTCGGACTGACAATCACATCATAGGTCTCCGCCACCCCGATCTGGAACTCGTCGGTCTCGACGGGTTGGACATTTAGCCCATCGGCCGCAACCACCGTCATCGGCAGGCCGGGTATCCGGAAATTGAAGATCGTCATCGCCGAGGCGTTGATGATCCGCAGGCGGATGCGTTCACCGGAATTGAAGATTGCAGTCCAGTTGTCTCGCGTCGCATGACCATTGATCAGGTAGGTATAGACCGAGGCCGTGACATCCGAGATATCGGTCGGCGACATGCGCATGGCGCCCCAGGAAGTCCGGTCGGCAAGCGCTGTGCCGAGACCGTCTTCACGGGCGTCCTTCAGGAAGTCACCAACCGTGCGCTGCTGGAAGTTATAAACGGCCGCATCTTTCTTCAGGCGGGCAAACACCTTGTGCGGATGCTCGAACGTCCAGTCGGACAAAACAAGCACATACTCACGGTCTGCTTCGACGGGATCGGCGCCGGCAGGATCGATGATCAGCGGGCCGTAATGGCCCAGCTGTTCCTGAAGTCCGGAATGGGAGTGATACCAGTAGGTGCCGCTCTGCGGGACCGCGAACTCATAGGTGAAGGTCGACTTCGGCTTGATGCCGGGGAACGAAACACCGGGCACACCGTCCATATGGAAGGGCACCAGAAGCCCGTGCCAGTGGATCGATGTGTCTTCGTCGAGGGTATTGTTGACCTTGAGGGTCACCTTCTCGCCCTCGCGGAACCGGATAAGCGGCCCGGGCAGTGTTCCGTTGATCGTGATGGCATGGCCGGAGCGGCCTGCTATCTTTACGGCGCTGTGGCCGATGGTCAGGTCAAACGCGTTACCGCGTGTTTCGAAGATGCCTGTGTTGCCAGCATTGGCGCTTCGCGCCCAGGCGGGCAGGAGGGACGTGGAGGCGGCGAGCACGCCGCCAGCGGCGGCCGTGCGGAGGAGACTGCGTCGTGTGAACATGTGATTTGCCTTGTCGAAGGGGAACTGAGTCCCTGCGCAGGGCCGGAGCAGCGCAGGGACCTCACCAATTAGTGCTGTGAATGGTCGGCGGCTGGCTTGGCGGCATCCGTCGCGGCGGGCGCAGCTTCTGGCGCCATGCCCGGCATCTGCGAGTGGTCCATGCCTTTCATGTTGCCGTGATCCATGCCGGGCATTGTGCCGTGATCCATTCCCTCCATCGCGCATGGCTTGCCGCTGGCTTCGGCGGCCGACATGGCCGTCTCGTGCATCTTGCCCATGCAGGCGTCGTGCAGGCCCTCCGGGGCATCGAGCGAACACATCGCTTCGATCCGGTAGGATTTTGACTTTGCATCTTCCGCTAGGAGGAAGTGAACCCGGTCGCCGGCCGCAAACGCCGCAAGGTCAACGCCTTTCGCGGCCTTGAAGTCCATCGTCATGGCGTCCCAGTCCAGCGCGGCGATGGGGCCGTGGTCGATCGTGGCTTTCGAGGTTTTGACATCGAGGGCGGTCACTGTCCCTTCGCCCACTGGAAGGCCGCAATGATCCGTGTGCTGCATCGATGCGGCTGAACTGCCGGCTTCCAGAGCAAATGCGGGGGCGGCAGAAAGTACCATCGCAAGCGCGAGGATTGAATGAAAGAGTTTCATGGGTAGATATCCTGTGATTGATCAGCTTGAGCAGAGAGCGCCAAGAGCGCTCACTTCAGTTGAGTGAGACCAGTCGCGCCGACCAGAGGCTGGCGCACCGATCATCTCAGGATCAATTCTGCAGGCGTATTTTCAGAGTTACGAGCGAAGGGCTCGGCCGAGGCGGGCCCCGGGCTGGTTCAATCCTCAAGTCAGCGAGTTGGAATACTCTGCCGCTGTCATTGGCGGGCTTCAGGGGCAGAATAGCGACGTCGGCCGGAAACGGGCTGACCGCCTTGGACAAGGAATCGGCCGGTAGGGCAACTGCTTCGCACCCGGTGCAGTCATGACCCTGATTTTCGGACTCTCGGTCACAGTGGTCAGCGTCTGGCAGGTCAACAGTGACCGTGTGACCGGCGTGCCCAGTCATTTCGGCCACCGCGACTTCTGGCCCGGTCAGCGCCTGTGCGACGGAAGCGCATGCACACGCGGCGTGGCCGCCCCCCAGCACGAGCAGGGTGAGAGCAATAACCGCGCGGCGAAGGGTATCCGTCATGGAGCGTTGACCAACCAATTCTTAATGTCTAAATATACCCCCAAGAGGTATATGTCAAATGCATCACGCGCCCCCTAAATCCGTTTTAACCCGGCTCCGGAGAATCGAAGGCCAAGTACGCGGCGTGTCCGGAATGGTCGAGGAAGGCCGCTATTGCATTGATATCCTGACGCAGGTTCAGGCGATCAAGGCCGCGCTTGGCAAGGTCGAAGATGAGCTCCTGAAGAACCACGCGGCTCACTGTGTGGAAGAAGCCATCCGCGACGGTGACGCCGGGACCCAGCGGCAGAAGTTTTCCGAACTTATTGATTTGTTCGGGAGATATCGAAGATGAGTGGACGACACATTCACGTGCCGTCTAGTGGGCGAATTATGCGCTTCGGCTAATCGATCTATAGCGGCTAAATTTGTTTGAGGAATCTAACCGTTCGACAAACGCGGTGCATTAGCGACCCGGCAAGGGTCCGCCATACCGCTATCCACACAACAATGCTGATAGGCCTGGGCGTCCGGTTCAGCGATATTCTGCCGCGCCACGCTGTCGCGTTCTGAAACTCAGTCGTCAACTTGGCGGAAATCAGCCTGATCGGCAGAATCATCTTTCAAAGAGCGCCAAAGGTAAAACGTCTCAGGCGTCACAAAATGAACGGAGAGACAAGGTCGGCGTGCTGCACCATCTTATCCAGGATTTTGCGCTTGTGCTGTCGTGCTGCGGCAGTCCCGAACACCCCGATGTAAATCGTGAACGGCGGTAAAAGAAATGCTTACCCGCTATGTCCGGGATCTACAGGCAGGTGAACGTGGCGACATTATATTAGGCGCGGTAGCGGGGCCTCGCCGCGTTAAGTGTTTTGTTTGGCCGCGTTAAGTGTTTTGTTTGTAAGCGGAGCGTAGCTCAGGGGAGATCGGGAAACTTCTTCGTCCACGATGCACGCTGCTTCATCTCTGGCCGGGCAATCCCAAGAAAGAACGAGTCGCGCCGAACGGTGGGACCTACCCTAGCCTATGGGTCTGGTCCCGCAGCAGGCTTGCGCTACCGTCATTGCGGGCTGCGGCAACAACACCGTCGAGATGCACGAACTCAGCACAAGAACGCCTGCCGACGCGATGACTGTTATGATTGCAGAACCCTTTGCTGAGACAATTCGATATTGTCGGCGATGCGTCTTGCATCAGCCGGAAGAGAGGAATCCTATTGCGGTCACTTCTGCGGACCCAATAACGGACGGTTGCGAGCTCCCCTTCAGTCGGATTTTGGAAAGTCGAGACGGTCCAATGCACGCGCTCCCGCGTGCATTCTTTCTGGGACGAACGGCTCGGGAACCACCCGCCCGGCCCCTAATCGGCGCCGGTGTCGAGACAGCGGGCGCCCTCGATCGTAGTGTTGCAGATCGCCAGGACGCGATAGGATCCATCGCGTCCCCGTTTCACGCTGAAGGCGACCGCGTCGCCCTCTTCGAAGTCCGAGAGGTCCACGTCGCCCATAACTCCGAAGCCCATCGTCATTGCCTCCATCGCGATATCGCCCGTGAACGGGCCGTGCTCGATGGTTACAAAGTCGCCCCGGATGCCGAGCGATCGAATGACTCCAGTCGCGTGACCGATGCTGTCGCCCATGGCCGGCACCTCAGGACGGCCGTCTTCCTTCATCATCGGGTCGCCAACAGAAGGCACAGAGGTTTCAGCGACTGTCTTGTCCGTCTTGCTGATGTTTTCCGGGTTACTGCAGGCGGCGAGCAGGACGAAGGCGCCCGTCGATATCAGATTTAGCGGTTTCACTGGAAGTCTCCTTCTAGGCTAGGTTTAGACATTTTTGGTGTTTCCGCTGCTTCCGGCGCGCGCGGAAAGCTGGAACCCTGTGCGGATATAATAGATTGCCGGGATGACGATCAGGGTGAGGAGAAGGGTGGACGCCATGCCGCCGAGCATTGGCAGGGCGATCCGCCTCATGACATCTGAGCCGAGGCCATCGGTCAGGAAGATCGGCGCGAGGCCCGCAAAGATTGTCAGTACGGTCATGAGTTTCGGACGCACGCGCATGGCGGCGCCCCGGCTAATGGCGGCGAAGAGTTCGGCGCGGGTCTGCGGCCTGGCCTTGCGCACTTCGCTGTCCATATAGAGCAGCATGATGACGGCGGTCTCAACCGCAATCCCGCCCAGCGCGATGAAGCCGACGGCGACGGCGACGGAGAGGTTGTAGCCCGCGAGCCACACCGCCCAGAGCCCGCCGATCAGGCCGAAAGGCAGGCTCGCCATGATGATCAGCGTCCGATCGAGACGCCCGAAATGCAGCATCAGCAAAAGGAAGATCAGCGCGACCGCCGCCGGGATGGCGATTGCGAGCCGTGCATTGGCCTCTTCCAGCTGTTCATACTGGCCGGAGAAGGCGATGACATAGCCGGGCGGCAGATTGACAGAATCAGCAATGGCGGAGCGTGCCTCGCTGACATAGCCGCCCATGTCGCGGCCCGCGATATCGACGAAGACCCAGCCTGTCAGGCGGGCATTCTCCGAGCGGATCATCGGCGGGCCTTCAGCATAGGCAATCGTCGCCAGTTCTCCGAGCGGGATGTGCGCGCCGGTGGGCGTTGGCACGAGGATCTGTGCGAAGTTGTCCGGACTTTCGCGGAAGGGCCGGTCATAGCGCGCGATGATGTCATAGCGCTCCCGGCCTTCGACCGACTGGGCGAGCGGCATCCCTCCTAATGCGGTCTGCACGACGCCCTGGAAGACGCCCATATCGATATTACGCCGGGCCAGTTCAGAACGGTCCGGCGTGATGTCGAGATAGCGCCCGCCAAGCACACGGTCGGCAAAGGCGGAACGCGTGCCGGGAAGGTCTGCGACCACCGCTTCAATGTCGCGGGCAATGCGTTCGATTTCCGTAAGATCATCGCCGGTCACCTTGATCCCGAGGGGCGTGCGGATGCCGGTCGAGACCATGTCCATGCGGATCTTGATCGGATAGCCCCAGCTATTCACAAGGCCGGGCATGTCAAGACGTGCATCAAGCTCGGCGGTGATGTCGTCGATCATGATGCCGGGTCGCCACTGGTCCTTCGGCTTCAGCGCGATCCAGGTCTCGATCATGGTCAGCGGCGCGGGGTCCGTCGCCGTGTCGGCGCGGCCCGCCTTGCCGAACACGCGCTCGACTTCCGGCACGGTCATGATGACGCGATTGGTCTGGCCGAGGATTTCCCGCATCTTTGTCGCCGATGCGCCCGGCAGGGTCGTTGGCATGTAGAGCAGTTCGCCTTCATAGAGCGCCGGCATGAATTCTGACCCTATGCGTTGTACGGGGATGATGACACTGGCGGTCAGAAACACGGCGAGGGCAAGCGTCACCCATTTGAACCGCAAGGCGAGATGCAGGATCGGCTTATATGCCCAGACGAAGAAGGCATTGAGCGGATTGGTCTCTTCGCGCCGGAATTTGCCGCGCATGAGATAGAGCATCAGAACTGGCACAAGCGTCACCGACAAGATGGCGGCGAATGCCATGGCATAGGTCTTGGTGAAGGCGAGCGGCGAGAACAGGCGATAGCTTTCCCCCGTCAGCGCAAAGACCGGCAGGAAGGAGACGGTGATGATGAGGAGCGAGAAGAAGATGCCGGGGCCGACTTCTTGTGCCGCTTCGATCAGGGCGGCACGGCGCTCTGCCGGGCTGGGTTTGCCCTCCAATTCCGACAGTTTCCGGCTGGCGTTTTCGACGAGCACGATGGAGGCATCCACCATCGCGCCGATGGCGATGGCGATGCCGCCCAGCGACATGATGTTCGCGGTCACCCCCTGAAACGACATGATGAGGAACGCCCCTAGAACGCCCAGGGGAAGCGTGATGATTGCCACCAGAGACGAGCGCACATGCAAGAGGAAAATCAGGATGACGAGCGCAACCGCAATGCCTTCCTCGATCAGCTTGTCTTTCAGGTACTCAACCGAGCCTTCGATCAGCGGCGCGCGGTCATAAACAGTGACGATTTCGACGCCTTCCGGCAGGCCGCGCTGCAATTCGGCGAGCTTGTCCTTGACGCGCTCGATGACGTTGAGAGCGTTTTCGCCGTCGCGCATGATGATGATGCCGGCGACGGTCTCGCCTTCGCCATTGAGTTCGACAATGCCGCGCCGGAGCGCCGGGCCTTCGATGACGCGCGCGACATCGCCGAGCAAGACCGGCGTTCCATCCTGCGCATACAGAACGATTTGTTCGAGATCGCCGCGCTCATCGACGTAACCCGACGAGCGGATGACGAATTCCGTTTCGGCCTGTTCGATGACGCGCCCGCCCACTTCGCTGGAGGCTGCGCGCACGGCTGCGCGAATGCGGGCGATGGACAAACCATAACTGCGCAGTTTGTTCGGATCGAGCAGCACCTGATATTCGCGCACGAAGCCGCCAACTGAGGCGACCTCGGCAACGCCCTCGACGCCTGACAGTTCGAGTTTGAGAAACCAGTCCTGAAGCGAGCGAAGCTCGGCGAGATCTGTGTTTCCGCTCCTATCCACCAGAGCGTACTGGTAGACCCAGCCGACGCCGGTCGCGTCCGGCCCGATCTGCGGAACGGCGCCTTCTGGGAGGTCCGAGCCAAGGCGGGAGAGCGCCTCAAGCACGCGAGAGCGCGCCCAGTAGAGGTCCACATCATCTTCGAAGATAACATAGACGAAGCTCGTGCCGAACATGGACGATCCGCGCACATCCTTCGTCTTCGGCAGGCCCAGCAGATTGGTCGAGAGCGGATAGGTGACAAGGTCCTCGACAATTTGCGGACTCTGCCCCGGAAAATCGGTACGGATGATGACCTGCGTGTCGGTGAGGTCAGGCACCGCGTCGAGCGGCGTGTTCTGCACGGCAAGCCAGCCTGATACGCCGAGCGCCGCGGCGAGCACGAGCACGATCAGCTGATTGGCGATCGACCAGCCGATGAGGCCGGCGACCCAGGATTTAGCCGGATCGCGGCCTGAGAGGTCGTCTTGTGCGCTCATTGCTGCATCTCCGGCATCTCAGCCATCGGATCAGGCCAGTCGACGGGCTCGGCCTCCATCCCGCCATAGGGATTGCGCGGGCTATCGCCTTCCTGAAGCCATAACCGGCCTGTTGCGGTGTCACGGAACAGGAAAAGGCCGGCGTCGCGATAGTGCACCGGCGCGCCGTTCAGCAGCCAGGGTTCCAGCGCCCCCATCAGGCGAGCGAGTTCGCCGGCGAGTTCTTCGCCCTCGCGGGCGATTTTTGCGGTGCGGAGCGCGGCTTCGGCCTCGTCAATGATTGGCACCAGCTTCGTGTCAGCGAACCGTCTGCGCAGGCTCTCGCCGAGCGCCAGCGCCGGATCGACAAAGTATGGATCGATCCCGTAGGCGTCCGTAAGCGCCTCATGGAAATAGAGCGCCATGTCGGTAAAATGGTCGATCTGCGCGAGCGTGGTCGCATCCACCGGCAGCTCCGACAGGGGCGTGTCCGGTCCGGCGGTTATGGCGACCGGGGTCTGTAGCTTGGCGAGGCCCTCGCGCAGATTGACCTCGCTGTCCAAGAGGAACTGGCCGCTGGCGACGACCTCTTCGCCCTGCGTCAAACCCTCGACGATCTGCGTGCGTCCATTGGAACTGACGCCGGTTCGCACCGCGCGGCCCGCAAACCGGCCGTCGCCCAGCGCCACGATGACATGCGCGCCACGACTGTCGCGCAGAATCGCTTCGGTAGGAACGGAGAGCCGCTCACCGCCGCTGAGCTGCATCGAAATGTCCGCATAGGCGCCGGGACGCAGAAAGCCCGCTGTATTGTCCACTTCGATCCGAACGCGCGCGGTGCGCGTCTGCGGGTCGATGGTCGGATAAATATAGTCGATTGTACCTTCGCCCGGTGCTTCCGGCGCACTCGGGAACTCAAGTCGCACCGGTAGCCCGGTGTCCAGTCGCGGCAGGTCGCTCTCAGGAACCGAGGCCATGACCCACACGCCGGCATAGGATTGCAGGCGCAGCACCGGCGTGCCGGGCTTCACATAGTCCCCTTCGCGGATTTCGAGCGCCGCGACCGTGCCGCCTGCCTCCGCATAGACCGGTACCCGCTCCATGACTTCCCGGGTCTCGACGAGCCGATGGATGGCGCGTTCCGGCATGCCAAGGGAGCGCAGCCGCTGGCGTACGGCCGCAATGCGGGTCTCGTTGCCTATGGACAGCGAAGCGATGAGATCCTTTTGCGCCGCGATCAGGTCAGGGCTGTAGACTAGGTAAAGGAGCGCGCCGGGACGCACCGTGTCGCCTTCAGCACGGACGGTAAGGTCCTGGATCCAGCCTTCGAGCCGCGCGACCGAGACGTTTTCGAGCCGCTCATTGGACTCCACCGTGCCGAACGCCCGCAGGGTTCCGCCAAACACCGTCACTTCGGCCGGCGCCGTGCGCACGCCCATGGTCTGGATCATTTCCGGGGACACCACGACGCCGGGTTCTGCGACCTCATCTGCATAGACCGGGATATAGTCCATCCCCATGGAGTCTTTCTTGGGAACCGGCGAGGTGTCCGGCTGGCCCATTGGATGCTTGTAGTAGAGGATTTCGCCGCGCCCGGCATTTCCGGCGCCCCCGGTCACCGGCACGAGGTCCATGCCGCAGATCGGGCAGGACCCGTCTGGATCGGTCGACATGTAATGCGGGTGCATCGGACATGTATACTGCGCGGCCTCTACTGCAGAAGACGGCTGCGAATTTTGTCCGTCCGCAGCCGCGCGGATGGCTGAAGGGTTGTCACACGCGGCGAGCACACTGGCGGTGACGGTCAGAAGAACAAGGGTTACGTGTTTCATTGGGTCACCAGGAGCGCGTTCATGCGGGCGATCGAGGCGGCGCGGCGGGCCCTTTCGCCGGCAATGTCGGCGCGCAGTTTGAGGATAGAGATTTCGCCGTCGATGATCGGCGCATAGTCTCCGGCGCCAGACTCGTAAGTTGTCAGCCTGGCGGCGATCTCATCTTCGACCGCGACGATATTGCGTTCGAGGACAGCGATATTGTCTTGTGCAGAGCGCCCGATCGCGGCTTCCGCAGAATAACGGGAGGCGGCATTTCGGGCAGCGGCCTGATAGCGCATCTCGGCGCCAGCGCGCTCGGCCTTTGCGGCCCGAAGGCGCGGCGCCTGACTGCGTTCCGCCCAGAGCGGAACCGTGAACGTCACCATCCCGGAAATCCAGTCGTCGCCGGCAAAATTCGCGCCGGGTTCGCGCTGCTGGTAGGTCAACTGTGCGCCCCAGTTGGGGCGCCAGGCCGCTTCAGCCTCATCAACGGAATAGTCCATGACGCGGATGCCAGCATCGGCAACCTGCACCGCGTGGAATTCC
This sequence comes from Hyphomonas sp. 34-62-18, assembly GCF_002282565.1. Lineage (GTDB taxonomy): Bacteria > Pseudomonadota > Alphaproteobacteria > Caulobacterales > Hyphomonadaceae > Hyphomonas. Next base: position 10,667 of record NZ_NCJT01000032.1, read on the forward strand.
ATGGCCGCGCCGGACCAGTCAATTGGCGCGACGGGCGGAGCTGGTGTTGACGGCGCCAGCCCAACGAGATCGATCAGTCGCGCATCAAGCTCGGCGTCCTGGCGATCGAGATCGACCAGCACACGGGCGACGCCGGCCCGTTCGGCCTCGATCTCTGCGAGCCGGAAGACGGCAGGACGACCCGCATCGATCTCGGTCTCGACCACTTGCGCCAGTTCGTCGTACTTGCCGGCACGCTGGCGCGCCAATCCGCGCTGGCGTTCAATTCGCTGCTTCTCATGGAGGAGCGCAATAAGTTCGCCGCGCAAAGTCGCGAGCTGAGCGGCCCGAATGCGCGTCGTTTGCTCGGCCATGGCCCGCGCTTCCCCGGCGCGCGCCTCCCGGCCAGCAAGGTTCGGGAAATCCTGTCGCACGCCGATCGCTTTGTTGGTCGGCAGGAACGCCGAAAAAGACGGATCAAAAACCGGAAGATTGTTGATGCCGACAGAAACCACCGGGTCCGGCAGCGCCGTAGCGGCATAGCCCCTCTCACGGCTTGCCTCAGCCTGGTAGGAAAGCGCCGCGAGACTGGGATGTTCAGCAAGCTTCGCTTCAAGAGCATCGAAAGATTGCGCCAAGGCGGCGGGTCCCGACAGGGCGGCGGAGACGGCTGCGCAAAGCAGACCGATTCTTAATATGGCGGGCATAAATTCAGCACCTCTCTGACATGACTAGGCAAGCGAAAATTCCGCGTCGTAACGCGGCGCGTGCCAATCAAATCAGAAGGCGCTGCTTAAGCGTGATCGGAGTTGCAAGTCTTGGAAGCGAAACGCTAGGCGGACCGGTTTTCTGTACAATCGATCTGTGTGCGAAACCCGGAAAATTCGCGTCAATCGGTGCGAGTGCGAATTCAGCCCCCATCGCAGGAAGGACAGCGCTGCCTCCAGCGGATTGCGATTGCATGACAGAAAACTCGCAATCGTAGCAGCCTGGACAGTCGCTCCGCTCATGGCCGGCTTGCGCTCCCGGATCAGCCGCCATAGGCATCCCGTCGTCATGACAAGGCGGTTCCACATTCTGTTCTGCTAGAATGACCGGCGCTGAGTGACCCTCAATGCAACACGCCATGACCGGTTGCGCCGCCACAATAACGGTGGCCAATAACGCGAAGATGCGGCCCAGAAACACCATGTGACGTTAATAGCCACAAAGGACTTAGGAAACAAATAATCCGACGAATGGTAACGAGATAGTTACACGGCGGGCTTTCGGCGGGCGGGGAACGCACCTACCCGTCCGGTCTCGCTGCACGCCGAACGGCCCCGAAACTGTTCCGTACGGATCCCTAAATTTTCTGGCTCCTCACCGATGCAACCACATACAGTGAATCCGGCTGCGGCCGTGCGGTTCATAGAATCAAATACTGATCGGCCGGCGTTTTTTCAGTAGCAAAGCAAGACATGCCGTAACCTCAGGTCATCTTAATAAAAAGTTGGCGTCAGAGACCTTTTTCAAGCCTTGTCTTGACATGGGGTGGGATTAAGAATCGCGTCATTGTAAGGCGCTCCGTGACGCAGCTTCGGGAGTGATCCGTTTCTGAACCTTGGAAGTCTTGTCCGTGCACCGCGACCCGGGACGGATCGATCTGAGGTTGTGCTGTGATCCAGTCATAGAAAGCGACGGTATCGGCGCGCAAGGCGGCGAGACCGCTCAGGAGTGCGCGCTGTGCGAGCGATTTCGCGATTGCAATTGACCCCTATGGCAGGTTCGATTTATGCAAATTTGGGCGCGGGAATCACGCGCCTAACCTTGGGAAAAGTGATTGTGGACCAAATCCGGGCCAAACCGGGGACCAGAATCAGAATCTAGATCCGTTAACGGATTGAAACAAAAGGAATTCCACGATGGATTGCGGCGCGTCACTCGCGCCATTTTTTTAATGAATTCAAGGCGGTATGGATTTAATTGACTTAATGTCAAATGACTGGAACTGCCGCGCTCCCGCATCTGCATTATCGTCGGCCAACTCAGCGATTTCCGGTCGAGCGACGCTAACGGAATAACCGAGCACAAGCCTATAATAACGGCGAGGCGCTATTAAAGGTTCGGACGCTCTCGGATTTCCAAGGGCGCGGTTTTGCAGGTGCTTTGCGACAGGGTTTTCAGTCCAGCTTTAGAAAGTACCGGGTGGATTTGAGTTCTCCTTCGCGGACGAGCGCGCCTTTAGCAACCATGTCGGCAAGGTCGCGCGTCGCGGTCGCGGTCGGAGCGCCTGTGATCGTCATGTAGTTCTTCGCGCTGAGGCCACCCTTGAAGCCGTCAATGCCTTCGGCAAACATGCGCAGCAGTGCTTTCTCCTGCCGCGGGTTCAGCTGCCCTGCGAGCCGGTCGAAGAGGCGGGTCTTGGCCAGCATGAACTCAACCTGCCTCAGGCTACGGTCCTGCGCTTCGAGCGCGATATCCGCAAACCAGCTGAGCCAGCGGTCCGCGTTCAGGGTTGCACTCGCAAGCTCCAGTTCACGGTAGTAGTCCTTGCGGTGACGCAACAGGGCGCCGGCCAGGGAGGTGAAGACAGGCCGCTGCCTTCCTTGCGCGAGCGCCTTTTCCGAGATGGCGCGGCCGATGCGGCCATTACCGTCTTCATACGGATGTATGCACTCGAACGAGAGATGGGCAAGTCCTGCCCGCTCGATCGGAAGCAGCGGTGCCTCGCCGGTTGGCGCGGTCTGGTTAAACCAGGTGATGAACGCTGCCATATGGCCGGGAACGGAGCATGAAGGCGGCGCCTCATAGTGGACTTTTGGCGCGTAGGATGCGCCCGATATGATCTGCATCGGTTCTTCATGCTGGCGGTAGCCGCCGAGTCTCTTGAGGTCAGTGCGACCGGTCAGCATCTTCCTGTGCCAGCGATGAAGCATTTCGTCCGAGAGCGGTTCACCTGTTGTCTGCAGAAGGTCGACCATCATGTCCGCGATCCCGCTTTCGGCGGGACGCGCCGATGTCCGGGCGGCTTTCAGACCGAGGGCGCGCTGAATGGAGGACTGGACACTTGCCCGGTCCAGCGTTTCTCCCTCTATCTGAGACGTGTCGATCGCTTCGAGGCTCATGACCGAAATACTGAGCTCGATCCTGTCCTCATCGGAAATGTGACGGGAGGTGCCGATCAGGACGCCGGCCTGCTCCAGAAAACGCGCCTCGCGGGCGGCGAGTTTCTGCGGGTCGCGGATAAAGTCCGGCCAGTCGCGCAGTTCCCAGTTCCAGGCCATGATCGAGAATATCCTATTATTTCGATCACATTATGCGGCAAAAGTGATTAATAAAAGCGTATTTTATCAATCATTCGACGGCAGCGCCCTAGCGTGGAGCTTTACGTAACAAATCCGGCTATCGCTTGAATTTACTGCAGTTTCGCTCCGCGGACTGCGGCGAGGCAATGTCAGAGTACGCGTTTGAGCTCGCTGTAGTCCCCTGTTGTCTGCAAGACCAGCGTAACGGGAACATCACTCCGGTTGCGCCAGAACCAGCCATGCGATCCGTCGAATGCTGCCGTCAGCTCGCCGGTGTCCGAGGCTTCGGCGCGGCCCTTCCGGTAGCTTGTGGATTGTCCGGCCGTGCCATCTCCATGCAGGTCGGAATTCACATGACCCTGATCAACGCGCCATTCGTAGCGGGATGTTTCGCCAAGCTTCATCACGAGCTTGATCTCCGCCGCTTCGCCAGGCGCGAGGGTGAGTGTGACCTCGTCCCGCCAGGCAGACGCCGCCTGATCAGGTGCAGCTTCGCTCACGGACACATTAACTGATTGCAGCGCAGTCGTGTCTTCAGCGAGTGGTACTTCGTCTTCTGCAATTGTCGCTGCGCTTATGACGTCGTCGTTTGCGGCTTCTTCGGCGAGCTGCTGCTTGATTTCGCCCATCTGGGTTAGACCGAGAACGCGGCCCACGCCGGTCGGATCAACCGCGTACTCGGCGGGAAGCACAACGGTCACGAGCAGGACGGCTGCGCTCGCAATCGCGATAGCCGTCGAGCGCAGGAGTTGCTGCGTCGTCGGCAGTTCGGCGCGGGTGGGCATGTCGGTATTGTACATGAGCATGGTCTCCTAGGTGACGAAGTAGCCGGTGAGCTGGTAGCCGATCAGCAGGAAGCCGGCGGCCATTATCACCACATTTGCGGTATAGGCGTGTTTCAGAAATCCCGGCGTGCGCCGCCAGAAACCCATCGCGATCAGGATCGCGCCAAGGGCCAGAAGCTGGCCAATTTCGACGCCGACATTGAAGGCCAGCAGGTTGGGCAGGAGCCCGTCTGGCGAGATTTCGTAGTCGAGAATTTTGGACGACAGGCCGAAGCCGTGGCAAAAGCCGAAGATCAGGGTTGCTGCTTTTGTGTCCGGTTGGAAGCCGAACCAGCGCTGGTAAGCGCCCATATTGTCGAGCGCCTTGTAGACGATGGAGAGGCCGATGATGGCATCGATGATGTAGCTGTTGATGCCGAAGTTGAAGTAGACCCCCGCCAGCAGGTGGACGCCTGAAATCTCCTGGATGTAACCTTTGTCACCCTCGGCGACAGCGTGCGCGAATGCTTCACCCGGCAGTGCAAGGGCGAGGGCGACAAGCAGTGGTGCGAACATTGGCCGGGTGTTGGCCGCGTGGGCTGCTGGCTTCGTTAACTCACCGTGCATCTGCCGGATCCTCATGGGTACGCGTTGCCTTGATCGTCTCGCCTCGACACGCGGAGTAGATGACCTC
>NZ_NCJT01000212.1 GCF_002282565.1 Hyphomonas sp. 34-62-18
TGCCGAAGAGTATGGCTTCGTGCTGCCGCCAATTCGCATGACGGACAATCCGACGCTGAAAAAGAACGAATACCGTATCCGGATTCAGGGCGTGCGGGTCGATTCTGGGATCCTGCGTCCGGGCCAGGTTCTGGCGCTGATCGAGGATAACCAGCTGCCACACCTGGCGGGGGAGAAAGTGCGTGAACCGGTCTACAAGGCCGCTGCGCGCTGGCTGCCCTCTGCGAAGAAGCAGGAACTGGCGGCAGCGGCGGTGCCGGTGGTTGAGCCGATCGAAGTTCTGGCGACCCATATGCTGGAAGTAATCCAGTCAAACTTCTCGCTCGTCTTCACCCGGATGGTGATGATGGAAACGCTGGATGCGCTGACAGCTATTTCGGACATCGACCGGGCAAGCGCCAACAAGCGGTTCCTGGACGAATACATTCCCGGCAAGGTGACGCCGGAGCTGCTTCTGTCGGTGCTGCGGATGCTGCTGACCGAGCGCGTGCCAATCCGTAACCTGTTCCTGATCATCGAGACGGTGGCCGAGGCCAAGCCGCAAGGGCTGGCCCTCCCGCGCGTGATCGAACTTGTCCGCCAGCGGCTTGCCTTCCAGATCGTTGACCGGCTGCAGGACGATCAGGGCCGTCTGCCGCTCATCCAGCTGTCGACCAGCTGGGAGCAGAAGTTTGCCGAATATGAAGTGAACAATGAGAATGGCGGATCTGATATTGCCCTTCCGCCGGAAGTGTTTGGGGAGCTGATCAATTCGGTTCAGGCAAAGCTGAACGAGACGGCCCAGAAGGGAATCGTTGCGGCGGTGGCGACCTCATCCCGCCGCCGGCGGTTCCTGCAGACCGTTCTGGCAAGTAAGGGCATTCGCAATGCCGTTGTCGCCTATGAAGAGATCAACGCCAAGAGCAAGCCGTATATCATCGGCGTTGCCTGATGGAAGTGCTCGCGCCCTATCTGGGGCAGGCGAGCCCATGGATCGTGCTGTTTCTGACGGTCGTGGCGCGGCTGTCTTTCGTGGTCTTCATGATGCCGGGGATCGGCGATCAGGTGATGTCGGCGCGCACGCGGCTGTTTGTGCTGCTGGGCATGTCAGCAGCGATTGCCTCGACCGGGGCGGTGCCCACGCCAACGGCGCAGAAACTGGGAGAATTGGTACAGCTGCTCGGTAGCGAGGTGATTATCGGTCTCGGACTTGGCGCACTGCTGCGCCTCTCAGTCTGGATGCTGACGATTGCTGGGACGGTCATTGCCCAATCAATTGGCTTGGCGCAGTTCTTGGGGGTGGCCCTGGAACATGAGGCGCAGACGGTAACCTCCAACCTTCTGTCGATGGCGGGCACTGTGGTTCTTCTGACGGCGAACTATCATGTTGCGGTGGTGGACGGACTGATGCGGCTATACACGGAAATCCCGCTCGGCCAGGTGGCGCAGGTGAGCTGGGGAATGATCTATGGCAATTTCTATTCGGCGCTGAACTTCGCCCTGATGCTGGCCTGGCCATTCGTGGCGGCAAACCTGCTCTACAACATCTGCCTCGGCTTCATAAACAAGGCGCTACCGTCGCTGATGGTCGCCTTTGTTGGCGCCCCCTTCATGGTGGGGGCAGGCGTGATGCTGTTGGCGATTTCCATCGCGGGCATGCTCATCATCTGGAAAGACCGTGCGCTTCAGGTTATCGGTTGGCTATAGGGCGGGACGATGGCCGAGCAGGATAACGACAGCGGCGAAAAGGAATTTGAAGCCTCTGAGCAGCGCCTTCGGGAGGCGCGGCAGGAAGGCAATGTGCCGCAGTCCAAGGAGGCCAACGCCTTTGCGTTGACGCTGGGCATACTGGTCGCCGCGCTGATCCTCAACTCTGTGGTCGGCCCGCGCCTGTTCGATGACTTCTCCCGCATCCTCTATCATGGCGACGCGTTTGCCGAGGACATCTTCAGAGGGGATGGCGGCGCCACCTGGATGTGGCTGGGGACGGTGCTGATTGCCCTTTCGCCGCTGCTGATCGTGATGGCGGCGCTGGTGCTGCTGGCGCTGATCATCCAGCGCTCGATTGCCTTTTCGGCCAAGAAGATCATGCCGGACATCAAGAAGATCAACCCGGCCGAGAACATCAAGAACAAGTATGGCACCAAGGGCCTCACCGACTTTCTGAAGGATACGGTGAAGATGCTGTTTGCCGGCGGCCTGGGCGCGCTGTTCCTCTATCAGTTTGCGCGCGACTATTATGGATCTGCCTCCGTCGAGACGGCGGATTTCTATCAGTTCACGTTCAATCAGTCGCTTCGCCTGATCCTCTATTTTTTTGCCTTCCAGTTCGTGCTGGCCGCGCTCGACCTGCCGCTGCAATGGCGCATCCATGCCAACCAGTTGCGCATGTCGCGGGAGGACATGAAAAAAGAGCTGAAGCAGAGCGAGGGCGACCCCTACATGCGCCAACAGCGGCGCGAACGGGGCAGCAAGATTTCCCGTGGCCAGATGATGCAGAACGTCAAGACGGCCACCGTGGTGATGGTGAACCCGACCCACTACGCCGTTGCCCTGAAATGGGACCCCGACAGCAAGAAGGCGCCCGTCTGTGTGGCCAAGGGCGTGGATCATCTGGCGTTGAAAATCCGGGAGCTGGCGATCGAGAACAATGTTCCCATCTACAGCGATCCGCCGGCGACCCGCTCGATCTATTCGATGGTGGAGGTGGACGAGGAAATTCTGCCCGAACATTTTGCGGCCGTGGCCGCCGCTATCCAGTTCGTTGACCGGCTGAGGAGCGGCGTATGACCTCCATTCCCCGAAAGCAGGCCGCCCAGCTTCAGACACTGGTGAGCATCAAACGCCAGAAGGCGGAGCAGGACATGCTCAGCCTTCAGATGGAGGTGCGGCGGATTGAGGCGGAGATTGCCGGGATTGGCGAGAACCTGAAAGCGCTGGACCGCACGGGCGAGGAGTTTGATGGGGCGAGCCTCGCCCGCCAGCATGGCGCCGTGGAGCGCATGATTGCCGAGATGGAGCGGCGCAAGGCGGAGTTGGCGGCGCGGCGGGAAGACCTGGAAGGGGCACGCGAGGCCCTCAAGCGGGCAATGCATTCGGAAGACCGGATCGGCGAACTTTAGCGAATATTGTGACGTCGCGGCAAGCGGCACTCCGCCGGGGTGCAAGGCCGGCGGGGGAGTGGCATAGGTCTGCGCGGATTTACCGGCAGAAGGAGCACCGACATGTCTTACCCCGATCAGGCCCTCGCGATCGAGATTGGCGAACGCGTCGAGAAATTCGTGCGCGAGGTGGTGGCCACGTATGAGCACGACACGCGCCTGGAAGAACACGGGCCCTCGCCGGACCTGGTGAAAGAGCTGCGAGACAAGGCGCGGGCGGCGGGCGCGATGACGCCGCATATCCTGCCCGATCATACTCACCTTTCGCAGCGCGGCACCGCGCATGTGCTCAAAAAGACGGGGCTCTCACCGCTCGGCCCTGTGGCATGCAATACCGGCGCGCCGGACGAAGGGAACATGTTCCTTCTGGGGAAGGTCGCAACCGACGCTCAGCGTGCGCGCTTCCTGGAGCCACTGGTTTCGGGCGAGGCGCGCTCGGCCTTCTTCATGACCGAGCCGGCCGCCGAGGATGGCGCAGGGTCTGACCCCTCGATGATGAAGACGACCGCCGTGAAAGATGGCGATCACTGGGTGATCAATGGCCGCAAGACCTTTATCACCGGCGCAGACGGCGCCTCTGTCGGCATAGTGATGGCAAAGGCCGAAGAAGGGGCATGCATGTTCCTCGTGGACCTGCCCAACCCGGCGATCCGCATCGAGCGGCTGCTCGACACCATCGACAGCTCTATGCCGGGTGGCCATGCCCAGGTGATGATCGAAAACCTGCGTGTTCCGCAGGCGGACATGCTGGGCAAGCCGGGCGAGGGTTTCCGTTATGCGCAGATCCGCCTGGCGCCGGCGCGGCTTTCCCATTGCATGCGCTGGCATGGTGTGGCGACGCGGGCGCAGGAAATCGCGACAGAGTATGCCTGCACACGGAAGGCCTTCGGCAAGCTGCTCATCGATCATGAGGGCGTTGGCTTCATGCTGGCGGAAAACCAGATTGAACTCAAACAGGCCGAGCTGATGATTGACTGGTGCGCCGACGCGCTGGACGCCGGCGAGAATGGTAATGTCGAAAGCTCGATGGCGAAGGTGGCTGTTTCCGAGGCGCTGTTCCGGGTGGCCGACCGCTGCGTTCAGGTGATGGGCGGCATGGGCGTTTCGCGCGACACGATCGTGGAGCAGCTTTTCCGTGAAGTGCGCGCTTTCCGCATCTATGACGGCCCCACCGAAGTGCACAAATGGTCCCTCGCCAAGAAGATCAAGTCCGCTCATCTGAAGGCCGGGCATTGACGCGCAAGGCCCGGAGATAGCAGAAGTCTGCCGCATGCAGGCAGATCTCGACTATCGCTTTTCCGTCGCCCCGATGATGGA
>NZ_NCJT01000213.1 GCF_002282565.1 Hyphomonas sp. 34-62-18
CCGGGATTTGATCCGGCGAAGAAGTATCCGGTGATCGTGGAGGTGTATGGCGGGCCGCACGTGCAGCGGGTTTCCAATGACTGGCGGCCTCTGAGCGATCAGTTCCTGACCCATGCCGGCTATATCGTGTTCCGGCTGGACAATCGGGGGACGTGGAACCGGGGCAAGCGGTTTGAGGATGTCATCTATCACCAGACCGGCGGGCCGGAAGTGCGTGACCAGCTGGCAGGCGTGGCCTGGTTGAAACAGCAGCCCTTTGTGGACGGGGACCGCATTGCCATCCAGGGCTGGAGCTATGGCGGGTACATGACGCTGATGACCTATGGCCGGGCACCGGAGGGGACGTTTGCCGCAGCGATTGCCGGCGCGCCGGTGACCGACTGGGCGCTCTACGATACATTCTATACGGAGCGTTACATGGGTACGCCGGAGAAGAATGCCGAGGGCTATCACGCCTCCAGCGTGTTTGCGCACATTGATGGGCTGACCGGGCCACTGATGCTGATCCACGGAATGGCCGACGACAATGTGACGTTTGACAATACAACGCGCCTGATGGCGGAGCTGCAGGCACGCAGCCAGCCTTTCGAGCTGATGACCTATCCCGGCCAGCGGCACGGCATACAGGGCGAGGCGCTGCAGCTTCACCTGATGCGCACAAGGCTGGATTTCCTCGAGCGGCATCTGGGCAAGCCGCAACCATGAGCATCAAGCCCTGGAAGATCCTGTCTTCGAAACAGGTGTTGAAGGACCGGTTCATGGGTCTGCGCACCGACCGCTGCGAGCGGGCGGACGGGCATATCATTGAAGACTATCATGTGACCGAACTGGCCGAATGGGTGACGGTGATCCCGGTGACGGATGCGGGCAATGTTGTGCTGGTGCGGGAGTATCGCCATGCCGCGCAGGTGGTGATGGTGGGCCTGCCGGGCGGGGCATCTGATCCGGGCGAAACGGACTGGGCCGCTGTCGGCGCGCGGGAGCTGCGCGAGGAAACGGGTTATGTCGCCCGGGAGATGATCCATGTAGGCTCGTGCCACCCCAACCCGGCCACGCAGGACAATACCCTGCACTATTACCTCGCCCTTGGCTGCACGCCCGGCGCGAGCCAGGACCTCGACCCCAATGAAGAAATCGAGGTGCTGGAAATGCCGTATGCTGAGTTTCTGGACTATGGCGCCCTGGAGGTGCAGCATGCGCTGCACGCAGCGGCGCTGTTTTATGCCGAACGGTATTTTGTGAAACACCCTGAGCTTCGCCCGAAGGAGTAACGCCCATGCCTGCATTCCAGCCGACCGCCGACCAGTTCCGCGCGTTCCGGGATGACCCGTATGACGGGCCGGTGGCGCAGGTGAACATCCTGAAGTTCAAGGTGAAGGCAGAGTATCGCCCCGAAGACCCGGAATATGGCGAGACCATCAGCGGGCGGGACGCGTATATGCGCTACTCCGAGGCGTTTACGGTGGCCGCCGCCGAAGTGGGCGGGACGACGTTGTTGCTGGGGGATACGGAGCGGTTTTTCATTGGCAATGGGGACTGGGACGCGGTTCTGGTGAACCACTTCCCGAGCCGGCAGGCGTTCATCGCGACGCTGAACCACAAGGACTACAAGGCAATGGCGCGGCACAGGGAGGCGGGGCTGCTGTGCCAGGAACTGATCGTCACGCGGCCGACATGGGTGAGCGGGAAGAAGGTGTAATCCGGCCTCATTGAGCCCCGTGACAGACCACCGCGAGTGTGCTGAACATTTCGTCACAATTGATGACAAAACCTCGGCAGCGCGGGGACAAGGGAGGAAATCATGAGCAAGTATGAAGTGTATGGCGCGTTGGGGTCTCCCTATTCGCTGAAGGTGCGTGCGGCGATGCGGGCGAAGGGGCTGGCCCACAGCTGGACAGGGATGACCGGCGAGGAACGCGGGGTGATCATGCCGAATGTGAAGGCGCAGGTGATCCCCGTGATCCGCACGCCCGATGGCAGCTGGACGAATGATTCCACGCCGTTCCTGCTGTCCATCGAGGGCGAGGGCCGTGCGCTGGTGCCCGAGGACGCGGCGCTGCGCTTCGTGTGCCTGCTGCTGGAGGACATGGCGGACGAATGGTTCATGAAAGCGATGTTCCATTATCGCTGGTTCTATGAGGCCGATCAGGAATGGTGCGCCAACTGGCTGATGTTTGACTCGATGCCGAATGCGGGCCTTGAGAAGGTGGAAAAGAATGCGGCGGTGATCCGTGCCCGGCAGATTTCGCGCATGGCTCTGGTGGGCTGCACGCCGGAGACGGCGCCGATCATCGAGGCGAGTTGGAAACGCAGCTGCAAAGCGCTGCAGGAGATGGCGCTGGGGCCGGGGCGGTTCCTGTTCGGGGACCGGATTTCGCTGGCAGACCTGGCGTTTTATGGGCAGCTGAAAGTGATGAGCTATGACCCGACACCCATGGCGTGGATGCGGGAGGCCGTGCCTTACCTTTATCGCTGGCTGGACCATGCCGACGATGCGAGCGGGATTGGCGGGGACTGGGCGGGCGCGGAAACGGTGCTGGCGAGCCCCGCGGTGACTGCCCTGCTGGCGCAGACGGGCGACACCTACCTGCCCTTCCTGTTGGCAAACGCGAAGGCCATCGAGGCGGGGGCAGAGACGTTTTCGCTGACCATCGAGGGCGGCCGGTATGAACAGGGCGTGTTCAAATATCAGGTGAAGTGTCTTGCGAGCCTGCGCGAGGAATGGCACCGGCTGGACGACACAACCCGCGCCGGGCTGGCGCGGCTTATCGGACCTGGAGCTGACATACTTGGCTGAAGACCTCTCCCCCATTTCGCGCCTGCTGCACCGGCGGGGCGAAAACCTGCAGAAGGGCGATCCCGTTGCCCTGCCCATCGTGGCCTCAACCACCTTCCACCTGCCGGGTGACCCGCAGGCGAGCCATGTCTATGGCCGCTATGGCAACCCGACCGTTGAGGAAGTGGAAGCCGAGATCGGCCTGCTGGAAGGGGCAGACGCGGTGCTCTTTCCCTCCGGCATGGCGGCGATTGCGGCGCTGTTCTACGCGCATCTGAAACCGGGCGACCGGGTTCTGGTGCATGCGGATGGCTACTACAATGCGCGCGCGCTGCTGGAGGCGTATTTTGCGCCGCTGGGGATCGACATCGCCACCTGCCTGACGGCGGAGATGGCGGAGGCGGACCTGACGGGCGTTAAGCTGGTGCTGGCGGAGACGCCGTCCAATCCTGGGCTGGAGGTGTGTGATCTCGCCAGGCTGGCGCGCAATGCGAAGGATGCCGGGGCGCTGCTGGCGGTGGACAACACGACGGCGACGCCGCTCTGCCAGCGGCCGCTGGATCTTGGGGCCGATTTCACGATCATGGCCGACACCAAGGCGATGGCCGGCCATTCAGACATTCTGGCCGGGCACGTGGGGAGCCGCGCCCCGGCGCTGCTGGCGCCGGTGAAGACCTGGCGGCGGCTGGGCGGGGCGATCTGCAGCCCGTTTGATGCCTATCTGCTGCACCGTGGCCTTGCCACGCTGGAGCTGCGCGTGGCGCGGGCGAATGCCAATGCGTTGGCGGTGGCGAACGCGCTTTCCGGCATGCCGGGCGTGACGGGGCTGCGTTATCCGGGACTGGCGACGGACCCGGCGCATGGCGTGGCGCGCAAGCAGATGAGCGGGTACGGACCGATTGTCAGCTTCTGCCTGCCGAGCCGGGAGCTGGCCGAGCGCTTCATTGCCGAGCATCCCCTGATCACGCCGGCGACGAGCTTTGGCGGGGTGCATTCAGCGGCCGAATGCCGGGTGCGCTGGGGCGACAAGGTGCCGGGCGGATTTATCCGCATGGCCTGCGGAATCGAGCCGGTTGCCGACCTGACGGGCGCCACGATCCGGACGCTGAGCGCGCTGGGGCTGCGCAGCGCTTAGGGGTTAGCCACACCTCCCTCATACGGCTATGATGCCGATGGATTCGACGATTGCGGGGGACCGGCGATGCGCCGTTTCAGTATAGTTCTGCTTTTCATACTGATCGCGGGGGCGGCCTATGGCTGGTACGCGCTGCGTAAGCCGCCCAAGCCGATGGAAATGTCGGAACCGGTGCGCATCCATCAGGGTGTGGTGATCGGCGGGGTCGACCGGGACAATCCGGATGTGATTGTTTTCAATGGCATTCCCTACGCCACCGCCAAACGCTGGACGCCGCCGGCGGCGCCGCCGCAATGGGGCGCGATTTCCCGCGACACGCGCGAATATGGGCCGGAGTGCCTGCAGAGCCGTAAGCGCTCGGCCGGTTTTGTGGACTCCATCCTGGAAGGCGTTGGTCTCTCCGGTTTTGAGCGGATGGTGGCGCGCGGGCTGATGTCGCTGCAGAAGCCGCCGCCGGAATCTGAAGACTGCCTGTCGCTGAACATCCGCACGGCCAATCTGGGGGGGCGTGAGCTGCAGCCGGTGATGGTGTGGATCCATGG
>NZ_NCJT01000214.1 GCF_002282565.1 Hyphomonas sp. 34-62-18
TTACTGGCAGGGGATCAGAGCCAGTAGGGCTGGACCTTGTAGTAGTTATAGGCGGCGTCGCGGGCGGCGTAGCCGTCATTCTTGGTCAGCTGGTCGATGGAATCGGCCGGGGCCTTTTCCAGCTGTTCCTTGGTGAAAGGCACGACGTAACCGTCCTTGTCCTTATTGTAGTCGAGCGTCGACCACGGGACGGGATGGTATTTTTCGCCCATGCCCAGGAAGCCGCCGAAGCCGACAACGGCGTAGAGGATGGAATTGTCCATCTTGTCGAGCATCACGTCTTCGACTTTGCCGATCTTGTCGCCGGCAGTGTTGTAGACAGAGGTGCCGATGGTGCGGCTGGCAGGAATGGCAGAGGTATGGCCGGATGGGGTCGGCATGGAACATCTCCTTTTTGGGTTGCATGTGCCAGACCAACGCGGTGAGCGCGCAGAGGTTGTGTTAAACTTTGTTAGGATGGGGGCGGCCCCGCGCGCCTTGCCCGCTTCCCAAGGCGGGGGCGGCCTGCTAAGCGCCCGCTCCATGTACCAGATCACGGCAAGAGGCCCGCGGGGGCCAGTGGAAACGGCATGGGACGCGCTCGCCTGGGCGGACCCGTCGCCCGCAGGCGCGGTCGATGCCAAGGAAGATGCGCGCGGCGCCTGGCGGATCGACGCCTTCTGCGAAACGCTGGAAGAGGCAGAAGAGTGTGTCGCCATCATAGAAGAGGCCGCGCCGGAGCTGACCGCGCGGATCGAGGAGATCGTCGAGCGCGACTGGGTGACGCTGTCGCTGGAGGGGCTGCCGCCGGTCAATGCCGGGCCGTTCGTGGTGGCGGGCAGCCATGCGCTGACCCAATCCTCGCCGGGGAAAATCTCTGTACTGATTGAAGCAGGCCCTGCCTTTGGCACGGGCCATCATGGAACGACGCTGGGCTGCCTTCTGGCGCTGGCCGAGGCGCGGCGCTATCGCAAGCCGGGGCGCGTGCTGGACCTGGGCACGGGATCCGGCGTGCTGGCGATTGCGGCGCTGAAAGTGGGCGCGGAGATGGCCTCTGGCAGCGACATTGACCGCGACTCTGTGTTTGTGGCGCGCGAGAACGCCAAGAAGAACCAGGTGAGCCGCTTCTTCGTGCATCATGTGGCGGGCGCCAACAATCCGGCAATCCGGCAGGCGGGCCCTTATGATACGGTGTTTGCCAATATCCTGATGAAGCCGCTGATCGGCCTGGCCGGGGAGATCGAACAGCTTTCGGCGCCGGGGGCGACGATCATCCTTTCGGGGTTGCTCCACCATCAGGCCGCGCCGGTGCGCGCTGCCTATGAAGGGCATAACCTTCTCTTCCAGAAACGCATCAAGCGCGACGGCTGGTCGACGCTGGTGTTCCGGAAGAAGGGGTGAGGGCGAGCGCCCCCAACGAATTTTAGAAGAAGCCCCCCTTTGCCCTCCGGCCCATCCCTTGCGGGATGGGCGGGGAGGGGATCGCGCCGGCGCGGGGGGGAGGGGGACGCTAGGCCGGGCGATCTTCAGCTGCCGCCGCCTTCAGGGAGGGTGCGGGGCGGCAGAAGCAGGCAGGATCAGGACGCGCGGGCGGCGCGGCGATCCCAACGTTCCTGGCGGCGGGCCAGGATATTCAGGCGGACGAGGGCCTCGCGGGCGTTTTCACGCGCGGCAGGGGCTGCAGCGGGGGCAGCCTGGGTGTCCATTGCCGGGCGCAGGACGCTCTCGATGACCATATCGGCCGACGGCGAGAGGTTAATTTCGGTTTTCATCTTAATACCTTGTTAATTATCATTTTGCTGCGGCGCAGCAATGTTCGTGTGCGGCCTATATAGGGTGGCAGCTAAACAAAAAAGTATGGAAAGTGACATTTTTCCATGCCGATTTGCATAGCTCGATTGCTTTCCGGCGGCGCGACTTGGCGCTATGAAGGGGCATGAGACAGACATTCGACATCAAGGGTGGGCCGCAGGACGGCCGGGCCCATCTTCCGCTGCTTCGCCGTGAACTTGAGCGCCAGGGCCTCGACGGCTTCTACGTGCCCCATGACGATGAATATCAGAACGAATACCTGCCGGACGCGAATGAGCGCCTCGCCTGGGTGAGCGGGTTTACCGGCTCGTTCGGCTCGGCCTTCGTGTTTGCGGGCAAAGCCGTGCTGTTTGCCGATGGGCGCTACACGCTGCAGGCGGGCGACCAGACCGACCCCGCGCTGTTCGAGGTGGTTGGCATTCCCGACCCCGGCGCCTTTGGCTGGCTGGCGCAGCAGAGCCTGAAGGGCAAAAAGGTCGGCTATGACCCGCGCCTGATGAGCCCGAATGATGTGGCCGCGCTGGCGGCAGCGGCGGCCAAGGCCGGGGCGGAGCTGGTGGCAGTTAGCGAGAACCCGATCGATGCGGCGTGGACGGATCGTCCGCCCCAGCCGATGGCGAAGGTGGTGCCCCAGGCGGTGAAGCATGCAGGCGTGGCACATACCGACAAGCTGGAAGCGGTGGGCGCGCAGCTGGCGCGGGACGGGGCGGACGCCGCCGTGCTGACCTCGCCGGCCTCGCTCGCCTGGGCGTTCAACATTCGCGGCGGAGACGTCAGCTGCACGCCGCTGCCACTGGGCCGCGCGATCCTGCATGCGGATGGCTCGGCGGAACTCTTCATTGACGAAGAGAAGATCGATGCCGCCCTGCGCCGGCATCTGGGCAACCGGGTAACGCTCCGCCCTCTGATCAAGCTGGACGAGGGGCTGAAAGGGCTGTCGGGCAAGACGGTGAGCCTGGACCCGGATGTGGCCTCGGCCTGGTTCTTTGATGCGCTGAAGGAAGCCGGCGCAAACATCCTGCGTCAGCGCGACCCGGTGGCCTTGCCGCGGGCATGCAAGAACGAGGCGGAAATCAAGGGCACGACGGCGGCGCATATCCGCGACGGCGTGGCGCTGACGAAATTCCTCCACTGGCTGGACACCGAAGCCCAGAGCGGCGAAGTGACCGAGATTGACGCGGTGATGAAGCTGGAAGCCTTCCGCGAGGAACTCGGCAATCTCAACGACCTCTCCTTCCCGTCGATTTCCGGGGCGGGGCCAAATGGCGCGCTGCCGCATTACCGTGTGTCGACCGCGTCCAACCGCAAGCTGGACCGGGGCACGCTGTTCCTGATCGATTCGGGCGGGCAGTTCCTGGATGGGACGACGGATGTGACGCGCACCGTGCCAATCGGGACGCCTACGGAGGAAATGCGCGCGAACTATACCCGCGTGCTGAAGGGGCATATTGCGCTCGCCACCGTGCGCTTCCCGCCGGGCACGACGGGCACCCATCTGGACGTGCTGGCGCGCCATGCGCTGTGGCAGGCGGGGCTCGATTACCAGCATGGCACCGGGCACGGCGTGGGCGTTTACCTCGGCGTGCATGAGGGCCCGCACCGGATTGCCAAGCCCTGGAACCCTGTGCCGCTGATGCCGGGGATGATCGTTTCCAACGAGCCGGGCTATTACAAGGCGGGCGATTACGGCATTCGCATCGAGAATTTGCAATATGTGACGCCTGCGGAGCAAATTCCGGGCGGCGAGATTGCGATGCTGGGCTTTGAATGCCTGACCTTTGCGCCGCTGGCCCGTGATCTGATCGATGTGAAGATGCTGACCAGGGAAGAGCGCAAATATGTGAACGACTATCACAAGCGCGTTCTGAAACTGCTTGGCCGCAAGCTCGACGGCGAGGTGAAGGACTGGCTGAAGAAAGCCTGCGCGAAGATCTGATTTCGCCGCCGCAGACGCAACAAAGACGCCCCGGACCGCAAGGCTGGGGCGTTTTTTGTTTGCCCGGCAATGGGCGCGAACAAGCTGCCCAAAAATCAGGCAGCTGCGGCTTTCCGGTTGGCGAAATTTGCGGCGGTGCTTGGCGGGGGCGGGCGGCGATCTAATCCTTAGTCTGCTTGAGGGAGGCTGACTTGGATATTCAGGAAATACTGAGCCCGGTGACCGCGCTGTTGCCGGCGGCATGGGATGAGACGACGCGGCTGCTCGTGGTGGCACTGGCAGGGGCGCTGATCCTGGTGCTGGCGGTGGTGTTGCTGGCGCGGCTGGCAGGTGGGCGCGGGGCGAAGGCCGCCTTGCCGATGGAGGCCGCTCCGCCGGTGGCCCTGTCGGACGGCCCGGCCATGGTGATGCTGGCCGAGGCTGCCGCGGGGCCGGCCCGCGCGCCTGATCTTGACCCGGACGAATGGGTGTCGGGCAATGTAATCCATCTCGACCGGTACAAGGCCGTGGGCCTTATCCGCTGTGACCGGGTGAAAAGTCCGGTGCAGTTCAAGCTGGCGCCGGGGCGCGCGCCGGTGCGGGTGGGCCAGAAGGTGCGCTTCAAGGGCCGGCACGGCGCGCGGCGCCGGCCCGTGGCGGATGTTGTGGAGCGGGCGGGGTAAAAGGCC
>NZ_NCJT01000518.1 GCF_002282565.1 Hyphomonas sp. 34-62-18
GGGAAATCTGTGCAACTTCAAGGGAGTGCGTCAGGCGCGTGCGGAAATGGTCGCCTTCATGAGCGACAAAAACCTGGGTTTTCTGCTTCAGGCGGCGGAAAGCGGTTGCGTGAATAATCCGGTCCCTGTCCCGCTGGAACGGCGTGCGGGTGGCCGACGGGGCCTCCTCGAAATAGCGCCCCCGGCTATCTTCGTGACGTGTTGCGTAAGGGGCTCTCTTTTCCATCAAGGAATTCGTCCTTATCTTGTGTCCATGACCGAGACCACTGCCCCGGATGTGACCCTGACTGCTTCAGCTGCGAAGCGGATTAACGCGATTCTCGCCAAACAGGACGGCGCGGCCTTCCTGCGCGTCTCTGTGGAGGGGGGCGGATGTTCGGGCTTCTCCTACAAGTTTGACTTCGCCCCTGCGGCCAATGCGGACGATCTGATCATCGAACGCGACGGAGCCCGCGTGCTGATCGACGAGATGAGCCTGGAATTCCTGCGGGGCTCGGAGATCGACTTTTCGACTCCTGCGGGGCTCGGAGATCGACTTTTCGACTGAGCTGATCGGCGCAGCTTTCAAGATCAGGAACCCGAACGCCACTGCCGCCTGTGGCTGCGGGACCAGTTTTTCGGTCTGAAAAAGCTTTGAAAAACTCCAACGGACCCTCCAACGGCGAGGGCGAAAACTCCAACGGCGTTGGAGTTTTTTGCATTTTCGGAAGGTAGCGCCTGCCGCTGGGGGATGGCTTAGACGCAGGGCGCAGGTGCGCTAGTCTCTGCCCCAGCAAGATGAGGGGACATGCCATGCCATCGCCGACGCCATTCAAAGTCCACGTTCCAGAGGCAAAGCTCGCCGAAATCCGCGCCGGCGTCGCGCGCTATAAATGGTTCCCGGCACCGGCCAATGAGCAGGGCTTTGCCTATGGCATGTCGACGCCGGTGATGCAGGACATCCAACGCTACTGGCTGGATCAGTATGACTGGCGGGCGGCGGAAGCTGAGCTGAACCGGTGGCCGCAATTCACGGCGGAGGTGGACGGGCTGCCGATCCATTTCGTGCATGTGGTGGGCGAGGCAGGCGGCAAGCGCCCGCTGCTGATCACCCATGGCTGGCCGGGCAGCATCTATGAGTTCTGGCAGGCGATTGGCCCGCTGGCCTACCCTTCCGAACACGGAGAGAAAGCGGAAGACGCGTTTGACCTGATCATCCCGTCCCTGCCCGGCTATGGCTTCTCGGGCAAGCCCGCCTCACCGCTCGGCCAGCGGGCGACGGCGGCTATGTGGGACAAGCTGATGCGGGAAGTGCTGGGATACCCCACCTATCTGGCGCAGGGCGGGGATTGGGGCTCGATGGT
>NZ_NCJT01000215.1:0-6360 GCF_002282565.1 Hyphomonas sp. 34-62-18
TTCTTCAACGAGCGGGATGTTGGCGACTATCTCACCTATTGCAAGGTCAACCCGCCCTTCCGCGATGAAGCCACGCGGCAAGGCCTGATCGCCGCTTTGAAAGCCGGCGAGATCGACGCGGTCGTCTCCGCCCACGATCCTCAGCCTCCGGAAGAAAAGCGCCTGCCCTTTGGCGAGGCTGCTTTTGGCGCCGCGGGCCTTGAAACCGTGCTCTCCGCCCTTTTGAACCTGCACCATGATGGCCCGTTGACGCTGCTGGAGGCCATTGCCCCAGTGACCATCGGCCCGGCCAGCATCCTCGGCCTGCCGCAGGGCCGTCTGGCAAAGGATGCTCCGGCAGACCTTATCCTCTTCAATCCCGGCAAGCCCTGGCTTTGCGAGCGTGAAGACCTGCTCTCCCGCTCCCGCAACTCCCCCTTCGATGGCCGCCGCCTGCAGGGCCGCGTGATGCAAACCTTCGTCGGCGGGGAACGCGTGTTCAAGCGGTAAGGGGAATGCAGAAGCGCAACAACCTTACCTCGGGCCCCATCGGCCCCGCGCTGATCGCTTTCACGCTGCCTACACTCGCCTCTTCCATCCTGCAGTCTGCCAACGGCTCAATCGACACGATCTGGGTCGGCCGCCTTATTGGCGAAGATGCCGTGGCGGCAACGACAAACGGAAACCTTGTCGTCTTCCTGCTGACGGCTTTCGTCTTCGGCTTCGGCATGGCCTCCACCATCCTCATCGGCCAATCGATGGGGCGGAATGATGTCACGGCTGCCCGCAGGGTAGTCGGCACGGTCGTCGGCACCTTCCTGCCTGTGTCCGCTGCGCTCGGCATCGCCGGCTGGTTCATCGCGCCTACTTTGCTGAGAGTTCTTGAAACACCGCCCGAGGTTTTCCCGCTGGCGATCCAGTTCCTTCAGATCATCTTCCTCGCGCTGCCACCCATCCTCATAATGACGATGCTGATGATGGCCCTGCGGGGCGCAGGCGACGCCATGACACCGCTTATTTTCATGGCCGTCGCTGTCGTCATCTGCGCGTCCCTGAACCCGCTATTTATCCTCGGCATCGGGCCGTTTCCGCGTCTGGGCATCGGTGGCTCAGCTCTGGCGTTGACGCTTGCCAACTATATCAGCCTCGCCACCATGCTGGTTTACATCTACCGGCGCGACATGCCGCTGCGCCTTCGCGGGCCCGAGCTTGCCTATCTGAAGCCGGACCTTTCCATCCTGCGTCTGATGGTCGTCAAAGGCTTTCCCATGGGCCTGCAGATGATCGTCATCTCTGGCTCGCTGCTGGCGATGATGTCGCTTGTGAACAGGCAGGGCGTCGATACCACCGCCGCCTTCGGCGCGACGCAACAGCTCTGGACCTATGTGCAGATGCCGGCCATGGCCATCGGCGCCGCTGTCAGCGCCATGGCCGCGCAGAACATCGGCGCGGGCCGCTGGGACAGGGTAGACCAGATCACCCGCACCGGCATCCTCTTCAACCTCGCCCTCACAGGCGCGCTGATCATACTGCTCCTGCTGACAGACCGGGCGGCAATGATGATCTTCCTGGGCGGCGCCAGTGAAGCGGTTGCAATCGGCCAGAACATTGCCCGGCTGGCCACCTGGGGATTCATTCCCTTCGCCGTCACCATGGTGCTGTTTGCTACGGTGCGCGCCAATGGCCAGGTCTTCTGGCCGCTGATCATCCTCTTCATCTCCATGTTCCCGGTGCGGCTTGGCTTTGCCTATGGGCTTCAGGATTGGCTGGGTTCAGATGCAATCTGGTACAGTTTCCCGGCGGGCATGGTGGTTACCATGCTGCTCGCCATCCTTCTTTACCGGTTTGGCAACTGGCGCAGTGAGCGCGACATGCGCGTGCCGGATTGCGACACAGCGGAGGCTTCGGCCCTCGCCGCCACCGTTTCTGGCGAAACCACTTCTTCCATCAGCACAGCCGCCAATCCGCCGCGCCGGAAGAGCGAAGACTAGACTAGCCGCAGTGTTTGCACGCGCGGTTCCGAAGATATATTGAGCTTTCCGGTTCAAACTCGATACGCAGGACCAGCCGAATGACCAGTACGCCCGACCTTATCAGCCGCTATTACGCCGCCTTCAATGCCAAGGACTGGAAAGCCATGGCGGGCTGCGTTTCGGAGAACATCAACCACTTCGTCAATGAGGGCGACAAGGCACGCGCGCCTCGGCTGAATTCATCGTCAACGGCGTCTACAAGAAAACTGACGCCGGCCTGCCGGAAGCCACCGGCCAGACTTACCGCCTGCCCGCCGGCGCCTTCTTTGATGTGAAGGATGGCGAGATTCAGCGCGTCACAACTTACTACAATCTCAAGGAATGGATCCGGCAGGTCTCATGATCGTCCGCCCTCTGACGGGAGAAGACCTGGAGCGCGCCCTGCCCGCGCTCGCGCGTCTGCGGATCGAAGTGTTCCGCGCGTTTCCCTATCTTTATTCCGGCACGGAAGAGTATGAGCAGAAATATCTGCGTACGTTTGCAAAGGCGCGCGATGCCTTCATCGTTGCTGCAGAAGAAGAGGGGCAGATCGTTGGCTGCGCCACAGGCTCCGCCATCGATGACCATCATGGGGAGTTTGCCGCGCCCCTCAAAGCCGCCGGGTTTGACCTTTCCTCCACATTCTATTTTGGAGAGTCTTTGCTGAAATCCGGTTTTCGCGGCCGGGGGCTCGGCCATGCCTTCTTCGATGCCCGCGAAAAGCACGCGCAGGATCGCGGCTATGCCCGCGCCTGCTTCTGCGCGGTTGATCGGCCCGCCAGCCACCCCCTGCGCCCGGTTGACTACAGCCCCCTCGACAGTTTCTGGCAGAAGCGGGGCTACCGCAAACTGCCGGGCCTTGTTACGGAGTTCGCATGGCCCACGGAGCCCGGCGGTCCAGACCTAACCCACCCCATGAACTACTGGCTACGCGAATTCTGATCCCGGCGCCTCACTTCAAGAAAGACTGCTGAATGTCCCGATCCCTGCCAAGTCTCGTCCTCGCCGCCGCCCTGGCGCTCAGTGCCTGCGCGCCCGCCGCGACGCCGCCGCCGCCCGCACCGGCAGAGCTGCCGGAAGCCAATGCGGAAAACATCCGTGCCGATATGGCATTCCTGGCCTCGGACGATCTGGAAGGCCGCGAAGCGGGCACGCCCGGCTTTGATCTGGCCGCAGATTATGTCGCCGCCGAATTTGCTGAAATCGGCCTGAAGCCTGCCGGAGACGCGGGCAGCTATATGCAGACGATCTCCTTCCTGCGCTCCGTACGCGCGCCGGAAGGCCGTCTGATGGAAGTCACCAATACGGCGACCGGCGCGCCCGTTCCGTTCACGGAAAGTGTAGATTACGCCATGGGCAATTCCCTCTCCGCGCCCGTCAGCGATGTGAGCGGCGAAGCCGTGTTCGTCGGTTTCGGTATCGTCGCGCCGGATCTTGGCCGGGATGACTATGCCGGGCTCGACCTCAACGGCAAGATCGCCGTGATGCTCTCAGGCACCCCCAGGGGTATCCAGAGCGAAGAGCGCGCCTTCTATGGCAGCCGCAAATTCGTGAACGCGTCCGAGCGCGGCGCCATCGGCATCGTCACCCTGGAAACGCCCACCTCGCGCGGCGTTTACCCGTTCGAACGCCTTATCCGTGAAGGCCGCCTGGATGGCGCAGGCCTCACCTGGATCGGCGCAGACGGCACGCCGTTCAACCGGGCCCCCAACATCAAGGCAGGCGCCTCGGTGTCCATGGAGAGCGCAGCGAAACTGTTTGAAGGCACCGGCGAAAGCTGGCCTGCCATCCTGGAAGCTGCCGAAGCCGAAGGCGGAAACGTCAAAGGCTTCGCCCTGCCCTACACCATCCACCTCACCCAGACGTCCACGCATGATCAGGTCCAATCCGCCAATATCATTGGCATGATCGAAGGCACCGATCCCGTCCTCAAGAACGAAGTCATCGTGCTGACGGCGCACCTCGATCATATCGGCATCACAAAAGGCATCGAAGGCGACCAGATCAACAATGGCGCGCTCGACAATGCCAGCGGCATCGCCACCCTCCTGGAAGCCGCCCGCATGCTGAAGGCCGGCCCGGCGATGAAACGCTCGGTCATGTTCATCGCGCTGACCGCCGAAGAAAAAGGCCTCCTCGGCGCGCAGTACTTCGCCGAAAACCCCACCGTGCCAAAGGGCAATCTCGTCGCCAACGTCAATCTCGACATGCCGATCCTGACTTACCCCTTCACCGATCTTGTCGTCTTCGGCGGCGCCCGCTCCACCATCATCGGAGAGGTCGAGAAAGCGGCCGCCGAGATGAACATCACCCTCAGCCCGGACCCGGTCCCCGATCAGGGACTCTTCACCCGGTCGGACCATTTCCGCTTCGTCGAAGCCGGCATCCCGTCTGTCTATCTCATCCCCGGCTGGCAGAATGGCGGCGCCGAAGAGTTCGCCCGTCACATGACGACGAACTACCACCGCCCGTCAGACGACATGACCAACTCCATCGACTTTGACGCCGCCGCCCGCTTTGCCGCCATCAAGGCGCGCATTGCGCTCGCGCTTGCCAATGCCGACCAACGCCCCCTCTGGCGCAAGGACGACTTCTTCGCCCGCCAGTTCAACGGTCCGATGGAGCCCTGATCCCCCTTTGCCCGGCCCTGCAGAGGGCCGGGCATGCCCCTCCTGCAGGTAAGACACTGGAATCGCAGGCCCTCTCGTTAGGTCAGTCGTGGACAGTCCCTTAAGGGCCGTTAAAGTCCGCCGCGAGACGAAGCGGGCGCCTCTGCGCACAGGCTTCACACCCGGAGGAGATACGTCATGCACCCCTGTCATCACGCGCGGACCCATCCCGATAAACCCGCCATCATCATGGCCGGATCGGGCGAAACCATCACGTTCCGCCAATTGGACGAGCGCTCCAACCAGATCGCCCACGCCCTGCGCGCGGCAGGCTGCCAGCCGGGCGACACCATCGCCATCTTTGCCGAAAACTCCCCGCGCTATTTTGAAATCTGCTGGGGCGCCCAGCGCGCCGGTCTTTACTATGTCTGCATCTCCTCGCGCCTGACCGCGCCGGAAGTTCAGTACATCATCGAGGATTCCGGCACGAAGCTGCTGGTCGCCGGCGCCAACAAGGCAAGCGTCGCCCTGGAAGCTGCCAAGGCCGCTGGCCTCACCGCCCTCTGGTCGATCGACGGCGAAGTAGCCGGCTTCACCGCGCTGGAAGCGCACGCCGCCCCCTTCCCCAAGACACCGGTTGCCGACGAGATGGCAGGCACCGACATGCTCTACTCCTCGGGCACCACGGGCCGCCCGAAAGGCATCCGCCCGCCGCTGGAGCGGAACCTGCCGATCGACGCGGACAACATCCTCGTCCAGATCGCCCGCGCCATGTCCGGCGCAAGTCCGGACTCGGTCTACCTCTCGCCCGCCCCGCTTTACCATGCTGCGCCGCTGCGCTGGTGCATGACCTTCACGCGGATCGGCTCCACCGTCATCGTGATGGAAAAGTTCGATCCGGAAGACTTCCTGAAAGCGGTCGAGAAATACAAGGTCACGCACACTCAGGTCGTGCCGACCATGTTCGTGAAGATGCTGAAACTGCCCGAAGACGTCCGCAAGAAGTATGACGTCTCCAGCATGACCTTCGCCATCCATGCTGCGGCGCCTTGCCCGATCCCGGTCAAGGAGCAGATGATCGCCTGGTGGGGACCGGTCATCGACGAATATTATGCCGGCTCTGAAGGCAATGGCATGACCTATGTGAAAAGCCCTGACTGGCTCACCCACAAAGGCACTGTCGGCCGCGCCATCCACGGCAAGGTCCACATCTGCGACGAGGAAGGTAACGAGCTTCCCATCGGCGAGGAAGGCCAAGTCTACTTCTCTGGCACCACGCCGCCGAACTATCACAACGACCCGGAAAAGAACAAAGCCGCGCTTAACCCCAAACATCCCGACTGGTCGTCCCTCGGCGATGTCGGCAAGCTGGACGAAGACGGCTTCCTCTACCTGACGGACCGCAAGGCGTTCATGATCATCTCCGGCGGCGTGAACATCTATCCGCAGGAAACCGAGAACGTTCTTATCACCCACCCGAAGGTGGCCGATGTCGCTGTGATCGGCGTGCCCGATGAAGAGTTCGGTGAAGCGGTGAAGGCCGTCGTCCAGCCGATGCCGGGCATTGCGCCCTCTGAGGAACTGGCCGCCGAGCTGATGGCCTTCGCGCAGGCAAATCTCTCGAAGCTCAAATGCCCCAAGAGCATCGACTTCGACCCCGAACTGCCCCGCCACCCGACCGGCAAGCTCTACAAGCGCCTCATCCGCGACCGCTACTGGGGCAACAAGAACAGCCGCATCGTCTGATCCGGCCGAAAGAT
>NZ_NCJT01000215.1:6401-10304 GCF_002282565.1 Hyphomonas sp. 34-62-18
GCCCGCGCTAGGCCTCCCTGATGACCCTGATCCCGAACCAGCGCCACCTCTTCGATATTCCCGCCAATGTCGCTTACCTCAACACCGCGACGATGGGGCCGCTCCCTCTTGCCGCATTGGAAGCAGGCCAACGCGGCCTTGCCCGCAAGCTTCACCCGTGGACCATTCAGGATACGGACTTCTTTGCAGACACCGCCCGCCTGCGCCCGCTTCTCGCCCGGCTGATTGGCGCAGATGACGAAGGCATCGCCCTGGTGCCTTCGGCAAGCTATGGGCTGGCGACCGCCGCCCTCAATCTTCCGCTTTCGCGCGGCCAGGAAATCCTCATTCTCGAGGATCAGTTTCCGTCCAACGTCTACACTTGGAGGGAGCATGCTGCTTTCACCGGCGCGTCCCTGCGCACAGTAAAGGCAGGTGGCAACGGATCGCTGTCAGACGCGCTTCTCGAAGCCATCGGCCCCGCCACCGGCATCGTCGCGTGCCCGCATGTGCGCTGGACGGATGGCGCCCGGATCGACCTTGCCAGCGTTTCCCGCAAGTGCCGTGAACACGGGGCCGCTCTGGTGCTGGACCTGACCCAGAGCGCAGGCGCGCTTTCCTTTGATGCGGACGATATTCAGCCGGATTTCATGGTCGCGGCGGGGTACAAATGGCTGCTCGGTCCTTATGCGACCGGCTTCCTTTACGTTGCCCCCAAGCATCGCCAGGGACGTCCTCTGGAGCAGAACTGGATCACGCGGGATAACGCGGGCAATTTCGCCCGCCTGATCGACTATACAGATGGCTATGCGCCCGGCGCGGAGCGCTTTGACATGGGCGAGCGGTCAAACTTCGCCCTGTTGCCAGCGCTGGAGGACGCCGTGAAACTGATCCTTCATTGGGGCGTAGGCAACATTGAAGAGACCTTGGGACATCGCAATCGCCAGCTTGCCACTGATCTGGCCGCAATGGGCCTTTCAAGCCTTCCGGAAAGCGAACGTGGCCCGCATTATCTCTCGGCCTTGCTTCCAGCTTCGGCGCCGGCTGATCTCACAGCACGCCTGAAGTCGGAGAACATCCATGTCTCGCGCCGGGGCGACCGTCTGCGGATCTGCCGGGGTTTTCAACCATCTCGCCAGCCGATAGCGCCTGCATCCCCTTCACGATCCGCACGATGTACCATACCAGCGCGGCGAGGAAGAGCAGCACGCCAATCAGGATGAAGGTCAACAGGCTGGAGATCACGCAATAGAGCAGCATCTTCCAGAAGATGTTGATCTGGTTGCGATAGTGGTTCTCGATCAGGGCGTCTCCCTTGCCCTTCCCGAGATAGGCCATCACCACCCCAATCAGGGCCAGCGTCTGAAAGAAGACGGGTGCCACAATGTAGAGAAAGTAGATAAGGTTGGCATTGCCCCGGCTACCGGGTTCAATCGAAATCGTTGGCGACTCGGCCATTTCTGCCTCCCTCGTCAGCCCTGCCATCCCGATGGCGGCAGCCCGGATTAGGCTGTTTGGGGTTGACGCTCAGTTAACCTTGCAGATTGGCCCGGGCCGCGCCACAAGAAGTCTTATACATTCAAGGAGGAATCCCATGGCCAATCCGCGCAAAATTGCCTACGCCGATCTCGAATCCCTGGCTGGACAGGAAGTTGGTGTGTCCGACTGGCACGTCATCGACCAGGCCCGGATCAACCTCTTCGCTGACGCGACCGGCGACCATCAGTGGATCCACGTTGACGAAGAAAAAGCCAAGCAGATGATGGGCTCCACCATCGCTCACGGCTTCCTCACCCTGTCGCTCCTGCCCATGCTCGGCGCCGAAGTGCTTCGCGTGGAAGGCGTCACCCGCGGCATCAACTATGGCTCTGATAAAGTGCGCTTCACCAATATGGTGCCGGTGAACTCCAAGGTCCGCCTCCGCCAGAAATGCCTCTCGGTCGAAGCCAAGTCCGGCGGCAAGCAGATGAAGATGGAAGCCACTGTCGAGATCGAAGGCCAGGACCGTCCGGCCCTCGTCGCCGAGTCGATCACGGTGCTCTACGGCTAAGCGCCAGGCCGTCTGACTGTCAGACATACGAAAGGGAGGCGTCGCGCCTCCCTTTTTCTTTGTGCTCAGATTTCGCCGGCATTGAGCGTCAGCGCCCGCCGCAACGCGCGGGCATCCCAAAGCGCATTGTGCTGAACGGCCCCTTCCAGGTCGCTCGGCCAGGCAGAGACCTGCAACAGCTTCAGGGTCAGATCCGGAATCCGCACCATCTGTCCCGGCGACAGGATCAGGCTTTGCATCAGATGGGACAGGTCTTCAGGCCAGTCTGCCACCACGCAGGGGGCCGCGTCGTCCTTCAGGAACGCCTGAATGGCGCGCCCGAATTCTTCTTGCGGCAACACGACTGGCCGCGCCCCGCCGACATCCAGCAGTGGCAGAACATTATCCTCCACCCATGGGTGCAGGTCCAGCGCTTCAAGTTCAGCATGCGGACGGCAAAGGTAGAGCTCACCCGCCTCACCCGAAAGGGCAAGGCTGATGAGCTCTCCGCCAAAGCCGTTGAACTCGCAATCGAGGCAATAGAGCAAGCGCCCTAGTCCTCGCGTGCGATCTTCAGGTTCTCCACCTTGCCCACGGCCGCCAGGGCGAAGGCATACTCGGTCGCCACTTCCTTCAGCCCCTCAAACCGGCCCGAGGCGCCGCCATGCCCGGCATCCATGTTGATGCGCAGGAAATAGGGGCCCGCTTCCGGCGCCTCGTGACGCAGCTTGGCCGCCCATTTCGCTGGCTCCCAATAGGTCACCCGAGGATCGGTCACACCGCCCGTGATCAGCATTGCCGGATAGGGCTTGTTGCTCACCTGATCATAGGGGCTGTAGGCGAGGATCGTGTCATAGGCGGCTTCATCCGTCAGCGGATTGCCCCATTCCGGCCATTCCGGCGGGGTCAGCGGCAGGCTTTCGTCCGACATTGTGTTCAGCACATCCACGAACGGCACGGCCGCAATGATGCCGCCAAAGAGTTCCGGATCCATGTTCGCCGCAGCGCCCATCAGCAGGCCACCGGCAGATCCGCCATGGCCCACAACGCGGCCCTTGGAGGTATAGCCCTCAGCCACTAGGTATTCGCCAGCGGCCACGAAGTCCTTGAAGGTATTGGTCTTCTTCTCAAGTTTCCCGTCGAGATACCATTGATAGCCCTTCTCCATACCGCCGCGGATGTGAGCGATGGCATAGATGAAGCCCCGGTCCACCAGGCTGAGGCGTCCGGTGCGGAAGTCTGCCGGCATCGTGATGCCATATGATCCGTATCCATACAGAAGCAGCGGCGCGCTGCCATCCAGCGGCGTATCCTTATGGCGCAGCAGCGTCACAGGCACCTCGGCCCCATCCCAGGACGGCGCCATAACCCGCTCCACCACATAGTCCGCCGGATTGTGGCCCGAAGGCACTTCCCGCGTCTTGCGCAGCGTCTTCTCGCGCGTGTTCAGATCATAATCGAACACCTGGTCCGGCGTGGCCGGCGAGGCGTAATCAAAGCGCAGGATCGGCGTCTCGTAATCATACCCGCCCTCAAGGCCGAGCTCATATGCGGCTTCGTCAAAGCTGATCGAATGGGTCGAGCCATCGGCGCGCGCCTGGATCACGATGCGCGGCAGGCCATTCTCCCGCTCCATGATCGTCAGATAATCCTGCTGCGCCGTGACACCCATGATCAGCGTACCCGGACGATGCGGGATCACTTCTTCCCACTCCGCCGGAGACGTGGCGCTCAGCGGCGCTTTCATCAGCTTGTAGTCCACCGCCCCGTCAATATTGGTGACGATATAGAACTCGCCATCCCATTTGGTCACGGAGTATTCGTGATCGGTCACGCGCGGCGCAACCGTGCGCAGCGCCGGGTTCAGCTCATCGGAAGGGAACCAGTGGATTTCC
>NZ_NCJT01000216.1 GCF_002282565.1 Hyphomonas sp. 34-62-18
GGCCATCTGGGGGCCCATCTCGTGCATCTACCTTCAAGTCAAACGCCAAGATGATCCGGTATTCCGACTCCTCTATATCTATATCAGTAGGTGGATATGTCTGGAGATGGGCACCCAGATGCGCTGGCGCGCATCGGGTGTGACGAACACCTTAGCGCTAGTAAAGGAGCCTCACCCAAGAAAAAACCCCGGCACTTTCTGTGCCGGGGTTTTCTTTTATGAATGCAGGGAAGGCTTAGAAGCGCATCACTGCGCCGATCGAGAACACGTCGGCATCATTGTCGTCGCCTTCATATTTCGTGAAGTCGCCGCGGATGCCGAAACGTTCGGTGGCGAAGAATTTCGCGCCGACGCCGTAAGCAACGCCGTCGAAATCACCCGAAGCCGAGCCGAGGCCCGGAACGCTGGCGCTCAGTTCGGAAGTGGCATAGCCAACGCGGCCGAACATGTGGAACTTGTCGGAAACCGGGGCCCGCACGACGCCAAAAGCGCCGAGAGAGTGGTCGAGTTCGACCGTACCCAGACCAACATCATCATCTTTCACGCCAATGGATGCCTCACCTTCGACACCCAGGTGACGGGTGAAGAAGTAAGAGCCACGGCCTGTCAGTGCACCAACATCAGCCGAGCCGATGTCAACGTTCGAATAGCCGGCGCCCAATTCGACATCACCCTGAGCGAAAGCTGCAGGCGCAGCCGTGAGGGCAATGGCGAGGGAAGCAAGTGCGATTTTCATTATACGCTTTCTCCAAATAACTGCGCTGAGCGCACGGCGGAGATAGCAATCAAAAATCAGTACGCCACCTTTCTTCGCAGCAATGTTACGGAAATCCCTAACCCCTGTGTCACAAAAGGCACGATTAATTACAGGGCCTTCATGTTTACCTTTGAGAAACACTCTGTCCACAGATAAAAAAACCGGCGCCAGAGGCGCCGGGAAGATGTTTGGGAGGAAATTTGCTGTGGAATTACATCAGAAGCGCATCACGCCGCCGATGGAAACAACGTCAGCGTCATTGCGGTCGCCTTCGTGCTTGGTGAACTCGCCGCGAATGCCGAAGCGTTCGGTGGCGTTGAACTTCGCGCCGACGCCATAGGAGACGCCCTTGATGTCAGACGCAGCCGCGCTGAGCGCGGTGTTGTTGGCGCTGAGCTCAGTGGCCGAATAGCCGAGGCGGCCAAACAGGCTGACACGCTCTGACACCGGCGCCTGCATGACGCCGTAAGCGCCGAGCGAGTGATCAAGCTCAACCGTGCCGATGCCGAAATCATCATCTTTGACGCCGACGGCGGCTTCACCTTCAACACCGAAATTCTTGTTGAAGAAGTAGGTGCCCCGGCCTGTCAGCGCGCCGACTTCTGCCGGGCCGACATCAAAATTGGAATAGCCGCCGCTGAGCTCAACATCGCCCTGCGCGAAAGCGGCAGGTGTGGCGGCGAGGACGACTGCGAGGGATGCAAATGCAAGTTTCATGATCTACTTTCTCCTTATTACCGCGCCTGGCCTTCTGGCCGGGCACAGGCAGAGACGTAGCGACGAAACCTCCGTATGCCATCTTTCGATACAGTCATTTTCAGGTATTGCCGGAGCAGTGTGTCCGAAAAAACACGATAGATTGCAGACACTTAATATAGTTGTCAGAGATGTGACTTGCGCCAGGCAGTTACCTTGGTGAGGAAGGCAAGTGTGCCACACTCCTTAACGAAGCCGGCCTGCGTCAATGCGCCGTCCATGTCCCATGCAAGATAGTCCTTGTAATAAGGCTCGTGGAAACCATGCGGGAAATATTCGAGCAAACCGTCCAGAGGCGGACGATCCGAGAATTGCAGGCTGTCTGCCAGAATGAAGCGGCCGCCGGGCTTCAGGACGCGGAAAACCTCCGCCAGGACGAGCGGGCGCACGCGTGGCGGCAGTTCGTGGAAAAGATAGATCGACACGGCCATGTCGAAGCTTTCCTTTTCCACCGGCATGGCTTCGGCCATTTCCTGGATCACATCCACCTGACGCCAGCGCGCAAGCCGCGCGCGGGCCGCTTCGGTGTAAGACGGCGACAGATCGAGGCCGGTTACATTGAGGCGCGGCCAGACTTCCAGCACCTTTTCGAGGAAACGCCCGTTTCCGCAGGCGACATCAATCAGGCTGAGCTGGCGCTGGTCACGCCCCTTCAGCTCCTTCGCGATTTCGGCAAGGGCGGCGCGGCGCATGGCGTCTGCCGTGCCGGAGAAGAGTGCCTCGACCTGGGTGTCGTAAAGCTCGGCGCTTTCGTCGGTGAACCAGCCGCCGGTCTGGTAGTGGAAGTTCTGGAGGTAATAGTCGGGATAGCGGTTGGCGTTCCGGCGCAGGAATTCGCCTGACTGGAGATCGCGCTGCAGCGCTTTCCCGTCACGCGCGAGGCGGCGGTCATCCACCGCCTTCACGTCCTGCTGGAAGGCGCGGGCAGCCTTCAGCGCGCCGGGAAGGCCCGCAAGGCTGAGCTCACGCGGCTCAGGGTAGAGGCCGGCCTCTATATTGGCGCGGTCCTGCCAGAAAAGCTCGAAATAGGCGCGGCGCAGCTCTGCCATGTCCGGCCGGCCGCGGCTTGGCTCGAAGGGGGGCTCTCCGGGGCGGTTGAAGCCTTCGGCGCGGGCGCGGGCCGCCTGCATCTGGGCGGTATACCAGGCCGAGCGCAGGCCCTGGCCGGCCGCATACCGGGCGCGTCCTGCTGTTCGTGCCGCTATCCTGCGCCATTCCATGGGGGGAATATGTGCCCGGCGGGGCGGCGCGTCCAGACCGGTAGCGGAAAGGGCGCGGCCTTCAGGTCCGGTTCAGATTGACCGGGCCAAAGTGACTTCAACACTGGAGGCGCTCGGCCTTCGAACACAAGGAGTGCGGTGATGATGAAGATGGCCATTCTCGCCTGCGGCGTCAGCCTTCTGGCCGTTTCCCTGCCGGGAGAGGCCCATGCCCAATACGGTTATGGCTATGATCCCTACCCGGCGCCGGCGCGCAATGTGCAGTGCGAGCGGCAGAAATCCTCTGACGGCACCGCAGGCGCTGTGGTCGGCGCGGTGGTGGGCGGCCTGATTGGCGGCGCCATCGGCAACAATATCGACAATGACCGGTATTACACCGAATACCGCCGCCGCGGCCCGCCGCGCTATTATAAGGAAAGCCGGTCCAATTCCGGGCAGGTGGCCGTGGGCGCGACACTCGGCGCGCTGGTCGGCGGGTTGGCGGGCAGCGACATCGGCAAGAAATCCTCCGGGGATTGCCAGGTGGCCTATGCGCCGGTGAGCAATTATTCCTCGGTGCCTTACGGCTCTATCCCGCAATCGACCCAGGGCCTTTATGGCGGGGCCGAAGTGATGCGCGGGGCGCCGAACAGCTATCCGCAGCCCTATCCGGCATCGAGCGGCTATCCTTCCTATCCGGCGCCCGCCCCTGCCCCGACCTATCCGCCCTCCGGCGGGTATCAGTATGGCGGCGGCCAGCCGGCTTCCGGGGGCCCAGACTGCCGTGTGATCCACCGCGAGACGCAGATGCCCGATGGCCAGGTGATGCGTGATCCGGTGACCGCCTGCTGGAATGACCGCACCCGCCAGTGGCAGATCCAGGACGGCTGGGGCGAGGAAGAACTCTACGGCTACTGAGGCAGCCTGACGCGCGGCAACGAAACGGAATTGCCACCGGGGAGAAGCTGATGTTCATTTCACGCTGATGCGGATTTGAACGGAGCTTTCCCATGCGCGTGTCCCTGATTACTGCGGCGAGCCTTTCGGCGGTGATGCTGGCGGCGTGCGCGCCGGCGAATGAGCAGCCTGCGGGCGACGCTGCCGTGGCCCCTGTGGAGACTGAGGCGGCTGTTGATGAGCACGCCGGGATGCATGGCGATCACATGGGCAGCGAAGCAGACGCGCCGGTTGACAGGGGAGTCATCGCCGGAACGCTGGCGCTGGTGGAGGGCAGTGTGCTGGTGCCACCCGCCGGGCGCGATGTGACCGCAGGCTTTGGAACGTTTTCAGCCGGCGCGCGGCCGGTGACCATCATCGGCGCGCAGGCACCCTTCGCGCAGGCCGTCGAACTGCACACTCATGAAATGAGCGCAGATGGCAAGATGGCGATGCGGAAGGTGGAGTCCTTCGCCGTGCCCGCCAATGGCGATCATTCCTTGACGCGGGGCGGCGACCATATGATGTTCTTCGGCGTGCAGCCTGACAGCCTGACACCTGGCACCCCGGTGACCATAACCGTCCGCGTACAGTTTGAAGACGGCACCACCGAAGATGTGGACCTGCCGATGACGGTTGCTGCGCGCGACTAAACGTGAGCCCTGCGGGCGAGGAAGAGATATTCGCGGTTCCCGTCTCCGCCCTCTATCGGGCTGGGGATGGG
>NZ_NCJT01000217.1 GCF_002282565.1 Hyphomonas sp. 34-62-18
ATCGTTGTACCCGCCCGCTATGGCTCCACCCGCCTGCCGGGCAAACCGCTCGCCAAGATTGCCGGCAAGACAATGGTGAGCCGCGTGGCTGACCTTGCCTGCCGCGCAGCGATCCAGCTCGGCAAAGGCACCGAGTTTGTCGTTGCAACAGATGACACGCGCATCCTCGAGTACTGCCGTGACCAGAACATCAGTGTCGTGATGACGGATCCGGCCCTGCCGTCTGGCTCTGACCGCGCCCTCGCCGCCGTCGATGGCCTCGGCATGAGCCCGGATTTTGTGGTGAACCTTCAGGGGGACGCCCCCTTCACACCCGTTGCCCATGTGGTGGCCGTGGTTCAGGCGCTTGAGAAGTCCGGCACGGATGCGGCAACCCCCTATATCCAGCTCAGCTGGGCTGCGCTCGATCAACTCAGGGCCCACAAGTCGGAAACACCGTTCTCCGGCACAACGCTGGTGCGCAATCCCAAAGGCCGCGCCATCTGGTTTTCGAAGAACATCCTGCCGGCGATCCGCAAGGAACCAGAGCTCCGTAAGCTGAACGAACTCTCACCCGTGTGTCAGCATGTGGGCCTTTACGGCTTCCGCCTCGACACGCTGCGCCGCTACTGCGCCCTGCCTGAGAGCTATTATGAGCGGCTGGAGGGGCTGGAACAGCTGCGGCTGATCGAGAACGGGTTCAGTGTTCAGGCCGTTGAGGTAAAGCCCGGCCGTATCGCCATTCCCGGCATCGACACCGCCGAGGATATCGCCCTGGCCGAACGGCTCGTCGCCGAGCTGGGCGAACCGGACATCGCCTGACCGATGGCGCGCTTGTTCATTGTCCGTCACGGAAACACCTTCGACAAGGGGGATACCGTCACGCGCGTCGGCGCGCGCACCGATCTGCCACTGTCTGTGTCGGGGCGCGAGCAGGCTCAAAAGCTGGCGGCGCATTTTGCCGGAACGCGCTTTTCAGCCGCTCGCTGCTCGCCCCTCTCCCGCACGCGGCAAACGGCCCGCGCCATTCTCCGTGAGCGGAGTGACAACCCCGCCCTCCTGATTGCCCCTTTCCTGACCGAGATCGATTATGGCCCGGACGAAAACCAGCCAGAGGAAGCCGTTGCCGCGCGGCTTGGCCCCGCGCTGGAAGCGTGGGACCGGGACGCTGTGCCCCCGCCCGGCTGGCTGGTAGATCCGGCCGCCCTCCGCGCAGGCTGGCGCGCTTTGCTGGCACGGGCAGCAGAACTGCCGGAAACCGCAACGGCACTGATTGTTACCTCCAACGGCATCGCGCGGTTCCTGCCCGATGTCGTGGAGGAAGTTCCCGCTAACCTGGACCGGAAACTGAAGACGGGCGCCTGGGGTGAACTGATCGTGACGCCGGCCCGCAGCCAGCTGCTGACCTGGAACCAGCGTCCCTAAGGCTTCAGGCCACGTCCCGCTGAATGTCGAAGCGGATCGCGGAAGGCCCGCCGATCGGCAGCACGAACGCAACCGTGGTGCCCTCGCCATAGATGGACGAAAGCAGCATCCGCCCGCCATGCATTTCGGCGAAGGATTTGGTCAGGGCAAGCCCGAGGCCGGTGCCCTGATGGTTGCGGTCTTTGGATTCGGCGACCTGTTCGAAAGGCTGGGCGAGACGCGGCAGATCTTCGGGCGGAATACCTATCCCGGTATCGGTGACGCCGAAATAAATGTCAGTGCCCCGCTGCTCGACGCGCACGGTGATCCTGCCAGCAGGATCCGTAAATTTGATGGCATTGGACAGCAGGTTCAGCATCATCTGGCGGATGGCGCGGTGGTCGGCGTCGATATCCGGCAGGTTGTCCTCCGCCTCCAGCACCAGATCGATGGCCTTCTCTTCAGCCTTCCGGCGGATCATCCGCATGGCGGCATCGACCGGGTCTACCGGATCAATCGGCTGCGGGCTGATGGTCATCTTGCCCGCTTCGATCTTCGCCATGTCGAGAATATCGTTGATCATGTCGAGCAGATGTTGGCCTGACATGAGAATGTCCTTGGCATACTCCTTATACGACGGATCTCCCAGCGGGCCGGCAAGCTCATTGGTCATGATTTCCGAGAAGCCGATCACGGCGTTCAGCGGCGTGCGCAGCTCATGGCTCATATTAGCGAGGAAGGCAGACTTGGCGAGCGCGGCGCGCTCTGCCTTTTCCTTCTCTTCAGAATACTTCCGGCTGAGCTCGCTGGAGCGCCCTTCGGAGCGTTCAAGGTCCAGCGCAACCCGGCGCAGCTTTTCCTTCTGCTTCTTCAGTTCTTCCTCATTGCGGACGTTCTCGCTGACATCGATACCGACCGTGATCAGCCCGCCATCAGGCGTGCTGCGCTCAACCATCTTCAGCCAGCGGCCATTGCGCAGGGCGATCATGGTCGTGCGCGCGTCTTCCACTGACTGGCGCTCGCTGGCCACCGCCCCTGCCCGCGCGATCACCACGGTGTCATGGCTCATGCCTGGCCGCAGCGTATCCTGAAGGCCAAAGTCGATCGCAAAGGCGCGGTTCCAGTAGAGAAGGCGCTTGCGCGTATCCCAGAGCGCGAAGGGCCCATTGAAGCCTTCAATCGCGTTGCGCAGGCGGCGCTCAGCCGTCTTCACACGGTCTTCGGCCTGCTTGCGCTCTGTGGCGTCCATCATGATGCCGCCGAAGACGGTGGTGCCCGTGACAGGATCGGTTGAGACACTGCCCCGCATCTCGATCCAGCGCAGCGGGCTCGTCTGTGCAATGAAGGTCAGGTGAACCCAGCCAATGCTGCGCGCCTTGGAGAAGCCTTCCTTCACATAGCTTCGGCTTTCCACGGGCACACGGTCGAGCAATTCCTCAAGCACCACCCGGCCCGAACTGGCGATGCCGACAAGATCTGCCGCCCCTTCGCTGAGAAACAGCGCGCCGGGCTCCTGATACCATTCCCAATAGCCCGCCCGCGCGCCGCGCATAACGAGGCCGAGGATGCGGTCGGACTCTTCGTTGCGTGTTTCCTGGATGGCGATTTCGCGCTGGCGTTGGGAGAGCCTGCGCGACAGGCCGAAGAGGGTAAAGGTCGGTGCGGCCACCAGCAGGGCGAAGATGGCAAAGCTCAAAAGGTCCGAGCGGGTGATGAGGGGCTGGTCGGCCGCGACACAGACAGACAGGGCGCCGCTGCCCACCGGGGCGCAGGCAAGCGCGGCGCGGGTCCCGCCTTCTGAAATGATCCGGGGACGGGAGACGCCGGCGGCGGCGGTTGCGGCGGCCAGCCTCGCGTCGCCAAGGTCCAGCACGTTGCCTTCGCCCAACAAGCGGATGCGCACACCATTGCCGGGAGCGGCGATGATCTGGGATGCCTGCGTCAGGGCAAGGACCGGATTGCGCTCGTCCAGCGCGGCGAGGAACACGAGATCACCCTGCGCCGAGAGGCCGATCAGGCTGCCCTCTTCCATCATCTGGTTTGCAGCGGCCACCCCTGCGCCAAGGCGCGAGGTTTCGGGCGACTGGGAGGCATCCCTCAGCGAAACGATGGCATCGATGCCGGGCGTGAGGCTGGCGGTTTCCGCGCGCGGGACACTGCCGCCTTCGGCAATCGAGATGGCCGTGATGGCGACGTTTGCCGCCGCTTCGATCTTCGCGGCCAGATGGCGCGCTTCGCTCTCAATCTGGGCAAGGCGGGTGGCTTCGGCGGTCTGGCGCTCGTCCCATGCCTTCAGGCCAAGGGCGAGGGCCAGGAGGC
The DNA here is from genome assembly GCF_002282565.1 of Hyphomonas sp. 34-62-18. Classification (GTDB taxonomy): domain Bacteria; phylum Pseudomonadota; class Alphaproteobacteria; order Caulobacterales; family Hyphomonadaceae; genus Hyphomonas. The sequence goes on from NZ_NCJT01000217.1 coordinate 3,703, forward strand.
CGAGGATCAGCGGAACGAGAACGCGAAGCCGGCGTGCCTCAGCCTTTGCTGCTGCATTGTCTGCGGCAGCAGCTGCATTCAGCTGAGAACGGGCCTGCGATCGTGCCAAGGTAGAGCCTGACGCCTGCTACTTACGGGAAACAGTCAGCCTACCTTTTCCGCCCGAAACATTGACCGCTCGTTAACAAAGTTAGCTGTGGAATTAACCTTTCGCGTCTCCGGCGAGCGCGCGGCTGGCAATGTCCATGGCGTTTGGAGAAAGCCCAGCCGCAACAAGGCGCTTGAGGCAGGCCTGCGCCTCTGCCCCGGCCTTGGGTTCCAGGAGCCGCCATTGCTCGAACGCGGTCATCAGGCGCGCGCCCAAAGCGGGGTTGGCCTTGTCAGCGGCGAGGATCGTCTCTTCCACGGCGCGGTAGCCCGAGCCATCGGGGGAATGGAAGGCGGCGAGGTTCTGCATGGCAAAGGCCGCCACCACCGAGCGCACCCGGTTGGGATTGCGCAGGTCAAAGTCTGGATGCGCAATCAGGCGGCGGACGTCCTCAGCCGTTCCCAGAGCGGCCTGAACCGAGAACCATTTGTCCATAACCAGTGCATTCTGGTTCCATTTTGTTTCAAAATCCGCCAGCGCCTCTTCTTTCCCCGCCCCTGCCGACACGGTCAG
>NZ_NCJT01000033.1 GCF_002282565.1 Hyphomonas sp. 34-62-18
GGGGCGGTCGATTCGGTCATGATGTCTGGTCGATCAGATGGGGGGCAGCGGAGGCACCGGTTGAAATCATTGGGGCAAAAGAACTTTACCCGGCCACCGCTGAAACAAGGGTTCAGACGGCGGCCGGGCCGCTAATTCGTATGATTTTGCGGGCCCGAGCCTTTTCCATGGACCGGGCGGTTAGCATGAACGGGCGGGGGCTGTCACCCCTGCCCGGCGCGGGCCTACTATTCCTCGCCGTCGCCTTCATAATCAGGCGCATATTTGCCAACTTCCCAGACATAGTCTGCCACATCCCGCGCAATCGACAGGGCGTTTTCGAGGTTTTCCTTGATGTTTTCCACCCGCATGCCGCCATCCAGAATGACGTAACGGGTGATGATGAGGGTAGACCCCACCTCGCCGACCGTGCCCTCCACGGCCACCGAAACCGGCGTCCAGGCGGCATTCGCGGCGTTCAGCTTCTCATAGGTGACCATCTCATCGCCATCGTAGCGGACGTTGATGTTGATCCCGAGGCAGCCAGGCCGGATCTCGTTTTCACAGACCGTGCCGTTCATGTGATAGATAAGACCGTCTTCCGTGACGCCGGTGACGGAGTTTTCGCCAGAGCCGCCGACGCTGTCGATGGTGTGACCGGAATCAGCGACGACAGCTTTCAAATCCGCGAGGAAAACCGAGCGAACCATCCGGTCATTACGGGCAAGGCTGGTGTCGGCTGTAAGATCTCCCTGCGCCAGGGCGGGGCCGGCGAGCATGGCGGCAAGAGCGAGCGAAGAAATGAAATGGCGCAAGGTGTCCTCCTGAGTGCGTCCCAACGACAGTAGACTGCGCACATTTGCAGGCTCTGTGTAGGCCCAGCCTTGGCGCAGATTACGGACTTTTTATGGTGCAGGCGCCGCTGGGCGCCTACCATTCTTCATCCCAGTATTCTTCATCCTCCACATATCCGGGCGCGTATTCCCCGGCCTGCCAGATATAGTTGGCCGCCTGCGGGGCGATGGCGAGCAGGTTGAGGAGGTTGTCCTTGAGATTGCCCTGGGTGACGCCCCGGTCGAGGATGATATAGCGGCTGATGCCGACGGTTGGCGTGTTGCCGTCGATGCCGCCGGCCGAATACCAGGCGGACGTGGCCCCCCACATCAGGTTAGCGTTGTTGATCCGCTCAAGAGTTTCCCTGCCGTCCGCATCATAGCGTACCTGCATGTTGATGCCGAGGCAGTCGTCGGAATATTCGCTGTCGCAGATGGTACCGATCAGGTTGAAGACGAGGCCTTCGTCCGTCTTTGCGCGGACGGAGACTTCCCCTTCATCGCCGGTACTGAGAATGGTGTAGCCTACCTCCACCACAATCTTCTGCAGATCGGCCAGCGTTGCCCCCCTGATCAAACGGCTGTCCCCCGCCGGCGCGGCGGGAGCGGCAGGCGGACTGGCAGCCGGCGCTGGGACCGGGGTGGGCGCGGCGGCCGTTGCTGAACTTGACGGGATCGCCGTTGAATAGACTGAGCAGGCGTCCTCATCCAGTTTCCAGCTTGGGCATCCACGTTCGTAAAACTCTTCGAAAGCCGAGCCTTGAGCGGCAAGAGGACCGCTTCCCTGAGACGCCACGATAAGTTCGCTGACCGCGCCCTCCCAATATCCGCTATCCAGTTGTCCGGTCAGCTGAACACCCAACCTGCCCCCGCTGTCGGCAGGCCACGACCTTGTCATTGTTCCGGCGCCCGAGATCATGGCGCCAGGGGTGCAGGCGCCGCTCCATTCATGGCGAAAGCCCTGCGCCTCTCCGTATTCCCGGTGGGCCATGTAGTAGCATCCGGATGTTGTTTTCACCGGCGCCAACTCGTCTATGGAAAATCCTTGGGCCGCCGCTGGCGCAGCCAACGGAATGCCAATTACCAAAGCCAACAGAAGTTTGCGCATCCTGTCCTCCCGCGCGTCCCTGTCACTTGGCTACATCCTCGGCAAATCCTTGCCAAGGGTCTGCCAATGACAACGAGCCAGAACGTCAGCGCGACAGGATCGACCGGGCCTCAGCCGCATCCTTGTGCATCTGTTCGATCATTGCATCCAGAGAGGGAAACTTAAGCTCCGGACGCTGATAGGCGATGAGCTGGACTTCCACTCGCTGGCCATAGATTTCGCGGTCGAAGTCGAAGATGAAGGTTTCCAGCAGCGGGTCGCGCAGGCCGGTTGTGGGTGTACGGCCGAAATTGGCGACGCCATCGCGCCACCCGCTCTCACCTTCAATCCGCAGGCGGACAGCATAGACTCCCATCTTCGGATGGATCAGCTCGCCCAGCGAGATGTTGGCTGTGGGAAAGCCGAATGTGCGCCCGTTCTTCTCGCCCGGCTCGACAATGCCGTCTGCTATCCAGGGGCTGCCCAGCAGCTCTGCGGCCACTTCAGGCTCGCCCGCCATCAATGCCTGGCGGATGGCGGTGGAAGATGCCTTGGCGCCGTGGCCTACAACTTCCTCAACGATCGTAACGCCAAAGCCAAGCGCGCGGCCAAGGCTGGCAAGGCGCTGCGCATGGCCCATCCGCCCCCGGCCAAACCGGAAATCGAACCCAACGGAGATGTGTGAAACGCCCAGACCTTCAACCAGCACCTGGCGGACGAACTGTTCGTCTGTCATCGCCGCCATCTCGCCATTGAACGGCAGCTCGAACACATGCGTCGCGCCCGCGGCGAGGATCAGCGCATTGCGCCGCTCTGGCCGCAGGATACGGAAGGGCGGATCGCCGGGGCGGAAATAGGCGCGCGGCGGCGGCTCAAAGGTTGCCACCGAGAACGCCCCATGCCCTGCCGTGCGCGCTGCCTCCATCACGGCGCGATGGCCGGCGTGCAGGCCATCGAAATTGCCCAGCGCGATGGACGTGCCCCGCGCTGTTTCCGGCAACCCGCGATATTCGGCAAAGACTGCCATCATTTCTCCCGGCTGGGCGCCACCACGTCGGCTTCCCCGGTGATGACACGCTTGCCTTCGACGATGCATTCGACTTTCAGGGTAACGCGGTTGCCGCGGTCCTGCTTCTCGGCCACTTCGGCCCGCACGGTTACGGTGTCGCCAATGTGGACCGGGCGTTTGAAGCGCATGGAAAGGCCGACGAAGATTGCGCCGGGGCCGGGCAGATTGTTGCCCAGGATGCCGGAGATATAGCTCGCCGTCAGCGCGCCATGGGCGATGCGTTTGCCAAAGATCGTCTTGGCAGCAAACTCGTCCGACATGTGCAGCGGGTTATAGTCGCCGGAAACCTCGGCGAAGCGCTGAATGTCATTCTCCGTGATCGTGTGCACCGTCTCGTGCGACTGGCCGATCTGGAGGTCTTCATACTTGTAACCGGTGAACTGTGTCATGCGGCCGGGTTTCTCCCTAGAATCTGCGTCCTGAAGTCCGTTACACGGGGCCGGAGCCGCCGTCACCCCTGCTCGCCTGCGGGGCGGGGCTATGTCCGGAATTTGCTCACCATCTCAGCCCTGTCATCGCGTAAGTTGCCTGTTCGCCGTAGTCGGCCAGCAGATCGGTGACTTCTGCCTCAAAATCAGGGCCGTGCTGCTTCAGGCCAGTACCAACATAGAGGCTGTCAAAGCCCTGCGTGCGGGCGCCGCGCACATCGGTGGCCGGGCTGTCGCCAATGCACAGGATATTCCTGGCCGGGGCGCCTATGGCCGCCACGCGCTCCAGCGCCAGACGGTAGATCGGGGCATAGGGCTTGCCGGGATAGATCACCTGCCCGCCCAGATCTTCATACACATCGGCCAGCGCTCCGGCGCACCAATAGAGCTTGCCGCCCACGCGCACCTGTTTGTCCGGGTTGGCACACAGCATCGGCAAGCCGCGATCAACGCCGTCTCTCAGCTCGGCGCGGTAATCCTCCGGCTGGTCGTTCACCATGTCGCGCATACCAATGCACAGCAGCAGGTCAGCCGACGCATCGTCCTGAAATTTGAGATCGAGCCCTTCATAAAGGTGACGGTCATGCTCCCAGCCTTCATCCCCGCCCAGGCGCCAGACGGTCTGGCCGGGGCGCTGGGCCAGTTCGTAGCGTGTCGCATCGCCTGAAGAAACGCAGACATCAAACGCGTCACGCGGCACGCCCAGCGGCTCGAAATAGCGCACAACCTGCGCTTCCGGCACAGGCGCGTTGGTGATGAGGCAAACTCTGCCCCCACCCGCGCGAAATTTCACCAGCGCGTCGCAGGCCTCGGTGAAGGCGGCGCGGCCATTATGGATCACGCCCCACACATCGCAGAGAATGGTGTCATAGCGGCTGGCAAGGCCGGCGAGGCCGGGCGGAAATTGGAGAGCTTTCATGGACGAGCGAGCTAGGCCGGGCGCGCGGCCGGGTCAATTCCCGATACCACAGGCTGAAGCGGGTAGCGGATTGAGCGCCCAAAGCGTCGCCGTGGGTATGGATACAGACTGCGGCAGGAAACAGCCCCGTAAGCGCCACTTGGCGCCCGGGGACCCCTCGGTCATGAGGCCGGGGTCATACTCACAGCTCAAAAGGCTCGCCGGATTGGCAGCGGGCGCGCCAAGCTCAGCATTGATCAGCATGTGATAGGAGCCTGTGGGCAGCGAGACCGCGCCTGCCTCCACCACCCCGAAATCGCAGCTCTCTGCAAGCGCATATGTGCCATCGGTTTGGCGGATCGACGGGGTCAGCGGCGGCAACAGTGTCAGATCCAGCAGCAGCGGCGTGCCTTCCACGATGGGGTCGAGCACCGACGGCGGCAGGCCCTCGCTCGGCGCGTGGGGCAGTGTGGCCGTCAACGCAACGAACCGGGCGGCTGGCGAGGCCTCTGCAGGCGCCAGCGGGGCCAATGTCCGGGCCGGGGGTGAAGCGGCTTCGGGCGCATATACACAGGCCACTGCCACAACGGGAAGAATGGCAGAAATCACAGCAAATACCCGGCGCATGGCGTCCCTCCACATGGCGTGCGGGCACAGGGAGCGCCCAAATCCCGGCGAAATCAAGACGCGTGGAAAGGCGCCTTACCTTTAGGATTGACCATCATCCCGCGGATCAGGCCTGACGGATGAATTTGGAAAACGTGTAGATCAGGTCGCGCGGCGCTTCTGCCGTCATCAGGCTGTCCACGGGATCATCGCGGCGGACCATCATCGTGCCATTTTGCCCGCCCTTATCCACGCGAAAGTAATTCATGGACCAGCGGGGGAAAGCGCGCTGGTCTGCCTTCTCCGCAAGGATACGAACGATGCCTGAATGGCGCTTATCCTTCAGGATACGGTCGTAAATATCCTCAACCTCTGCGCGCGGACCCTCGATCAGCTGCATGAAGTTTTCCCCGTTATGCACGAGGTATCCTGTGATATAGCGCTCCTCGTTGTTGGACTGGGATGCGTTGAGAACACTCAACATATCTGCGTCCGACAAACCAGGCCGGGCGGTACTCACATAGATAAGGCGAAACAGATCGTTGCTCATGCAAATAGAACGAATAGGCCCACAGTCTGGTTCCGAGAAAGAAGCTGCAACAGCCGGTTGCAAACAATCCCCCGGTCTGCTCTCGCCACACGGGCGCTGACTTTTCCTTGACTTCCCCGAGGGCGGCGCGCTCAGCAAAGCCATTGGAAAAACAAGGGATAATGGAGACGACAGATGACCCCGCGCGATCTTGAAGGCCGCACTGCCCTGGTAACCGGATCGGCCACCGGCCTTGGCCGCTCCATTGCCCTGAAACTGGCCGAGCGCGGCGCCAGCGTCATCATCAACTGCACCAAATCCATCGCAGACGGCGAGGCCACCGTGGCCGACTGTCAGGCCGCTGGCGCCCAGGCCCGCCTTGTGCAGGCCGACGTTTCCACCGACGAAGGTTGCCAGACGCTGGCCGATGCCGCCGCGCAGGCGGGCCGGCTCGACATTCTCGTCAATAACGCCGGCATCACCAAACACGCGCGCGATCACAGTGACCTCGACGCCCTCAGCCGCGAGGATTTCCTGCATCTCTACTCGGTGAATGTCGCTGGCCCCTTCATTCTGCTTCAGAAAACTAAAGACCTCCTTGTTGAGGCCCACCGCCAGACCGGCCGCGCTTCGGCTGTGCTGAACGTATCTTCCATCGCCGGGGTGGCGGGGGTCGGCTCCTCGGTTGCCTATGCCGCTTCCAAGGGCGCCTTCAATACCATGACGATCAGCCTTGCCCGCGCGCTCGCGCCCGCCATCCGCGTGAATGCCGTCTGTCCCGGCTTCATCGGCACACGCTGGTTCAAGGACACAATGAGCGAGGAGCAATACAGGAAGATGGAAGCCGGTGTTGCCGCCTCAGTGCCCCTGAATGCTGCCTCAGGCCCCGATGACATCGCGGATTCGGCGCTTTTCCTGGTCACCGACGCCTCGCGCCACATTACGGGCGAAACGCTGCTGGTAGATGCCGGGATGCACCTTGGATATGCCCCGCTGAAGGCACGCTGACTCGCGCGCTGCCCATTTTCTGGACGCTGCGCCGCACAATTGCGAGGCAGACACCCGCCCAACTGCCCAAAACCGGTGCGTTCACGCCCCTCTGCCTGTGGTTCGCGTCACGGCAGCATCGGCAATCCGGAGAAAGACCGGCAACTTCGGTCGTGGCGCTCAAGCGGGAGCGTGATCACAAGACGGGGTTAACACGCATGCGTATGAAGTTTTATCAGGCAGGTGTCGCGCTGGTCGCCATGATGGCGGCAGCTGGCACCGCCACTGCCCAAGGCGAATTTTCGGGCAACGTCGCTCTGACCACAGACTATGTCTGGCGCGGTGTTTCGCAGTCGAACGGCGACATGGCGATTTCCGGCGGCTTCGTTATTCCAATGGCATGTTCTATGCCGGAACCTGGGCATCGAACGTCGATTTCGGTGATGATTCCGACACCAACGTCGAAATCGACTTCTATGGTGGCCTTGCTGGCGAACTTTCCAACGGCATCAGCTGGGACGTGGGCGTCATCTACTACGCCTATCCTGACGCGGAAGAATCCGATCTCGACTTTGTCGAGCTGAAGGGTGCCCTCGGATACGCCTTCGAAAGCGGCCTCTCGGTTGGCGGCGAAGCTTATTACGATGTCGACAACGAGAACATCTATCTCGCCGCAACAACCGGCTACTCGTTCACCGATGCCTTCTCGGTCGACGCCAGCATCGGCAACTACCAGTTCGACGAGGGGGACGACTATACCAACTGGTCGCTCGGCGGCACCTATTCCGCCCTCGGCTTCGGTTTTGACCTGCGCTACTGGGACACCGACATCGACGGCTCCGACCTGGCTGACGAACGCGTCGTGTTCACCATTTCGCGCTCCATGTAATCTGCCGGAAGGCTCAGATTACCGGGCCTGACATCTCAAACCGCGTGTGGACCCGCAAGGATTCCACACGCGGTTTTCTTTTAATCCGGAATTTGCCCCGGGGTAGAACTGCCCCAAAAGGCAGTTTATAGGCATGAGCTTTCCCCAAGGAGAGGCGCATGCGAATTGGTGTTCCAACAGAAATCAAAAAGCAGGAATCCCGTGTCGGCCTGACACCTGAAAGTGCTGGCGAACTCGTTCGCGCCGGCCATCAGGTGAATATTCAGGCGGGCGCGGGAATCGCATCGGGCTTTGCAGATGAAGCCTACACAGCCATCGGCGCGTCCATCCTGCCTGATGCCGACGCCGTTTTTGGCGAGAGCGAACTGATCGTGAAGGTGAAAGAGCCGCAGCCGGAAGAAACCGCGCGCCTCACCAAAGACCACACCCTCTTCACTTATCTCCACCTGGCCCCCGATCCGGTGCAGGCCAAGGGCCTGATGAACTCGGGCTGTCTGGCGATTGCCTATGAAACGGTAACAGATGCTGGCGGCGGCCTGCCGCTGCTGCGCCCGATGAGCCAGGTGGCTGGCCGCATGTCCATGCAGGTGGCGGCCGGCGCGTTGATGCGCACTAAGGGCCGAGGCCGCGGCATTCTGCTGGGCGGCGTGCCCGGCGTGGCCCCCGCCAAGGTGGTGATCATCGGCGGCGGCGTTTCCGGCACGCATGCTGCCGAGATCGCTGTCGGCATGCGCGCGGATGTCTGGATCTTTGACCGGAACAATGAGCGGCTCGGCGAGCTCGACGAACAGTTCCGGGGCACGGTCAACACCATGTATTCCACCGCCCACTCCCTCGCCGAAGCGATCAAGGATGCTGACCTTGTGATCGGGGCCGTGCTGATCCCCGGCGCCGCTGCGCCCAAGCTGATCAGCCGCGCGCAGCTTTCAACCATGCAGCCCGGCTCCGTGCTGGTCGACATTGCCATCGACCAGGGCGGCTGTTTCGAGACAAGCCATCCGACTACGCACGATGATCCGATCTATGAAGTGGACGGCATCCTGCATTATTGCGTCGCCAACATGCCGGGCGCTGTGCCGCGCACATCCACGTACGCGCTCAACAACGCCACCCTGCCCTTCGTGATGCAGATCGCTAATCGCGGCGCCCGCGCTGCGATCAATGCCAACAAGCATCTCGCAAACGGCCTGACGGTGGATCAGGGCACGATCGCCCACAAGCTGGTGGCGCGGGACCTCGGTGAGAAATATGTGCGGCCCGACTGGCTGACGGTCGTTTAAGGGTTTCACATCACCAGCAACAAAAAGCCCCCGGACGGTTCTGTCCGGGGGCTTTCTTTTGCGCTGGCAGGAGCCCTTGCCAGCCGCAGAAGTTTACTGTTTGACGACTTCTCCGCGTGCCATCACGAAGTTTACAGACTTCAGCACCTTGATGTCCGCCAGCGGATCACCTTTCACGGCGATGATATCCGCGCTCTTGCCGGGCTCAAGCGTGCCAGCGATATCCGACACACCCAGCAGGTCAGCAGCGTTGACCGTGGCCGCCTCAATGGCTTCCATCGGCGTCATGCCGAAGCGCACCAGCAGCTCGAACTCATCGGCATTGCGGCCATGCTTGGAAACGCCGGCGTCCGTACCGAAGGCAATCGGAACGCCTTTCGGATGGAGCACTTCAAGGCTCTTGCCGGTGATGCCGATGCGCCATTCGATCTTGGCGCGCACATCCGGCTCATAAGCGTCCGGATTGGCTTCGATGCGTTCGATATATCCGTTCACGGTCGAAAGCGTGGGCACGTAATAAGCGCCGGACGCGACGAAGGCCTCGATGGTTTCCGGGTCCAGGATCGTGCCGTGCTCAATGGAGTCAACGCCCGCTTCCAAGGCAATGCGGATACCGTCTGCGCCGTGGGCGTGGGCGGCAACCTTCTTGCCGAAGAGCTTCGCCGTGGCGACGATGGCTTCGGCTTCATCCTCGAACATCTGCTTGCCAAGGCCAGCCCCGATACGGCTGTTGACGCCGCCGGTCGTCGCCAGCTTGATCACATCGGCCCCGCGCGAGACCTGCAGGCGCACGGCGCGCCGGCAGTCTTCAGGCCCGTCACACGTGTTGCCCGCCGCCTTGAAATAGGGCCGCAGATCATCGCGATAGCCAAGCGAGCCATCCATATGGCCTGACGAGACAGAGATGGACGCTGCCGCATCCAGGATGCGCGGGCCCTGCATCTGGCCGTCATTGATGGCGTCGCGCAGCGCCAGCACCGCCCCGTCCCCATCGCCAAGGTTGCGCACGGTAGTGAAGCCGGCGTTCAGCGTCTTCATGCCATTGGTCCAGGCATCAAAGCCCTGCGCCGCCGGGGAAAGGGTGATCTCTTCGAGCTGGCCAGCGATGCCGCCGGTATCGGAGGTCAGGTGAACGTGGCTGTCGATCAGACCGGGCAGGACAAAGCTGTCCTTGAGGTCAATCACGCGGACCGATCGGTTGGGCGCGGCCTTGTGCCCATTCTCAAGAGAAACGATCTTGCCATCGGTGACGGTGATCGTGGTGGCGCCGCGCACGGCGTTACCCGGCACATCCAGCACCTTGCCGGCATGGATGATGACGGTTTCAGCCATCGCGGGGAAAGCCGCAGCGATGGAAATTGCCGCAACGGCGGCGGTGCGCAGGAAGCGCCTCGATAGGATCATTGGTTCAGTCCTCCCGGATCAACAGAATTCACATAACTCTTATAAGACGCACGCGGCGAGAAAAACCTCATCATTCTGCCCATGTGGGCTACACTGGCATCGAACTAGGGAGGCCCATCATGATTGAACTCATCATCGACAAGCGCACTCGAGACCTTGGCGGCGGCTTTGAAGTAGGCCGCGTGCTGCCCTTTGCCAAACGCCGGATGGTTGGCCCCTTCATCTTTTTCGACCAGATGGGGCCTGTGGATTTCGCCCCCGGCATCCCCCGCGAGCTGGATGTGCGCCCTCACCCCCATATTGGCCTCTCGACGGTAACCTATCTCTATTCCGGCGCCATGACCCACCGCGACAGCCTGGGTTTCAAACAGGAGATCCAGCCCGGCGCCGTCAACTGGATGACCGCCGGCAAAGGCATCACCCATTCCGAGCGCTTGGAATATGCGCGCATGAACGGCGCGCATATGCACGGCATTCAGGCCTGGGTGGCGCTGCCAAATGAGGACGAGGAAATCGATCCCGGCTTCTGGCACCATCCGGCGAGCAGCCTGCCGGTGTGGAACGAGGCTGGCCTGAAGGGCCGCCTGATTGCCGGCAGCGCCGAAGGGCTCAATGCGGGCGTAAAGGTCCGCTCGCCCATGTTCTACATGCACTGGGAAATGGAGACAGGGGCCCGCCGCAAGGTGCCGGATGAATACCCCGAACGCGCGGTCTATGTGGCCAGCGGTGCCGCAGAGGTTGCCGGCCAGAAAATCGGCGCAGGCCAGATGGCCGTGCTGGGCAAGGGTGACGTGATCGTCGTGGCTGAAGAAGCCTCAACCGTGATGGTTCTCGGCGGGGAGCCCATCGGTGAGCGCTTCATCTTCTGGAACTTCGTGTCTTCCTCGAAGGAGCGCCTGGAGCAGGCCAAGGAAGACTGGAAACAAGGGCGGATGAAACTGCCCGATGGCGACGATCAGGAGTTCACGCCCCTGCCTGAGGGCTGAGGCCTTCAGGCAGCCCGGCCGGAATGCGGGCGGGCAAGAGCTTCGGCATCGCCGAGCTTCGTCGAGGTGGCGTTGGTGTTGAACTTCAGGATGCACACGATCGAACCATTGCGGGCTTCCCGCATTTCGATCTGTCCACCGATGGTCTGCATCAGCGCGCGCCAGACAAGCCGGTTCTCGGAGCTTTCGGAGAGATAATCTTCCGTGAGCTCCGATTGCAGCGTGCCATTGGCAAGCTTTGCCGCCTCGACCGAAACCCAGCCCTGCTCTCCGCGTACGCCGCAGCGTACCCGCAGCGATCCACCGCCCCGGCAAACCTGGCCAAGCTCGAGGAGCACAGCTGAGAACACGCGAGAGAGGACACGGGCCGCCTTGGCGCTGTCGATCATCGTGTCCTGACCGGCAGGCTCATCGATCTCGACGCCCAGCGTGGAGATGGCAGAATGTTTCTGGGTGATGACCTGCGCGAGCGTGGTCTTCAGCGACACATCGGCGCCATCGACGATGCTGTCGCCCCCCTGGGTGATTGAGAGAACTTCATCCACCAGGCTGAGGGCCTGATCGGCAAAGCTGACCATCTTGTCTCCGGCAAGCCGGATTTCATTGTCATCAAAGGGAATGTTGCTGCGCGTTTCAAAGCGCGACGCAATCGTGCGCAGGGTCCGCAGCGGCAGGCGCAGTTCACGCGTAACCGAGCCGACAAAGCGTTCCACAGCCAGGCGGGCCTCTTCGGCGTCGCGCCGGGCTTCGTCCGCCTCCTGACGGAGTTCCTCCATCTTCGACACGTCTGTGTGGATAATCACGCGGCCGCCCGAGCTGGTCGGCACGCAAGAGCGCATCACGCCGCCAACATCTGCCAGCTTGCGCATTTCCGTACCGGGACGGAAATCTGTTTTCTCAAGCCCTTTCGGGAACCAGCGCTGGTGAACAGCGTTCTGGATGATCACATTGCCCGCCGCGTCATAGATCGCGAACGCTTCGGGGATCGCGGTCACAGCGTCCAGCAGCTGTTCATGGTTTTGGGCAGCTAGGCGTTTGGCCTCCATCTCCATCAGCAGATTGCGATAGGCGTTCAGGCTGGCGAACGCAGAGGCCATGGTCAGCACGAGGCCGAGTACAACGATGGTGGCCGGAAGGCCCACCGGCGCAATCAGGAAACCGACCGTTGCGGTGGTTGCCGCCCCCAGCAGGAAGCGCGCGGCCACGTTCGCCACCGGCGAGACGACCGCCACCACGCCGGCGCACATGCCGAACACGATGGCAAACATTGAAACTTTGAGGCCAACATCGCCGGCCGGCGCCATCATCACGCACAAGCCCCACCATGCGCCGACAACACCGGTGGCCACTTCAGCGCGGCGCAGGAAACGTCCGCGCACAGGCCGGGCGGGTGTCCGGTCCCACCGGCGGCGGCTCCAGGCGATCTGCGAAACCGCGAACACCCAGACCGGGATCATCCAGCCAAACAGCAGCACAGTATTGGTTTCGCCATACAGCGTGAACACAACCGCAGCAGAGTTCACGATGTTGATAAAGCCCATCACCGTCAGTAGTGACACCAGGCGGTGGTGCATATAGGCAGAGACGTCAGGCGTCTCACGGCGCTTGAATCTCCCGCCCCCAATGAGCGGGAAAAGTATAACGTCTGACAAGCCTATCGACATCTTCATGCAAGCGTTACTAACAGGACATGATGAAGATCGGTTTTTCCCGAACCGTGCGACCTTCACGGTCGTGTTAACCGAAGAATAACCCTCTATGAGCCTGCCAGATCGAACTTCCCTGGCAATTGTCGGCGCAGGCCCCGGCGGGCTGACGCTCGCGCAATATCTTCGGCTCACAGGCTATTCACAGGTGACCCTGATCGAGCAGGCAGACCGTGTCGGCGGCAAGTCTGACAGTATGGACCTTGGCGACCTGATCGCGGAGATGGGCACCTGCTATGCGACGGGCGCCTACAAGGACATCCTGAAATGGATGCGGCGCCAGCGGAAACCCTTCCGCCTGCTCCGGCGCACCACGGTCGATGGCGCCGGCATGCGCGATTATGTAAATGAAGCGGCCGGCCCTTCCCTGCCCCAGCAGGTGACGGTCTATCTGGCGCGGCGGCAAAGCCTGCTGGGACGCCTCAAGAAAAATCCCGACGACCCGCGCGCGCTTGCCGAAGCGGCCATGCCTGCCGAAGCATGGCTGACGGAGCAGAAGCTGCCGAAGATCATGCGCATGATGTACCGCGCGGTAACGGCACTCGGATATGGCTATCTCAGCGAGGTGTCGATCTATCAGGCGATGATGTGGGTGGACCATCATGCCATCATCAGCGGCGCGACCGGCAAGCTGATCATGCCGTCGCAAGGCTGGTCGAACTTCTGGGAAGTGCTGTCCGAAGATTTCGATGTGCGTCTCTCCCATCAGCTCACCAGAATTGAACGCGGGCCGAAGGAATCGCTGCTGCATTTTGCCGATGGGCGCCAGCTCTCTGCCAAGGCACTCGCCTGCACCATTCCAGTGGACGATTGGGCGCGCCTGGTGACTGATCCGTCAGCGGATGAACAAGCCGTGGCCAGCGCCGTCACATGGAAAGGCTATGCCACCTCGCTGATCGTGGTGGAAAACTGGTTCACCGAGGAAGACATCCGCTCCTTCTCAAAGGCGTTCCTTCCCGGATCCTATCCAGGCCAGCTGATCTCGGCCCGATATGAGGGGCACAGCCCGGATTTTGGCGGGCATCTCTATGTCACCGGCCAGATCCCCGGGGACTACACAGTCCCGGAACTGCGCGTCTTCCTGGAGCGTGATCTGGCCGATCAGGGCGCCCGGCTCGTCAACGTGGTGAACGTCAAGAACTGGCGCTATTTCCCTCACCTTGATCTGAAAGCGATTGAGAGCGGTCTGCTTGGCCGGATGCGCGCGATGCAGGGCCAGAACCAGTCCTGGTATTCCGGCGCGAGCTTTTCGCATGAATCGGTGGCGAACATCACCCGGTTCAACAAGGCGCTCACTCCCGGCCTCCTCTCCAGCCTGAAGCGCGGCGGCTGACCCCGCAACTGCATGGCTGACAGCACCAGCAGCTGCTTTCATCGCTTCCCTGCATAAATGTTATCACGCGCGCGCAGGATCAAACCTGCCGCCCAGGCCCCATCTCCGTTGGCGTTGAACGACACGCCAATGGAGGCACCCGATGTCCAATCTTCTCGTCATCAATTCCAGCGCCAATGCAGGCGCCTCGGTATCGCGCGTCCTGATTGAGGATGCTGTAGAGCAGACCCTCAAGGCCGCCCCAAACACGAAAGTCGTCCGCCGTGATCTGGGCAGTGATCCTGTGCCCCACCTCACCACGGCAAACCTTGCCGGTGTGCGCGGCACGCCGGAAACGGCTGAAGAACTTGCGGCCCGCGCCCTCTCTGATGAGCTGATTGCCGAGCTGCGCGCTGCAGACACGATCGTGATTGCCGCGCCGATGTACAATTTCTCCGTGCCCACCTCGCTGCGCGCCTGGTTCGACTTTGTGCTGCGCGCAGGTGAAACCTTCCGCTATTCCGAAGCTGGCCCCGAAGGCCTGCTGAAGGGCAAGAAGGTCATCGTGCTGACCTCGCGCGGCGGGCTCTATTCGGAAGGCCCCGGCGTTGCCGCCGATTTCCAGGAACCCTATCTGCGCCATCTGCTTGGTTTCATTGGCCTCACGGATGTCACCTTCATCCACGCCGAAAAGATCGGCTTTGGTCCGGAAGCCCGCGAAGCGGCCATCGCTGGCGCCAAATCTGAAATCGCCAAAGTCGCCCGTACCTTCTCTACCGTCGCTGCCTGATCCCTCCCCCCGATGGCCGGCCCACCCCTGCCGGCCGGCAGCGACACACGCCCGCGCCCCCTCCCGGAGCGCGGGCGTCTTGCTTTTGTGCAGGGCAACTTACCCTGTCGCCATCGCTTGCTTGCCAATCCGGAAGGCGCGCCTTAACGCTGCCTCCCAAGGTGCCGGCGTGGTGAAACGGTAGACACAGGGGACTTAAAATCGGCCGCCGGCACCATTTGCCCTTCGGCGAAAAACCGGTAGCGTCGGGTAAGGAAACAGGCAGGGGCTGCAATAATGACAACAGGAGACCGGCTAGCCGCCGCGTTGAAGCCCGGCTTTGCCGCCCGTTTAGGGCTGATTGCGGGCCCCGCCATTGCGCTGCTGATCGCCGTGTTGCCACCGCCTGAAGGATTGGAACGGGGCGGTATGCTTGTCGCTGGCGTCCTGGTGCTCATGGCCATCTGGTGGGCCACCGAGGCGATTCCGATTGCCGCCACCTCGTTGATCCCCCTGGCGCTGCTGCCGCTCACAGGCGTCGCCAGCCTCCGCGACATCGCCGCGCCCTATGCCGACACTGTCGTGCTGCTGCTGCTGGGCGGGTTCATCATGGCCATCGCCATCGAGAAATGGGACCTGCACCGGCGCATCGCGCTCAACGTGCTGACGCTGTCAGGAGGGCGGCTGAAGCTGCTTGCCGGGGCCTTCATGTTGGCCACGGCCCTGCTCTCGATGTGGATTTCCAACACAGCCACCTCGTTGATGATGGCGCCGATTGCGCTGTCGGTCGCGGTGGCCGCTGGCGGAGGCCCGCGGCTTGGCGGCGCCCTTCTGCTCGGGATTGCCTATTCAGCCTCGATCGGCGGCCTCGCCACACCTGTCGGCACTCCCACCAACCTCATTGCCATGGGCTGGCTCACCGACAATGCGGGCATCGAGATCAGCTTCCGCGAATGGATGAGCTTTGGGCTTCCCATCGTCTTGATCATGCTGCCGATGGCCTGGCTCATCCTCACCTGGAACATAAAATCCGATGCGGCTGCGGCAAAGGCTGCGGGCGCAACGGTGCGGGCCCAGCGCGACGCTCTCGGCAAGATGACCACTCCGGAAGTGCGCGTGGCCATTGTGTTCGGTGTCATCGCTCTGGCCTGGATCACACGCGAGCAGCTTGTCCAAATACCGCCATTTGTTGGGCTCACGGATATGGGCATCGCCATCATGGGGGCGATCCTGATGTTTCTGATGCCTCATGGCAGCCGGGCGACCGAGCATCAGCAGGGCAGCTGGGCGCTACTGAACTGGGAGGATGCGAAGTCAGTGCCCTGGGATGTGGTGCTGCTGTTCGGGGGTGGCCTGTCGCTGGCCGCCGCCGTCCAGGCATCCGGTTTGGCCGGCTGGCTTGGCAATTCGCTCGCTGGCCTTGGCGCCCTTCCGCCCATTGTGCTGATCCTGATCGTTGTGAGCATTCTAATTTTCCTCACAGAGGTGATGTCGAATGTTGCGGCCATGACGACCTTCCTGCCTGTCCTCGGCGCGCTGGCTGAGGCCACAGGCATTGATGTGCGCAGCCTGATTCTACCCTGCGCGATGGCCGCCTCCTGCGCCTTCATGCTGCCGATCGCAACCGGCCCGAACGCCGTGGTGTTCGGCATGCGGCAATTCTCCATTGGCCGCATGATGAAGTCAGGTTTCTGGCTCAACGTCGCCTGTGTCTTGATCGTGACGCTGTATTTCGGGCTCTGACCGAAACCCATATCAATGAAAATGTCACAAAACTGCGATTGACGCGTATGTTTTGCGCGGCTACGTGCCCGCCTGCCTGTCAGTATTGTGTCAGATTTGTTGGGGTAGACGCCACCGCATGCGACGTATTTCTATTTCTCTCATTGCGCTGGCTGGCGCGCTGAGCCCTCTGGCTCACGCCGAAAACCAGATCTGGACATCGATCGGCCTGGAAACCGGCCTGTCGGAAAACGGCCAATGGGGCGCAAGCCTCGACATCAACAGCCGGTATGAACCCGATGGTGAACTCTCGCGACTCGAGTTGAGACCCGGTCTCACTTATGAACTGAAAAACGGCGTCGAGCTGGCCGGGGGCTATTATTACGGCCACACCAACCAAACCGGCGAAGACCGCAACGAACACCGCCTCTGGCAACAGGCCAGCTACGATATCGGGGCCAACTGGGGCCTTGAATTTTCCGGCCGCACCCGCATCGAACAGCGCTATCGCGAAGGCTTCGACGACACCGGCACCCGCATCCGCCAGCGCCTCACAGCCGATTTTCCAATCGAAGGCACGCCGCTGACCCTCTCCGCCGGGCCGGAAATCTATTACGAGCTGATCGAAACCGATTGGGGCGCTGACCAGGGCTTCAGCGAGCTGCGCACGGAAGCCAAGCTGGAATGGGCGGTCTCCGACACGCTAGATCTAAGCTTTGGCTACCTCAACCAGCTTGAAATCGAGCAGAATGGTCCGGATACGACCAATCATCACATTCTGGCCGGCATTTCCAAGAGTTTCTGAGCTGCAAAAACAAAAGCGCGCCCCGGCGAGGAGGCGCGCTTCGTAATCCGGTCAGGCAAGCAGCAACGCGCCTGCCTGAGATAGCCTTTAGACCAGCTCGATGGTGCTGACAGCAGGCTTGCCAGAACGCTTGTCGATGGCGGTTTCGTAGGAAACCTTCTGGCCTTCGTTGAGCTGGGCGATGCCCGAACGCTCAAGCGTGGAAATGTGGACGAACACGTCATTGCCGCCGGTGGTGGGCGAAATGAAGCCGAAGCCCTTCTGGGTGTTGAAGAACTTCACGATACCTTGGGTCATTTAGATAAGTCTCATAGTCGTGGGTGGACTGACAGTGTGTCAGACCTTGTGTATCGAATTTTGGAGAGTTTCTGAAACCGCAACTCACCTTGGTGAGCGCATGCGCCTGATCGTCCGGCCAATGTCGATGGCAGCCATATGCGCCATCCACAGGCAGATTGCAAGTTTAAATTACCGTCAGGCTCCGGACGCTCCGGAGCCTGACCGAGCTCTCAGTTAACCCGTTCGAAAATCGCCGCAAGCCCCTGCCCGCCGCCGATGCACATGGTTTCAAGGCCGTAGCGTGCGCCGCGGCGGTCCATCTCGCGCAGCATCGTGGCCAGAATCCGCCCACCAGTCGCGCCGACGGGGTGGCCGAGCGAGATGCCTGAACCGTGCACGTTGAGGCGGGCATAGTCCTCTTTCGAAAAGCCCATCGCCTTGGTGCAGGCCAGAACCTGCGCAGCAAAGGCTTCGTTGAGCTCGATCAGATCAATGTCTTTCAGCGAAAGCCCGGCGCGCTTAAGCGCTTTTTCCGCGGACGGAACAGGACCAATCCCCATCACCGCCGGGCCGACACCCGCCACGGCCCAGGAGACAAGCCGGGCAAGCGGCTTGAGGCCATTGGCCTCTGCCATCTCGCGCGTCATCACGAGGCAAGCCGAGCCGCCATCATTCTGGCCACTGGCATTGCCGGCGGTGACGGTGGCTTCGGCGTCCTGTTTCTGGCGGATGGGTTTCAGCTTCGACAGCACCTCGACCGTGGAGTCAGCGCGCGGATGCTCATCGCGGTCCACAACCGTGTCGCCCTTCCGGCCTTTGACCGTGAACGGAATGATTTCTTCAGCAAACACGCCAGACTTCTGCGCGGCCACAGCCTTGGCATGGGAGGCAGCGGCAAACTCGTCCTGCGCTTCGCGCGTGATCTGGTAATCCCGGCGCAGGTTTTCTGCCGTCTCCAGCATACCGCCCGGCACGGGGAAATTCTTGCCGCCCGCCGTCAGGCGTCCGGTGATCAGGCCGTCATTGATGGTCATGTTGCCCTGGCCGAGGCCCCAGCGCAGACCGGTGGAGTAGAAAGGCGCATTGCTCATCGACTCGGCGCCGCCGGCGATCACGCAGTCCATTGCGCCGGTCGCCACCTGCATCGTGGCATTGATGATCGCCTGCAGGCCCGAGCCGCAGCGCCGGTCGATCTGCATGCCGGTGACTTCCACGGGCAGGCCTGCGTCCAGCGCCACAACGCGGCCAAGCGCGGGCGCGTCCATCGAGGGGTAGCACTGGGCGAAGATCACATCGTCTACCTTGTCTTTCGCCAGCCCCGTGCGCGCCATCAGCCCTTCGACGACCGCCGCGCCCAGCTCATGCGCCTGCACGCCCTTGAAGGAGCCGCCAAAACCGCCCACTGCCGTCCGCACCGGCTCCACAATCACAACGTCGCGCATTCATTCCTCCCGGGAGTATCAAAAGTCCGCCCCTGTTAAGCCCGCCGGCGGGCAGAGCGCAACCCGGCCTCTTTCATGCGAAGCCAGCATAACTGTCAGGCCGGGACAGGCCTGTTCCCGGAAGGAGGCCTCTCTTACGTTAGGAGAAGCAAGACTGAAGGAGGCTGCCTCTGATGATCCCGCCCATTTTCGTCTCACATGGCTCGCCCACGCTGATCTTCGATGATGTGCCCGCGCGCGATTTCCTGATGGAGCTGGGCAAGACGCATCCGCGCCCGAAGGCAATCCTCGTCGCTTCGGCCCATTGGGAAACGCTTGAGCCCAGCATCACCGCTTCGCCAACCCCGCCGACGATCCATGATTTCGGCGGCTTCCCGGAAGTGATGTACCAGCAGCAATACCCTGCGCCGGGCGATCCGGAGCTGGCGGCGCGGATAAAGGCGTTGCTGGACACAGCGGGCATGGCCGCCACGCTTGATCCCGCGCGCGGCCTCGATCATGGCGCCTGGGTGCCGCTGAAACTCGCCTGGCCGCAAGCGGAAATTCCGGTGCTTCAGCTGTCCCTGCAAACCCATCTTGGCCCGGCACATCATCTTCAGCTTGGCAAGACGCTCCGCCCGCTCGCCAAAGACGGCGTGCTGATCCTCGGCAGCGGCAGCCTCACGCATGACCTGCGCAGCGTCAGCTGGCGCGGCCCGAATGAAGAGCCGGAATGGGTGAAATCCTTCGGCGACTGGGTAAATGCGGCCCTCACCGAAGGCCGCGTGGACGATCTCGTCAATTACCGGCAGCGCGCCCCAAACGCCGCCCGAAATCATCCGACGGAGGAACATTTCCTTCCCCTCTTCGTGGCGCTCGGCGCCGCGGGCGAAAGCGCGCGGATGGAACAGCTGCACAGTTCAGTAACGTTCAGCGTGCTGAGAATGGATGCCTTTGAGTTTGCCGCCTGAAAAAGCCCCTTCTCCCCCCGGGGAGAAGGGGTTGGGGATGAGGGAGCGCACCCTATCCTCAAATGTAGCGCCAGAGGAGAGCCCCAAGCCCTCACCCCTGCCCCTCTCCCGCAAGCGAGAGAGGGGTTGAGAGGAATTATCCCTGCTGATCCCGCCCGCGCGCGGTCACCTGCTTGCGCGCCTCTTCCACGGCAGACGCAGAAACCGACTTCGAATGCTCGATCGAGCGGGTCACCTCTTCCTTCATGGCGGCAGCGAAATTCATGCCGAAGCCATCATCGATCAGGGCCTTGTACTTGCGCAGGAGGTCCGGATTGGTCGACGTCATTTCGGTGGCCATCTGCAGGGCGGCAGGCACAAGGTCCGCGGCCGGATAGACGCGGTTGACGAGGCCCCATTTCTCCGAAGTGTGCGCATCGATGAAGTTGCCGGTGAAGGAAAGTTCCTTGGCGCGGCTGATGCCGATCAGGCGGGAGAGTTTCTGCGACAGGCCCCAGCCCGGCACAATGCCGACGCGGGCATGGGTATCGGCAAAGCGGGCATGTTCGGAAGCCAGCAGCACATCGCACATCAGGGCGAGCTCAAACCCGCCGGTGATGGCAAAGCCGTTGATCGCGCCAATGATCGGCCAGGGATAGGCTTCCAAAGCAGCGAGCATGTTGATGGATTTGGAATCTTCGTCAGCGCCGAGCGCAAAACCCGTCTGGCCGGCTTCTTTCAGGTCGATGCCTGCCGTGAACGCGCGGCCTGCGCCGGTCAGCACCACAGCGCGGATTTCCGGATCGTCTTTGAGCTCAGTGAACACGCGCACGATCTCAGCCCGCAGCGCGCGGTTGAGGGCGTTCAGCGCGTCCGGGCGGTTCAGCGTGACTAGGCAGACAGCGCCGTGGCGTTCGGTCAGGACGATGGGTTCGGACATGATTGGCTCCTCCGGAAATGTTCAGCAAAGGTGTTACGGCGCGCAGGCGGGCCCGCCAAGCCTGACGCGGCGTCGTGCC
>NZ_NCJT01000218.1 GCF_002282565.1 Hyphomonas sp. 34-62-18
CTGCGCGCCGCCAGCCTCTCGCGGGGCCATGGCGGGAAAGAACGCGGCCCCCTGAAAGTTGATCCAGCCCGCCACACCTACCGCGAGGTTGGCGACGAACCCCTCCTCCTGGCCGCCACCGGCGAAGCCTGGATCGGCCGCGAGCGTCCGGAGGCTGCCCGCGCGATGGCGGCAGACGGCGTGGGCGTCATCCTCATGGATGATGGCCACCAGAACCCGTCCCTGAAGAAAGATCTCACTTTCATCGTCATCGATGCCGGCGCGCCCTTCGGCAATGGGGAAGTGCTGCCCAGGGGCCCGCTGCGGGAGAAGGTGCCCGAAGGACTTGCCCGCGCCAACGCAGTCGTGCTGATGGGCGAAGGCCCGGTGCCGCGCGAAGTGACGGCCAGCGGCCTGCCGGTGCTGCGCGCGCGGCTCGCCCCGGCGGAGGCCCCGCCACTCGGGCCCCTGGTCGCCTTTGCCGGTATCGGGCGCCCACAGAAATTCTTCGACAGCCTGGCCGAGGCAGGCGGCCATGTCTCTGACGCGGTGCCCTTCGCCGATCACCACCCCTACAGCAATGGCGATCTGAGATTCCTGCGTAGCCTCGCCCATGACCACGGCGCACGCCTTGTCACCACCACCAAGGATCATGTCCGCCTGCCCCCGGAAGTGCGGCAGGAAATCCACGCCTGGCCGGTAACCGCAGTGTTCGAGGATACCGCAGCGCTTGACGCGGTGCTCGCGCCGCTCTTCAAAAGCTGACGGAAAGCTGACGCAGCCCATGAATGACCAATCCCCCACCGCCTATGTCCGCCCGAAGGACATCGATAACCGCGCCACCTTCTGGCAGCGCGTGCAATGGCGGCTGGAGACGATTGCCTGGGATCTGATCTACTGGGCGCCGGTCAAGGCGATGGGGCCGGACAAGGCGTCAGACTTTGGCGGCTGGCTGCTGAAGAAGATCGGCCCGCGCCTCTCCCAGCACAAAACCATGCGCCGCAATCTGCGCCTCGCCTTTCCAGACTGGACCGAGACGCAGATTGAGCAGACGGCCATGGCCGCCTGGGAAAGCGCCGGCCGCACGGCGGGCGAGCTGCCTCACCTGCCGAGCATTGATCCCTATACGTCCGGCCGGGTGGAGATCGTCGGCCTGGATGTGCTCGATGCCATCCGCGATAGCGGCAAGGGCGCGGTCTTCATCTCGGGCCACTTCGCCAATTGGGAAATCATGCCGGCGGCGATCACGAAACGCATTCCCCATGCGGTGATGACCTACCGTGCCCTGAACAATCCGCACATCGACAAGCGCATCGCAGACCTGCGCCATGATTACGGCACCGCCGTCAACGCGCCCAAGGGCATCGGCACGCGGGAGCTGATGCGCGCCCTCGCCAAGGGCTCGCCCATCGCCCTGATGAACGATCAGAAGTTCAATGAGGGCATCCCGGTTCCCTTCTTCGGCCATGAGGCCATGACCGCGCCCGGCCCTTCCCGTCTCGCGCTGAAATATCAGGTGCCGATTGTGCCGGTGTCTACCACGCGCACCGGCCCGGCCCGCTTCCGCATCGAGTTCCATGACCCCTTCGTGCCGCAAGACACCGGCGACCAGGAAGGTGATGTCCGCCGCTCGGTTCAGCGCATCACCGATTTCATCGAAGCCCAGGTGCGCGCCCATCCGGGTCAATGGTTCTGGCAACACCGCCGCTGGCCGAAGGAAGCCTGGAAGGAAGCCGGCAACTCCAACGCGGTTGGAGTTTTCAGGCGGGCCGTTGGAGTTTTTGTTGGAGTTTTT
Source organism: Hyphomonas sp. 34-62-18 (assembly GCF_002282565.1). Taxonomy (GTDB): domain Bacteria; phylum Pseudomonadota; class Alphaproteobacteria; order Caulobacterales; family Hyphomonadaceae; genus Hyphomonas. The sequence goes on from NZ_NCJT01000218.1 coordinate 1,775, forward strand.
CGGGAACTTATCCCCGCTTTTTCAGCGGGCTTATCCACGCTTTTTGAGCCCGCTCACACCTCGCCGGAATTGATCGCTTTCATGATCGAGAACCGCTTGGTGAAGGGGTTGGGCGTCTTGCCTTCGCAGTAGAGCTTGCGCAGCCGGTAATGGGCAATGGCCGGGCGCATCTGTTTGGGCGCAGGCGAAACAATCGGCCCAAACGCCTTGGACGCATGGCGGCGCGCAGCGGCGTAAGCGGCGGCAACGGCCTGCAGATCCCCTGCCCAATTGTGAACCGGGATCAGGATATTGGCCGCCGTCAGGCCCAGCCAGCCTTCCGGCTCGCGTGCGCGGTCATTCTCGAGGAAGGCTGTCTGATAGCCATCGACCAGCTTCTGCAACGCGCCGGGTTTCAGCCGTCCTGCTGCAATCTCTTCAGCAAGCGCCAAGCATACATCATGCCCGCGCGGGGGCTTTCCCTCGGCAATTTCCTGGATCGCTTCGCGCCACCACTGGAAGCGGATCAGGCCCAATGTCTCTTCCGAAACCGCCTCGCGCACCCTGACAAGTTCGTAAGCCAAGGCGTAGAGCGCGATCAGCGCGCGGCGCTCAGCGGCAGGCGCAAACCGGCTGGAAATCCACCGGTCCTCGTCTACCCGGCGGACTCTTTTATCAATTTCTTCCCAGGGCGTTTGGGTCAGGGGTCTGGTCTCGTTTGACATGGCCCCCATATGTGCGAAACCGCTTCCAAGCGAAAGAGACCAAACGCGCAAAGCAAAGAGGACACCGCCATGGCCTTCACCCTCCCCGAACTTCCCTACGCCCGCAACGCCCTTGCCCCCCACATTTCGGAAGAAACCCTGAACTTCCACTACGGCAAACACCATCAGGCGTATGTGACCAACCTCAACGGTCTGGTCGAAGGCACCGACCTCGCCGGCAAGTCGCTGGAAGAAGTCATCAAGATTTCCGCCGCCGACAAATCCAAGGCCGGCATCTTCAACAACTCCGCCCAGGTGTGGAACCACACCTTCTACTGGCACTCGATGAAACCGAACGGCGGCGGCAAGCCGCATGGCAAGGTGGCCGATCTGATCGAGCGCGACCTTGGCGGCTACGACAACTTCGTCAAAGAGTTCAAACAGGCTGGCGCCACGCAGTTCGGCTCTGGCTGGGCCTGGCTCTCCTACAAAGGCGGCAAGCTGGTGATCTCCAAGACGCCGAACGCTGAAACGCCGCTGACCGAAGAGGGCACCACGCCCCTGATGACGATGGATGTGTGGGAGCACGCCTATTATCTGGACTACCAGAACCGCCGCCCCGACTATATTGACACCTTCCTGAACAGCCTCGTGAACTGGGACTTCGTGAACCAGAATCTGGCAGATGCCGGTGCGTAAGGCCTTCTGAAACTACACAAAAAGCGAACGCCCGCCCTTCCCCGGCGGGCGTTTTTGCTATATGGGCCGCTCATCAAACGCTCCGGGCATGGGATTCGCCCGGCTGTGACTGGCCAGACATGGGGTCTGGCAGACGCAGGACGAGAGCCGCCAATCCGGGCGGCCAGGCAAATCAACAGACATCCCGGAGACTGCACTTGACCGACACCCAAACTGTAACATTCGCTGATCTTGGCCTCGCTGAGAACATCCTCAAGGCTGTGACCGAAGCTGGTTACACCATCCCCACCCCGATCCAGGCTGAAGCGATCCCGCACATTGCGATGGGCGGTGACGTGACCGGCATTGCCCAGACGGGCACCGGCAAAACGGCCGCTTTCGTGCTGCCGATGATCCAGCGCCTGTCCACCGGCCGGGCCCGCGCGCGGATGCCGCGCTGCCTGATCCTCTGCCCGACGCGCGAACTTGCCGCGCAGGTGGCCGAGAACTTCGAGAAGTATGGCAAATACCTCAAACTGACGATGGCGCTGCTGATTGGCGGCGTCTCGTTCAAGGATCAGGAAACTCTGCTCCAGCGCGGCGTGGACGTGCTGATCGCAACGCCGGGCCGGCTGATGGACCAGTTCGACCGCGGCAAGCTGCTGCTGATGGGCGTTGAGACGCTGATCATCGACGAGGCCGACCGGATGCTCGACATGGGCTTTATTCCGGACATCGAAAAGATCTGCACCAAGCTGCCCGCCAGCCGCCAGACGCTGCTCTTCTCCGCCACCTTCCCGGCCGACATTCAGCGCCTTGCCAAGACTTTCCAGAAAGACCCGAAGAAGATTGAAGTGGCCCGCCCTGCGCAGACCGCCGAGACGATCTCGCAATTCGTGGTCAAGCTGCCGACCAATGACGGCAAGGCCCGCCGCACGGCGCTGCGCCGCGTGATCGAAGCGACCAATGTCAAGAACGGCATTGTCTTCTGTAACCGGAAGGTTGAGGTGGACATCGTTGCCGCCTCGCTGACCAAGCATGGCCATGACGCCGCGCCGATCCATGGCGACCTGCCGCAGAATGTCCGTTCCGAGACATTGCAGCGCTTCCGCGATGGCAAGCTGAAACTGCTCGTGGCCTCCGATGTGGCTGCGCGCGGCCTGGATATTCCGGACGTTGGTCATGTGTTCAATTTCGGCCCGCCGCCGAAGGATGAAGATTATGTGCACCGTATCGGCCGCACGGGCCGGGCGGGCCGCAAGGGCGAGAGCTATACGGTTGTGACGCCCGCGGACGAAAAGTCCTGGGGCTTCGTTCTGAAGATGATCAAGAAGGATGTTCCGGAATTCATGCCGGAAGGCCTGCTTGAAGAACTCGAGACCCTTCCCCCTGAAGAAAAGCGCGACCGCAAGGGCGGCCGTGACCGCGACCGGGGTGGCCGCAGCAGCGCCCGGGGCCGCAACAGCGAGCGCAGCGACCGCGCTGAGCGTAGCCCCCGCCGCCGCGAGCGCGAAGACGGCGATGTGGCCGTTGCTGAAGCGCCGGCTGCCATCGAGGCAGTGGAAGCCGTGGACGTGGTGGAAGCCGCCCCCGCTCAGGAAAAACCCCGCCGCGAGCGCCCCGCCCGCAATGAAAAGCGCCGTGAGCGGAACGATGACCAGCCGCGCGGCGAAAAGCGCGAGCGTGACCGCGACCGCCCACAGCGCGATTACAAGCGCAAGGATGACGACCTGATCCTCGAGCCGGCGCCTGACCGCGTTGTCGGCTTTGGCAAGGACATCCCGGCCTTCCTGAAACGCTAAGCTGTTTCCTGCAGAGCTTCAGACCGGCCGCACTTTCTGAGTGCGGCCGGTTTGCGTTTGGGGGGGCGTATTTTTATCGCGTTAGATTTCCGGGGCATGGGCGCAGTATACCTCCGTCTGCGGAGGGGGTGGAGAAGCAAAGTTTTTCCTGCGCCACTGCTGCAGGTTTGGGCGGATTTTTGTTGGATAGGCACGCAGCCTGCGGCGGCTTTCCCACGGGCAGCAGAGGGGTAAGAGGCGTTTCACGCCGTTTCAAACCGTTTCATTCTGTTTCATCCTGTTTCACCTTGTTGCAGGCTGCGCCTTTTCTGGCCTGTCTCAGCGCCATTCCGCAGCAGATCTGACGCACCCCTTCCCCCTTGCGGCATTCCTGACTAGGCTGGCGCCAGATGAGGGAAATCTGTTTCAAGGGGTGATGCCATGATGATCCGCCGGAGTTTGCTTGTTGCCGTGATGGCGCTCGGCCTGGCCGCATGCGGCGGGGACAAGCCGGAAGAGGCCGGCGCGCCCAAGGAGCTGCGCCCGGACGATGGCGCAAGTGTTTCCACCGCAAGCGCCGTGACCGGTATGCCGGTGGGCGAGCTGCGCAGCGCTGATCCAAGCCTGGTGGAGCTTTACAAGAAGCTGCACGCCAATCCGGAGCTGTCCTTCCGTGAGGTGGAGACCTCCAAGTTGATGGCCGATGAGCTGCGGGCGCTTGGCTTTACGGTGACCGAGGGCCTGGGCGACGCCTGGGTGCGCGAAAAGGCGATGAAGGACATCGGCGAGGTGAAACCCGGCGTCGGCGGCTATGGCGTGGTCGGCGTGTTCGAAAATGGCCGGGGGCCAACGATCCTGATCCGCGCGGATATGGACGGCCTGCCCGTGCCCGATCAGACGGGCTTTGACTTTGCCTCCAAGGTGGTCTCGCAAACCTGGACCGGCGTGGAGAGCCCGGTGATGCATGCCTGCGCGCATGACATCCACATGACAACAAGGACAAATGGAAAGGCACGCTGGTGATGATTGCCCAGCCCGCCGAGGAAATTGGCCTTGGCGCGCAGGCGATGCTGGCCGATGGGCTCTACACGAAATTTCCGACCCCGGATTATAACCTTGCGCTGCATGTTTCGGCGAGCGCGCCAGCCGGTGTGATCAACTATTCCTCCGGCTATGCCCTCGCCAATGTCGATAGTGTGGACATCACCGTGAAGGGCGCGGGCGGGCATGGCGCCTATCCGCAGACGACGCGCGACCCGATCCTGATCGGCAGTCATATTGTCACCGCGCTGCAAAGCCTCGTTTCCCGCAACACCAACCCGCTGGACTCTGCCGTGGTGACGGTCGGCTCGTTCAAGGCAGGCGCCAAGCACAACATCATTCCGGACGAAGCCGAGCTTCTGATCACCGTCCGCTCTTATGACGACAAGACGCGCGAGATGCTGCTGGACGGCATCAAGCGCATTGCCGAAGGCCAGGCCGCCGCCTTTGGCGCGCCTGCGCCGGAGATCAAGATCGAGAGCGACTATACGCCCGCTACCTATAACGACCCCGAACTGACCGAGCGGGCGATGAAGGCGGTGGCCAAGAAGCTGGGCGAGGAGAATGTTCGCGCGGTGCCGCCGGTGATGGGCGGGGAGGATTTCAGCCAGTTTGCGCGGACGGACGAAAAGATCCCCGGCGTGATCTTCTGGCTGGGCGCGGTGAACCCGGACAAGTATGCCGCCTCGCAGATCGACGGCATGCCCCTGCCCTCGCTGCACTCGCCGCTGTTCGGGCCTGACTATGACCCGGCCATTGCCACCGGCGTGGAAGCGATGACCACGGCCGCGATGGATCTGTTCAAGGATTGAGGACGGCCGCAAGGCGCAGTTTCAATAAAGGCAGGATTTAGGCAGCGGCCTTGCCTTGGGGG